>CAYMHL010000007.1:1382-21222 GCA_964390205.1 uncultured Marinobacterium sp.
CCGATGGCATAAAGACCTTCCAGGTCCGTTCTGCCGGCACTGTCGGTCATCACGCCGCCGCAGGTGTAGTGGGCAGCAGGCACCACTGGAATCGGGTCCCGAGTGATATCAATACCGTAATCAAGACAGCGTTGGTAGATGGTGGGGAAGTGTTCCTTGATGAACGCGGCCGGTCGGTGGGAAATATCCAGGTAGACACAGTCACAGCCCAGTCGTTTCATCTCATGGTCGATAGCGCGTGCAACAATATCGCGCGGAGCCAGCTCCGCCCGCTCATCAAACGCGGGCATGAAACGGGTACCATCCGGCAGCAGCAGTCGCCCGCCTTCACCCCGAACCGCTTCACTGATCAGGAACGACTTGGCCTGAGGATGATACAGGCAGGTCGGATGAAACTGGTTGAACTCCATATTGGCAACCCGGCAGCCCGCGCGCCAGGCCATGGCGATACCGTCACCGGTCGAACCGTCGCTGTTGCTTGTATATAGATACGCTTTGGCTGCACCGCCGGTGGCCAGCACCACCTGCTTGGCTCGAAAGGCCTGGATATGGCCACTGCGATTGTTGAGTACGTATGCCCCGATGCAGCGGTTGTGAGGCATGCGAAGTTTGCGTCGGGTAATCAGATCGACGGCTACATGCTGATCAAACAGACTGATATTGTTGGCTTCACGGGCGCGCTGCAGCAGCGTAGTGTGCACTGCGCGACCGGTTGCATCAGCCGCATGGATGATACGGCGATGTGAATGGCCGCCTTCCTGGGTCAAGTGGTAGTGATCGTTTTCACGGGTAAAGGGTACGCCCTGCTCAATCAGCCACTGAATGCTGGCGGGGCCTTCATTGATAATGTGGCTGACTGCATCAGGTCGGCTCAGCTCGGCCCCTGCGATCAAGGTGTCGCGGATATGCTCTTCCACGCTGTCGCTCCGCTCAAGCACGGCGGCGATTCCACCCTGCGCCATCCAGGTTGAACCGCTTTCAAAATCGGCCTTGCTGAGTACCGCTACTGACAGGTGGTCAGGGAGTTGCAGAGCGAGAGTCAATCCGGCTGCACCGCTGCCGATGACCAGAACATCGTAATCCAGAGGGGTACTTTGGGTAGAGCTCATATTCACATTCCGTACGTTTGCTGCGATCTATTATGCGACCTCACATTGATGAGTGTAAGTAAGACAGCCAACAATTTTTTTGGAACTTCATCCGCTATTCAGGCTCATAGAGAGTGCGTGCCTGCTACGGACATGAGGTTGCAATGCATTAGGTCGGCGTTACATACTGCATCGAATTGAAATTGCCCTTAATCAGTGTACAGGGGCATTAAAGTCGCAGCGACTTAATTAAGGATACCGAGTGTCTAACGAGAGTCAGGCAGCCAGCGATCAGGTACTGGTCAAGCGAGTACAAGCGGGCGACAAGCAAGCCTTTGATCTACTGGTCAAGCAGTATCAGCATAAAATTATCGGCCTGATCGGACGTTATGTATACGACCCGCATGAGGCGATGGATGTTGCCCAGGAAGCCTTCATCAAGGCCTATCGTGCCTTGCCGGGGTTCCGCGGTGACAGCGCCTTTTATACGTGGTTGTACCGGATCGCGATCAATACAGCGAAAAACCACCTGGTTTCACGCAGCCGTCGGCCACCTGATGTGGATGTCGATGTGGATGATGCCCATTACATCGACACGGACTCGGAACTGCGTGATCTGGAATCGCCGGAAAGTGCGCTGTATCGGGATGAATTGGAGCGTGTGGTCAAGTCGACGCTGGATCGTCTGCCGGAGGATCTGCGAGTGGCCCTGACCCTGCGCGAGTTCGAGGGCATGAGCTATGAAGATATTGCCAACGTGATGGACTGCCCTGTCGGCACGGTTCGGTCACGCATATTTCGAGCACGAGAAGCGATCGACAAAGAGATCGCACCCCTGCTTGCCAATTAATCGAGTAGATTGAGTTATGCCCTTTCACGGCACTCGAGGATAAGCTATGCAAAAAGCGAATGATTCCATCTCTGCATTGATGGATGGCGAAGTCGGTGAGTTCGAGCTGCGCCGTACGCTGGAGCAGATTGCCGAAACACCTGAGCTGGCGCAACAATGGCGGCGTTATCATATCGCACGAGCCGGCCTCAAGGGTGAAACTCAGGCCGGCCTGCAGCTCGATATCAGTGCGGAGGTTATGTCTGCACTGGAGCAGGAACCCACTTACCATCCTTCTTTATACGACCGTGAACCGACACAGGCCAAACCACAGAAACCTGTGTCACGTTGGTGGCGCTCGGTCAGCAGTATGGCGGTGGCGGCATCCGTAACAGCGGCCGTAATTCTGGGTGCCGGCAATTTTGCCGACTCGCCTTCTCAAACCCCTAATTTTTATTTGCCTGGTGGCAGCAGTAACGGTGACTTGATGCGTACCAATCTGGGGCGCTCGGCAACTCCGCTGGCGGGTTATGAGTCACCTGATGTCATTCGCATGTCGGATGGACTGAAGAAGTATATTGATCAACACCAGCACCTGGTGGCAGCTCAACGGGTACCCCAATGGAGCACCCGCTGGATGCCGGAGGGCTACTCGATCATTCGCCACGAGCTGTTACCCCATGGTGAAGTCATGGTGTTTGCCAACGGGCGTGATGCCTTCTCGGTCAGCGTTGAAGAGTTGGGGCATCAAAGTCTGCCTGAGGGCGTGGCGCAGGCCGATGGCTATATCGCAGTCGGCAAGCGTCGTGGTGATCATTTTGTAACCGTGGTCGGTGATGTACCGCTGATGATTGCCGAGCGCATCGCCAGTGCGGTTCAACCCGAAAACTAGACATGATTGAAGAAGTTGCCGTTGTTTCTGTGGCGGGTGCGGAGGGTGTCAGAGTCATGGCTGCCCGCACCAGTGCCTGTGCAAAATGCTCCAGCAAGTCGAACTGCAGTCAGGGCGTGCTGTCTCAGTGGGGGCAGGGTAAAACAGTGGAAATCGAGGTGCAGAACCCCTCGGCCCTGGTCGTGGAACCTGGGCAACAGGTGTTGATTGGGCTTGAAGAAGGGAGTCTGGTTCGCGCCTCCCTGCTTATCTACCTGCTGCCACTGGCATTACTGATCGCAGGCGCCCTGTTGGGTTCTGCTTTGGGAATGCCCGAGTGGCAGCAGGTCACATTGGCTGTGTTGCTGATGCTGGTCGGATTTGGCCTTGCTCGCCGACTGACATCAAGTCGCAGGGATGAGGCCCGTTACCAGCCGGTATTGCTCAGACTCATTTGAACAGAAAAGGTGGTAATTGATGAAAGCACTGAGGATAAGTCTGTTTTTTGTTTTTGCCTGCCTGTTATCCCCTCTGATCAACGCGGCAGCCCTGCCTGATTTCACCGAGCTGGTTGAGGAGGCTTCCCCCGCGGTGGTCAATATCAGCACGGTACAGAAACAGGATTCACAGGCTTTAACCACGCCCTTTGGTCAGTTTCATGGCCCCAACGGTGAAGAGATTCCGGAAATTTTCCGCCATTTCTTCCGTGAAATCCCCCAGTTTCGTGATCGTCCCCACCGCACACCCCGCTCGCTGGGATCCGGGTTCATCATATCCCGCGATGGCTATATCTTGACCAACCATCATGTCATCAAGGATGCGGATCAGGTCATGGTGAGGCTCAATGACCGCCGTGAGCTGGAAGCCCAGGTCGTAGGGTCGGACGAGCGTACCGATGTTGCCCTGTTGAAGATTGATGCGGACGATCTACCGGTGGTCCGTGTGGGCCGTTCAGCAGACCTGAAAGTGGGTGAGTGGGTACTGGCAATAGGCTCTCCCTTCGGTTTCGATCACAGTGTTACCGCCGGGATTGTCAGTGCCACCGAGCGCGCACTGGCCAATGAAAACTATGTCCCCTTTATCCAGACCGATGTAGCGATCAACCCCGGCAACTCGGGTGGCCCGCTGTTCAACCTGGATGGCGAGGTGGTAGGCATCAACTCGCAGATCTACACACGCTCAGGCGGTTTCATGGGGCTCTCCTTTGCCATTCCGATTGATGTCGCCCTGGATGTTTCCGAACAGCTCAAGGGGCGTGGCTTTGTGGAGCGAGGCTGGTTGGGTGTGCTGATTCAGGAGGTCAACCGTGATTTGGCCGAATCCTTTGGCTTGAAAAAGCCTGCCGGTGCACTGGTTGCCAAAGTCATGCCGGACAGCCCGGCGGCGGCAGCAGGCTTGCAGGAAGGCGATATCATCCTCAGCTTCAACGGTCAGGATGTCGTGTTGTCATCCGATCTGCCGCCGCTGGTAGGGCGTGTCAAGCCGGGCGAGACGGCAGAGGTTAAGGTAATTCGTGGGGGGCGTCATAAAACCTTGAGCGTAACCATCGGCCGCTTGCCGGACGAAGATGCCGAGATGCAACCTGCGCAGCAGGCGCAGCCGGTAGAGACCAGCCGCCTGGGACTGGTGGTGTCGCCATTGCCGGAAGAGCTTAAGGACAAGTGGAATGTGCGCTCCGGTGTTATCGTTGAACGGGTTGAGGAGGGAGCAGCTGCCCGTGCGGGTCTGGTCCGCGGTGATGTCATCACCATGCTCAATGGCGAGCGCATTGAAACCCTGGATCAGTTCCAGCGCATAGTTGCTGAACTGCCAGCAGGCCGCTCGGTGCCCTTGCGGGTTGTGCGTCGCGGCAATCCCATGTTCATTGCTCTCAAGCCGGAGTAAGTCCGTACTCAATCTGTACTCAAGGGGGCCGAGGCCCCTTTGTTGTTTGTGGACAAGCCTTGACGGTTCTAATGACCTGAACCCCCTTCTTACGTTAAACTGCGTCCTCTTTACTAACCTGTTTTCAGCTGGAGTCGGGTAGCCCTATCGTGAGTAACCTGGATCATATTCGTAATTTCTCGATCATCGCCCATATCGACCATGGCAAATCCACTCTGTCGGATCGGCTCATCCAGACCTGCGGGGGGCTCAGTGACCGTGAAATGGCGGCTCAGGTGCTCGATTCCATGGAGCTTGAACGTGAGCGCGGGATTACCATCAAGGCGCAGAGCGTTACCCTCGACTACCATGCCAAAGACGGCAAGACCTATCAGCTGAACTTCATTGATACACCGGGGCACGTGGACTTTTCCTATGAGGTATCGCGCTCGCTGGCTGCCTGTGAAGGGGCGTTGCTGGTAGTGGATGCCGCTCAGGGCGTGGAAGCCCAGTCCGTGGCCAACTGCTATACCGCGATTGAGCAGAACCTTGAGGTGCTGCCGGTTTTGAACAAAATGGACCTGCCGCAGGCCGATCCCGAGCGTGTACGTCAGGAAATCGAAGAGGTAATCGGCATCGATGCCACTGATGCGATCGCCTGTTCCGCCAAGACCGGCATGGGTATTGATGACGTGCTTGAGGCTCTGGTGCGGGTGATTCCGCCGCCCGAAGGTGACGTTGATGCACCGCTGCAGGCGTTGATCATCGATTCATGGTTCGACAACTACCTGGGCGTGGTGTCGCTGGTGCGTGTCAAGCACGGTACCCTGCGCAAAAAGGACAAGATCCTGGTCAAGTCGACCGGTCAGGCGCATCAGATCGATGCTGTTGGCATCTTTACGCCGAAGCGTAAAGAAACGGATGCACTCAAGGCCGGTGAAGTCGGTTTTGTGGTTGCCGGGATCAAGGATATTCACGGTGCTCCCGTGGGCGATACGCTGATTCACGCCAAAAACCCTGATGTGGCCGGCCTGCCCGGCTTCCAGAAAGTCCAGCCTCAGGTGTATGCCGGTCTGTTCCCGACCAGCGCGGATGACTATGAAGATTTCCGTGAAGCCCTGGAAAAGCTGACCCTCAATGATGCTTCGCTGTTCTTCGAGCCGGAAACCTCCGATGCGCTGGGATTTGGTTTCCGCTGCGGTTTCCTGGGCATGCTGCACATGGAGATCATCCAGGAACGTCTGGAGCGTGAATATGACATGGACCTGGTTACCACGGCACCTACCGTGGTCTACGAGCTGGAGCTCAATACCGGTGAAGTGATCCATATCGACAGCCCGTCCAAGTTGCCGGACCCGGGTTCGATTCGTGAGATGCGTGAGCCGATTGTGCTGGCCAACATACTGGTCCCGGATGAATATTTGGGTCAGGTCATCGGCCTTTGTGTCGAGAAGCGCGGCGTGCAGAAAAACATGCACTTCGTCGGCAAGCAGGTACAGGTGACCTATGAACTGCCGATGGCCGAAGTGGTGCTGGACTTCTTTGATCGCCTCAAGTCATGCAGTCGAGGCTATGCTTCCCTCGAATACAACTTCCAGCGCTTCGAACCGGCCCGGCTGGTGCGTATGGATATTCTGATCAACGGTGAGCGTGTGGATGCGCTGGCGGTGATTCTGCACAAGGATAATGCTGTCTACCGTGGTCGCATGCTGTGTGAAAAAATGAAAGAGCTGATCCCGCGGCAGATGTTTGATGTGGCCATCCAGGCGGCTCTGGGCGGCAAGGTCATCGCCCGAACAACGGTCAAGGCGCTGCGCAAGAACGTACTGGCCAAGTGTTACGGTGGTGACGTCAGCCGCAAGAAGAAGCTGCTGTCCAAGCAGAAAGAAGGCAAGAAGCGCATGAAACAGGTGGGCCGAGTGGAAATCCCTCAGGATGCCTTCCTTGCCGTGCTTAAAGTCGACAGCTAAGGGCGGGTTATGAATCTGGATTTTTCACTGATACTGGTATTGATAACGGCGCTCACTGGCGTGCTTTGGCTGCTCGATGCCGCGATTTTTGCACCCCGTCGTCGGCAGGCGCTGCAGGTCGCTCAGGCTCAGGGTGATCTGCCCGAGGCCCAGCAGAAAGCGTTGTTGCGTCAGCCCGGTTGGGCAGACACTTCAAAATCCATGTTCCCTGTACTCTTTGTGGTGCTGGTACTGAGATCCTTCCTGTATGAGCCTTTCCAGATTCCGTCCGGCTCCATGCTGCCGACACTGAAGATCGGTGACTTCATCCTGGTCAACAAGTACCACTACGGTCTGAGATTGCCGGTGCTGAATACCCGTTTCATCAGCAACAATGATCCTCAACATGGCGATGTCATCGTATTTCGCTATCCTGAGGACACCAGCATCAACTACATCAAGCGCGTAGTCGGTGTGCCGGGTGATCTGATCAGCTACAGGGACAAGGTGCTCTACGTCAATGGTGTGCCTCAACCGCAGGAATTGCTGGCCAGGCTGCCGCCGAATCGTCCCGAGCAGCTGCTGCTGAACGAGACGCTGGCGGATGTGCCGCATCGGATCTACAGGGATATCTATCGCCCGGTGATCAACGGTGAGTGGCGGGTGCCCGAGGGGCAGTATTTTGTCCTGGGCGACAACCGCGACAACAGCAAGGACAGCCGCTACTGGGGGTTTGTGCCGGAGGAGCTGCTGGTGGGCAAGGCTACCGCTGTGTGGATGCACTGGGACGGTTTCTTCAGCCTGCCTGATTTCAGTGACGTTCGTCGTATCAACTAGAGGATAAAATGACATGGACAAAGGCGTAGCACACTTTCAACGAGGGGCCTCTTTTACCTCGACACTGATCGGTTTGATCGTGGCCGGGATCTTTTTTGCCGTCGGCTTCAAGCTGTTTTCGGCCTACTGGGATCACGCCACCATCAACTCCATCGTGAAGGCCACCAGCCAGGATCAGGATGAACTGTCCAAACCTCTGCGTGAACTGCGTCGTGATCTGGACAAGAAGTTCTATATCAACCAGGTCGAACTGCCGGAAAAGGACTCGCTTCAGGTGCGTCTGGAAGAGGGCGTGATCTACTTTGACCTGGTCTACGAAGTGCGGGTACCGATGTTCTACAACGTTGATGCCCTGGTTATGTTTGAAGAACACTACGAAGCTATAAAACCTTGATTAAACCTGCTGCTGAACTGGCCCGAAAACTGGGCAACCCTTGTACCGATACCGAACTGTTTGAACTTGCGCTGACCCACCGCAGTTGTGGCAAGCGCAACAACGAGCGTCTGGAATTTCTGGGTGATGCGATTTTGAGTTTCGTCATCGCCGATGACCTCTATCAGCGCTTTCCGGCTGCTCGGGAAGGTCAGATGAGCCGACTGCGTTCGCGTGTGGTCAAGGGGGAAACCCTGGCCAAGATTGCACGCGATATGCAACTGGGCGATTACCTGCGACTGGGTTCGGGCGAACTGAAGAGCGGCGGTTACCGGCGTGATTCCATCCTGGCGGACAGTGTTGAAGCGATCATAGGTGCGGTCTACCTGGATCAGGGCATTGAGGCGGCACGCCGGTTCATTCTGCACTGGTTTGGCGGCCACCTGGAACAGCTTGATCTGAACATCTCGCTCAAGGATGCCAAGACCCGACTGCAGGAGTTTCTGCAGTCTCGTCGGGTTGAACTGCCGTGCTACGAACTCATCTCGGTCGAGGGTGACCCCCATGACCAGACATTCCATATTCGCTGCCAGGTGGCGCTGCTGGAGCAGGCCACCGAAGGGCGTGGCAGCAGCCGTCGCCAGGCAGAGCAAGAAGCGGCTCGCAAGGCCTTGCAAACACTGGGACAGGAGACAGGCGCATGAGTGAAGCCATTACCCGCTGCGGCTATGTCGCCATCGTTGGTCGTCCCAATGTGGGCAAGTCGACCCTGCTGAACCATATTCTTGGACAGAAGCTCAGCATCACCTCGCGCAAGCCTCAGACCACTCGGCATCAGATTCTCGGCATTCATACCGAAGGCGATCTGCAGGTGATCTATGTGGATACGCCGGGGCTGCACAAGGATGACAAGGGCAAGGCCCTGAACCGATTCATGAACCGTACCGCCTCCGAAGCGCTGCGACATGTGGATCTGGTCATCTTCATTGTTGATCGTACCGCCTGGACCGACGAGGATCAGATCGTACTCGACAAGCTTGAGCATGTGCGCTGTCCGGTGATTCTGGCGGTCAACAAGGTGGACCAGCTCAAGGACAAGGAAGCGCTGCTGCCGCAGCTGGACCTGTTGGCCGCCAAGCGCCATTTCGACGCCATCATCCCGATCTCGGCGCAGAAAGGCCACAATGTGGAGCGCCTGCAGCGTGAGGTGGAAGCGCGCATGCCGGAAGGGATGCACATGTTCCCCGAAGACCAGATCACCGATCGCAGCTCACGTTTCGTGGCCGCCGAACTGGTGCGTGAAAAGCTGATGCGTAACCTGGGTGATGAAGTGCCTTACGGCACCACGGTGGAGATCGAAGAGTTCAAGCACGACGGTCGCGTCCTGCATATCAGTGCCCTTATTCTGGTCGAGCGTGATGGCCAGAAGCGCATTGTGATTGGAGACTCGGGTGCCGTGATCAAGACCATCGGCCGAGATGCCCGCCTGGACATGGAAAAGATGTTCGATACCAAGGTGATGCTGAACCTTTGGGTCAAGGTCAAGCGCGGCTGGTCCGACAACGAACGTGCACTGCAGAGCCTGGGCTACCGACACGAGTGATGGCGCAGCGCGTCGATGCGACTGCAGCCTATGTGCTGCACACTCGCCCCTACCGTGAAACCAGCCTGTTGGTTGATCTGCTGACCCTGGAGCATGGCCTGGTCAGCGTGGTGGCCCGAGGAGCACGCCGGCCAGGCTCGCGCCTCAGATCAAGCCTGCAGCCTTTTCAATTGCTGCAGGTGGGCTGGCAGGGCAGAGCCGAACTGAAGAATCTGAGCAGCGCCGAAGCGACCGAAGTCGGCGCCATGCTGCAGGGGCGGTCACTGCTGTGTGGTCTCTATCTCAACGAGCTGGTGCAGCGCCTGCTGCGCCCCTTCGATCCCCACCCCAGACTGTTCGTGCTGTTCCGCTATGCGCTGAATGAACTCAAACTTGCCACCGATATCGAAGGTGCGTTGAGGACGTTCGAACGTCAACTGCTGGAACAGTTGGGCTTTGCCCTCGACTGCTCAAGCCTGATGGCTGACGCTTGCTATGACTGGCACGCCGACACCGGATTGAGACCCTGCGTAGCAGGGCAGGGTTTTCCCGGTGCCCATCTGCTGGCGATCGAGCAGGACTGCTATGATGATCCGGCGGTGCGGCGCACCGCCAAACACCTGATGCGCGTACGTCTGGCGGCCCTGTTGGGCGACCGGCCACTGCGCAGCCGTGAACTTTTCCTCAAACGCAATTTGCTGAAACGCGAAGGAGCTAAGGATGACTGAACCCGATCGTTTGCTGTTGGGCGTCAATATCGACCACATCGCCACCCTGCGACAGGCGCGCGGTACCCGTTATCCTGATCCGGTGCAGGCCGCTGCACTGGCAGAGGAGGCGGGCGCTGATGGCATTACCGTGCATCTGCGTGAAGACCGTCGTCATATTCAGGACCGCGACATAGAACTGCTGGCGCAGACGCTGCAGACCCGGATGAACCTGGAAATGGCGGTTACCGAAGAGATGCTGCAGCTGGCCGAGCGCATCCGTCCGGCCCACGTCTGCCTGGTACCGGAAAAGCGTGAAGAACTGACCACCGAAGGCGGCCTGGATGTGTTGGGTCAGGAAGCAGCGATTCGTGCCGCCTGTGTACGGCTGGCGGATGCCGGTTGTGAAGTCTCCCTGTTCATCGATCCGGAGCCGGCCCAGATCGATGCCGCCGCGCGCTGCGGCGCCCCGGTGATCGAACTGCACACCGGCAACTATGCCGATGCCGAAACACTGGTGGCGCGCAGCGAAGAACTGGAGCGACTCAAGCTGGCATCGCGTCATGCCTGGCAGCTGGGGCTGGTGGTCAATGCCGGTCATGGCCTGCACTACCACAACGTGGAGCCTGTGGCCGAGATCCCGGAAATCAATGAGCTGAACATCGGTCACGGCATCATCGCCCGGGCGCTGATGGTGGGCTTGAAGCCTGCGGTTCAGGAGATGCGCGATCTGCTGATGCAGGTGCAGCAGCGGGTACAGGCCCGGCGTGACGCCATCCGTTCATGATTGTCGGCATAGGTACGGATCTGCTGGAAATTGCGCGTATGGAGCAGGCGCTGGCACGTACGCCGCGCCTGCCCGAGCGTATCCTGACGCCGGCAGAGCTGAACGCCTATCGCAGCCATGCCCGACCGGCACTGTTTCTGGCCAAGCGCTTTGCTGCCAAAGAAGCGGCGGTCAAGGCGCTGGGTACGGGGATAGGTCGCGGCATCAGCTGGCAGCACTTTGAGGTGTCCCATGATCCTTTGGGACGCCCCCTGCTGCAGGTATCCGGTACGGCGGCATCGCGGGCAGCGCAGTTGGGTATCCGTGCCTGGCACCTGAGTTACACCGACGAGCGGGCCTATGTGTCCGCGTTTGTGATTGCCGAAGGCGGCTGAGATTGTCTGCCGCCTTGCGGGCTGATATTATTCCTACCGTATTTGTCAGGAATAAATAATCGTTTTCTTATAGCTAATTTTGATTTTGCCAAGACTGTTGCGGAGTCCCCATGGCCATCGAATATCCCACCATTGCTGACTATGTCGGTCACACCCCGCTGGTGCGCCTGCAGCGCCTGCCGGTTCCCAACGGGAACATCGTGCTGTGCAAGCTGGAGGGCAACAATCCGGCCGGTTCGGTCAAGGATCGTCCAGCGCTGAGCATGATCAACCTGGCCGAAGCGCGCGGCGACATTCAGCCGGGTGACTGCCTGATTGAGGCGACGTCGGGCAATACCGGGATCGCGCTTGCGATGGCGGCTGCCATCAAGGGTTATCGCATGAAGCTGATCATGCCGGCCAACATGAGTGCCGAGCGCAAGGCAGCCATGACCGCCTATGGTGCCGAGTTGATTGAAGTCAGCAAGGAAGAGGGCATGGAGCGCGCCCGAGATCTGGCGCTTGAGATGCAGGCCGCTGGCGAGGGCAAGGTGCTGGATCAGTTCTCCAATCTGGACAACCCCGAGGCGCATTACACCGGCACCGGCCCGGAGATTTGGCAGCAGACTCAAGGTACGGTGACACATTTTGTCAGCTCCATGGGCACCACTGGTACCATCATGGGGGTCTCGCGTTACCTGAAGGAGCAGAACCCCGATGTTTGCATCGTCGGCCTGCAACCCCAGGAAGGCTCGCAGATTCCGGGTATCCGCCGCTGGCCGGAGGCCTACCTGCCGAAAATCTTCGAGCGCAGCCGCGTAGATGAGGTGATCGACATCAGTCAGGAAGATGCCGAAAATACCATGCGCGCGCTGGCGCGGGAGGAAGGCATTTTCTGTGGCGTATCCTCCGGCGGCTCCGTGGCGGGCGCGCTGCAACTGGCGCAGCGGGTGCATAACGCCACCATCGTCTGCATCATCTGCGACCGCGGCGATCGCTATCTGTCGACCGGTGTGTTCAACGCCTGAAGCGCCGTTTTTGGAGCCTCGCGGCAAGCGGCTCGCACTGAGCGGCCTTACCGACTAAAATGTGGCCCCATCTTTGAAGGAGCGGGCCGCATCAGACCGGCTGACGCCCGTTTTTTCAGCAATCGTCGCCGGAGGCAAGACAGGAGTGGCTTAGGCCATGGTGAAGGTTCGAGAAGATCATCCGATACGGGAAGACGGCACGGTAGACCTGGATCTCTGGCTGTTGCGTTTGCAGCAGCAGGTTGAGGTCAGCGATGTCGAACAGATCCGGCAGGCGTGTCTGCTGGCCAAGGAGGCCCGCGCAGCCGTTGCCGATTCGGATGATGACTGGGCACAGAATACCGTCGGCAGTTTCCGTACCGGGCTGGAGATGGCGCAGATCCTGGCGGAACTGCAACAGGACCAGGAAACCCTGGTTGCGGCTATCCTCTACCGCTCGGTACGCGAGCGCAAGCTGGCGCTCGAAACCGTGCGTGAACGCTTCGGCAATACCATTGCCGGATTGATTGATGGCGTGCTGCAGATGGCCGCGATCGGCAGCCGCAAGAACCCTCGCTCCGATGATGCCGTGCTCGGTACCGGCATCGCCCAGGTGGACAACGTCCGCAAAATGCTGGTCGCGATGATCGATGACGTGCGCGTGGCGCTGATCAAGATCGCCGAGCGTACCTGCGCCATCCGTGGCGTCAAGAACGGTGACCGCAAGAAACGCTACCTGGTGGCGCGTGAGGTATTCGATATCTACGCGCCGCTGGCACACCGGTTGGGCATCGGTCACATCAAGTGGGAGCTGGAAGACCTTTCTTTCCGTTACCTCAAGCCCAACGACTACAAGCATATTGCGCGTTTGCTGGACGAGAAGCGGCTGGATCGTCAGCTGTTCATCAATCAGGTGGTCGAGCTGCTGCGCAGCCGTCTGGATGATGCGGCCATCGACGGCGAAGTGATGGGCCGCGCCAAGCACATCTACAGCATCTGGCGCAAAATGCAGCGCAAGAACATCGACTTCAGCCAGGTCTACGATGTCCGCGCCGTGCGTATTCTGGTACCCGAGATTCGTGACTGCTACACCGTACTGGGCATCGTCCACGGTCTTTGGCGCAACATTCCGAACGAGTTCGACGACTACATTGCCTCGCCCAAGCCCAACGGCTACCGCTCGCTGCATACCGCCGTGTTCGGCCCCGAAGGCAAGGTGCTGGAAGTGCAGATCCGGACCTTCTCCATGCATGAAGAAGCGGAACTGGGGGTCTGTGCCCACCATCTCTACAAGGGCACGGATACCCAGTCCCGTGGCGACGGCTACGAAGAAAAGATCGCCTGGCTGCGCCAGGTGCTCGAATGGCATGACGACCTGGGTGATACCGAAGCCCTGGGCGACATGCTGCGCGGCGATGTGGTGCAGGACCGGGTGTATGTCTTCACCCCTGACGGCCACGTGATCGACCTGCCTCAGGGCGCTACCGCCGTGGATTTTGCCTATCGAGTGCATACCGAAGTGGGCCACCGCTGCCGGGGTGCCAAGGTGAATGGCCGTATCATCCCGTTGAACAAACCGCTGAAAACCGGTGATCAGGTTGAAATCCTCACCTCCAAAGAGGAAGCACCGCGCCGTGACTGGCTCAACAGCAACTACGGTTTTGTCACCACCTCCCGTGCCCGGGCCAAGGTGGCGCACTGGTTCAAGCTGCAGGCCAAGGAACAGAACGCCGAGGCCGGCCGCGACATCATCCTGCGTGAATTCCGCCGACTGGCGCTGGATCCGCAGGCGATTGATCTGAATCGCATTGCCCATGCGGTCAACTACAAGACCGCGGAAGACCTTTGCGCTGCGCTCGGGGCCGGTGACCTGCGCCTGTCGCAGATCATCCATGAAGCCCAGCGCCAGGTAGAACCTGAACGCTCGCAGCCGCAGATGGATCTGGCACTGGCGTCCGGCCGCAGTGCTCAGGAACCGCGCAAGGGCGGCAGCGGCATCAACATTCAGGGCGTGGGCAACCTGCTGACCACCCTGGCCACCTGCTGTAAGCCGGTACCCGGGGATCCGATCATGGGTTACATCACCCAGGGCCGAGGCATCTCCATTCATCATGAAGACTGTCTCAACCTGATGAGTCTGCGTGAAAACGAGCCCGATCGCGTGATCAGCGTCGACTGGGGCGATGAAAATGAACAGACCTATCCGGTCGATATCATGATCGAAGCCTTTGATCGACCGGGCCTTTTGCGCGATGTGATGCTGGTGCTGAGCAATGAGAAGCTCAACATTCTCGCCGCCAATACCCTGACCGACCGCAAGAACAACATGGCGCGCCTGACACTGACGGTGGAAATTCCGCGTCTTGAACGTCTGGGCCGTCTGATGGACAAGATCAACCAGGTGCCCAACGTGCTGGATGTCCACCGTGAACGCAGCGGGGCTCACTGATGCGCTATACCCTCGATGATCTGATCCGGCTGATGGATGCTCTGCGGGATCCTGAAAGCGGCTGCCCCTGGGATCTGCAGCAGACATTCGCCAGCATCGTGCCGCATACGCTGGAAGAGGCCTACGAAGTGGCCGACTGCATTGAGCGGCAAGACTGGGATCATCTGCGTGACGAGCTGGGTGATCTGCTGTTTCAGGTGGTGTTTTACGCCCGTTTGGCCAATGAGCAGCACTGGTTTGATCTGCACGCGATCATCGACCAGCTGGTCGCCAAGCTGATCCGCCGCCACCCCCATGTGTTCCCGAACGGCACGCTGGAGGGAGCCGGGGTCGATGAGATCGCAATGGACGAAGTCAGTCAGAACTGGGAAGCGATCAAGCAGCAAGAGCGCAACGCCAAGGCGCGCAGCGGTATTCTGGATGAAATTCCGCTGGGACTGCCGGCGCTGAGCCGAGCCGCCAAGCTGCAGCGGCGTGCTGCCCGCGTGGGCTTCGACTGGCCCGAGATCAGCGGTGTGCTGGACAAGATCGAAGAGGAGATTGCCGAACTGCGTCAGGCCCTGGCGCAGGATGATCTGGACAATGCCCGGGAAGAGATCGGCGACCTGCTCTTTGCCCAGGTCAACCTGGCGCGCCATCTGCAAATTGATCCCGAACAGGCGCTGCGCAACACCAACGCCAAGTTCGAGCGCCGTTTCGGCTACGTCGAACAGCAGGTCAACGCCGGTGATCAGGCGTGGGAGCAGCTCAGTCTGGAGCAACTCGATCACTGGTGGGACGAAGCCAAGACCAAAGGTCTTTAATTCAGCGTCGTTTTCACAACAGGCTCATCTGCGCGTCTTAAATTCATACCAAGGGCGCTAACGGTCAGTCCTCCTGATCGGTTAGCATCGAAGGCTATGGAACCTGACGGAGGGGATGGCATGAGTGATCTGCACGAAGCACTGCGTGATGATGTCCGTGTTCTGGGCGAAAGTCTGGGGCGTACCATGGAAGCCCACCTGGGCTCGCCGTTTCTGGCTCGCGTTGAGCATATCCGCAAGTTGGCCAAGTCGGCACGGTTGGATGAAGACGCCAGTCAGGAGCAGCTGCGCCAGGCGCTGGACGACCTGAACGAGGACGAAGTGCTGCCCATGGCGCGGGCCTTTACTCAGTTTCTCAACCTGGCCAATATCGCCGAGGAGCACCACCGCGTGCGCCGCCATTTGGAAACCGAGGGCGACGAGGATGAGGATCTGCTCGATCAGCTGCTGGCCGAACTCAAGGCCGCCGGCCACTCTCCCGAGGCCATTCTCGCCTGCATCGAGAGTCTCAGCATCGACCTGGTGCTGACCGCCCACCCGACCGAGGTCAACCGCCGTACCCTGATCCAGAAATACGATGCCATCGCCGAGACGTTGAAACAGCGTGATCGTGGCGAACCGGTCATGACTCGACTGGATCAGCTGATCAGCCAGATCTGGCACACCAACGAAATCCGGCAGAACCGACCCACGCCGGTGGAAGAGGCCAAGTGGGGCTTCGCCGTGATCGAGAATTCCCTGTGGAGCGCTATGCCGCGGTTCCTGCGCCTGTTCGACAAGCGGCTGCAGGCCGAACTGGGTGTCAGCCTGCCGCTGACCTCAAGTCCGGTGCATTTTTCCTCCTGGATGGGAGGCGACCGTGACGGCAACCCCAATGTGACCGCGGCGGTGACCGCTGAAGTGCTGCTGCTGGCGCGCTGGATGGCAGCCGATCTTTATGCCCGCGATGTGGACCAGCTGCGGGCCGAGCTGTCGATGTATGCCGCCAATGCCGAACTGCGTCAGCTGACCGACAGTCACCCCGAACCCTACCGTGAACTGTTAGGACGTCTGCGCAACCGTCTGCTGGAAACGCGCAACGGTATCGAAGCCTACCTCAAGGGCCAGCCCAGCAACCCCGAACGCTGGATCAGTGATCTCAACGAGCTGCTGGAGCCACTGCAGCTTTGTCACCGCTCGCTGATCGACAGCGGCATGTCCTGCATCGCGGCCGGGGCGTTGGAGGATCTGTTGCGCCGTATTGCCTGCTTCGGCCTGACACTGGTGCGGGTGGATGTGCGCCAGAACGCTGATCGCCATATTGAAGTGTTCGATGCCCTGACCGAGTTCTACCAGCTCGGCCGCTATTCAGACTGGGACGAGTCGCGCAAACAGGCCTTCCTGCTGCAGGAGCTGCAGTCGCGCCGCCCGCTGTTTCCGCACCATTGGCAGCCCGGCGATGAGGTGATGGAAGTGATCAACACCTGCCGAGTGATCGCAGCCAATCCTGACTACAGCCTGGGATCCTACGTGATTTCCATGGCCGGCCAGCCTTCCGATGTACTGGCGGTGAACCTGCTGCTGCAGGAGGTGGGGGTTGAGCACAACATGCGTGTGGTGCCACTGTTCGAAACCCTGGATGACCTGGACAACGCGCCCGACTGTATAGCGGCGCTGCTGGCGATCGACTGGTACCGGGATTATATCGACGGCCATCAGGAGGTGATGATCGGCTATTCCGATTCTTCCAAGGACGCCGGCCAGCTGGCCGCGGCCTGGGGGCAGTACCGTGCACAGGAGGCACTGACCGAACTCTGTCGCCGAGAAGGCATCCGTCTGACCCTGTTCCACGGTCGCGGCGGTACCGTAGGCCGTGGCGGCGGCCCCAGCCATACGGCCATTCTGGCGCAGCCACCGGGTTCGGTAGGCGGCAGCCTGAGGGTGACCGAGCAGGGCGAAATGATCCGTTTCAAGTTCGGTATTCCCGAGATCGCGGTGCGCAACCTGACGTTGTATACCACCGCCGTGCTCAAGGCCACGATGAGTCCGGGGCCAGCGCCCGAGCAGGATTGGCGCAGGCTGATGGACAGCATGGCCGCCTGCGGCATGAAAATCTACCGTTCACTGGTGCGCGAAGAGCCCCAGTTCGTTCCCTACTTCCGTGCGCTGACGCCGGAACAGGAGCTGGCCAAGCTGCCGCTTGGCTCGCGCCCGGCCAAGCGCAAGGCCGACGGTGGTGTCGAGAGCCTGAGGGCGATCCCCTGGATCTTCGCCTGGACCCAAACCCGGCTGATGCTGCCGGCCTGGCTGGGGTCCGGCGCTGCACTGAAAATGGCGGTCGATGATCAGCAACTGCCGCTGCTGCACGAGATGTATCGTGACTGGCCGTTTTTCCAGTCCTGGATCGACATGCTGGAGATGGTGCTGGCCAAGAGTGATGTCAACATCTGTGCCTATTATGAACAGCGGCTGGTATCGCCGGAGCTGCAAGCACTGGGTTCGAGTCTGCGCCTGCGGCTGCAGCAGGCGGTGGAGCAGGTGAAAGCGATCAAGCAGGAACCGCGTTTGCTGGAGGGCAACAGCGTCATTCGCCAGTCGATCGACGTGCGCAACCCCTACATCGATCCGCTGCATGTGTTGCAGGCCGAACTGCTGTTCCGCGATCGCAATCAGCCGGATCAGCGCCTTGAACAGGCATTGATGGTCACCATGGCGGGGATATCGGCCGGGATGCGCAACACGGGGTGATCAATACCGCCTGATCACCACCCATAAAGGGGGGTTGAATCGCTTACGGCCTTTGCGTAATCTCGATCCCCTTTGTCGACAATTCGACTCTGTGTTAGGGCTAATGTCGAATTGTGTTTACAGGCAGTGGGCGGATAGCCTGCAGTGCAGCAAATGAAATTCAGGCATGGCGGCCAGCGCCGCGATGCCGCAGCTTTACCGATTACAATAACGTTCAGGAGACAAGATAGATGCGCATTATTCTGCTTGGAGCACCCGGTGCCGGCAAGGGCACTCAAGCCCAGTTCATTACCGAAAAGTACGGCATCCCGCAGATTTCTACCGGCGACATGCTGCGTGCAGCGGTTAAGGCCGGTACCCCGCTGGGCAAACAGGCCAAGCAAGTGATGGATGCCGGTGGTCTGGTATCCGACGATATCATCATCGGTCTGGTGAAGGAGCGTATTACCGAAGCGGATTGTGCCAACGGCTTCCTGTTCGACGGCTTCCCGCGCACCATTCCGCAGGCCGATGCCCTCAAGGACGCGGGTGTGGATATCGATGCCGTGGTTGAAATCGACGTAGCCGATGAAGAGATCATCAAGCGCATGAGCGGTCGTCGCGTCCACCCCGCTTCAGGCCGTACCTACCATGTGGTGTTCAATCCGCCGAAGGAAGAGGGCAAGGATGACGTCACCGGCGAAGAGCTGGTACAGCGTGAAGACGACAAGGAAGACACCGTGCGTCAGCGTCTGAATGTCTACCATGAGCAGACCGAACCGCTGATCAGCTACTACCGTGGCTGGAACGAACGCGGCGAAGCCAAGGCACCGGCCTATGTCTATGTGGCCGGCGTTGGCAGCGTAGACGATATCCGCGACAAGGTGTTTGCCGGCCTGAACGGTTGATCGGTACCCTGATCGACAGAGCCGCCTGAATGGGCGGCTTTTTTGTTGCGTTTGCCGCATAATATCACCCAGTTTTTCTTTGATCGCATCTTTGACAGCACCCTCGGGAGTCCCATGAGTCAAACCGATATCTTTGGCCTGCACGCCGTGACCAGCCTGCTCAACCGTAACCCTGGCCGCGTGCGCCGCCTGCTGGTCCAGCAGGGACGTCGTGACGAGCGCCTGCAGACCCTGCTCGATGTGGCCCAGGCGCAGAAGATCAAGGTGATTGAAACGGCGAAGCAGGATCTGGACCTGCGCGCCGGAGGTGGCCGTCATCAGGGCGTGATCGCCGAGTGCGAACCGATCAAGGCGCTGTCGGAAAAGGCGCTGGATGTGTTGCTGGATAACGCCGGCAGCGCACCGCTGGTGCTGGTACTGGATGGCGTCACCGACCCGCACAACCTGGGTGCCTGTCTGCGGACCGCCGATGCGGCCGGTGTCGCGCTGGTGATTGCGCCCAAGGACAAGTCGGCGCCGCTGAACGCCACCGTGGCCAAGGTGGCCTGCGGTGCTGCCGAGGTGGTGCCCTACATTCAGGTGACCAATCTGGCGCGCACCCTGCAGTCACTGCAGCAGCGTGGCATCTGGATCACCGGCACGGCGGGTGAAGCCGAGGCCAGCGTCTACCAGACGGATCTTACCGGTCCCTGCGCACTGGTGATGGGCGCCGAAGGCAAGGGCATGCG
>CAYMHL010000007.1:21322-39204 GCA_964390205.1 uncultured Marinobacterium sp.
TTTTTAAACTGCCTGCACCGGCCAGGCTCAGCTGGCGCTGGATATATTCGTAGGACAGACCATGGAAGCCGTAGCGATGCACGCCCTTCTCCACCAGACGGCGGGGCAGGGCATAGAGACGCTCAAGACGTGACTGGCTGGCGTGGAACATGGTGTCAAAGCAGGCCACGATCGGCAGCTCGGGCGCCAGTTCACGACAGGCCTGCACCAGTTTGAGGTTGTAGGGCTGGTGCAGCGGTGCCAGCGGAATCAGTGCGGCCAGCTCGGTCAGTTTGGCGTCATCAAGCAGCAGCGGCTCGCTGTACTGGTCGCCGCCGTGAACGACACGATGGCCGGTGGCAATCAGGCGGGATTCCGGCAGGTGCTCACGCACCCACTGCAGTACTTCCTGCAGCGCAAACTGGTGGCGCTCCTCGTGGGGCAGGCGTTGGCAATCCAGTTCGTGAGCATCCAGTACCTGGTTCTGCTCGTCACGAACCTTGAACAGGGTGGACTCGCCCAGCAGGTTTTCCACCTTGAGGTGAATCAGGCAGTGTAGCTCGCCGGCCTGCAGGGTATAGAGGCCGCATTTCAGACTGGAAGAGCCGCCATTGACGGTCAGGATAGTATCCATCAGTTGCCCCCGCGCGCGTGCTTGACCATGTAGGAGGCCAGTGCACAGGAGGCCAAACGCCCCAGGGTCCCTTCGGCCCGGCTGGTCAGAATAATCGGCACCTTGGCGCCCACGGCCAGCCCGGCAGACTTGGCATCGGCCAGATAGATCAGCTGTTTGGCGATCATGTTGGCGGCTTCCAGGTCCGGCGCCAGCAGGATATCGGCATCGCCGGACACCGGTGACTTGATGTGCTTGTCGATGGCAGCCTGCAGCGAGATGGCATTGTCGAACGCCAGCGGGCCATCAATGATGCCGCCGGTAATCTGGCCGCGATCCGCCATCTTGCACAGCGCAGCAGCATCAAGCGTGCTTTGCATGCCGGGTTTGACCTTTTCCACCGCCGCCAGCACGGCAACCTTGGGCTGGGCATTGCCCAGTGACTGACAGAAGTCGATGGCGTTCTGCACGATATCACGCTTGACCGTCAGGTCCGGCGTGACATTGATTGCAGCATCGGTAATGACCAGTGGCTTGTGGTAATTGGGCACGTCAAACACGAATACATGGCTCAGACGGCGTTCGGTGCGGATGCCCTTGGTCTTGTGGATCACGGCACTGAGCAGCTCCGACGTACCCAGGCTGCCCTTCATCAGCGCCTCGGCCTTGGCCTGTCGGATCAGATCACAGGCACACTCGGCTGCCTGATGGCTGTGTTCGGTGCTGATGATCCGATAGGGCGTCAGGTCGATGCCCTCCGCTTCGGCGGCGGCGCGGATCTTGTGTTCAGGGCCTACCAGCAGCGGCTCGATCAGCCCCTGTTCGGCGGCTTCGATGGCGCCCAGCAGGCTGTTGTGATCCACCGGATGGACCACGGCGGTGCGGATGGGACCGGCCTTGCGTGCCTGCTCAATGAAAAACTCGAGCTGATCATGCATCGGCGGTGTTTCAGGGGTAGCAGGTGAATCGGCAACTATCGACATGAACAATCCCTCTGTTTAACTAGCCATCAAACTAAGGTTCCATAATGAACACATTATGACGCAGTGCAACATAAAGTGATCAGCAAGGGAAGCGGGATTGACCGAAGACAAGCACAAAACAGCAGGCCGGGCAGAGTGCCCGGCTGCAGGTATGGAAAAACTCAGTTCACGGCGACTTTAAGCGTGTCCTGATAGGGTGGCCAGCCCATGGGTTTGCCGCCCAGGAGGTGAAGGTGGATGTGGTACACCGTCTGGCCACCGTGGGTGTTGCAGTTGAACACCGTGCGGTAGCCGCTGTCGTCAAACCCCTGCTGTTTGGCGATGGTGCCGGCCGCCTGAATCATGTGGCCCACCAGTGCCTGGTCTTCATCGGCAATGTCGTTCAGCGTGGCGATATGCTTGCGCGGGATGATCAGGCAGTGGAACGGCGCCTGAGGGTTGATATCGCGAAACGCCAGTACCTGGTCATCTTCATACACGACCTCGGCGGGAATATCGCCGGCGAGGATTTTGCAAAACAGACAGTCCATAACACGCCCTTGTGATCCTTGAATAATCGATGGCCCAGTATAGCCAGCCCTAAGCGATCCCCTCAACCGTCAGATCCTGGGTTTTGGGTGGGCAGGCAAAGGACTTCACCAGAGTGCCGTCCGGACTGACCGATTCCAGATGGACGTCAAAGCCCCAGAGTCGATGCAGATGCCTGAGCACTTCCTGGGTGGATTCCCCCAGCGGTTGGCTGTTGTGCATGTAGTGTCTCAGTGTCAGCGCACGATCGCCGCGCACGTTGACATTGTAGACCTGGATATTGGGTTCCCGGTTGCCCAGGTTGTACTGCGCCGACAGGGCTTCCCGAACGGCTTTGTAGCCGCGCTCGTTGTGAATGGCATCGACCTTCAATGTGGGGCGGCTGCTGTCATCCATGATCGAAAACAGCTTGAGTTCACGCATCATCCGTGGCGACAGAAACTGCAGGATAAAGCTTTCATCCTTGTAGTTGTGCATGGCATCCATGAGGGTTTCGCGCCAGTTACTGCCGGCAATGTCGGGGAACCACTCACGGTCCTCATCGGTGGGATTTTCACAGATGCGGCGGATATCCTGCATCATGTTGTAGCCCAGGGTATAGGGGTTGATGCCGCTGAAATAGGGACTGTCGAACGGCGGCTGATAGACCACGCTGGAGTGGGAGTGCAGGAACTCCATCATGAAGCCGTCGGTGACCAGGCCCTCGTCATACAGCTGATGCAGCAGGGTGTAGTGCCAGAAACAGGCCCAGCCTTCGTTCATGACCTGGGTCTGTTTCTGCGGATAGAAATACTGCGCGATCTTGCGCACGATGCGAATGATCTCGCGCTGCCAGGGCTCCAGCAAGGGCGCATTCTTTTCGATGAAGTAGAGAATGTTCTCCTCCGGTTCCGCGGGGAAGCGGGGCTGTTTGCCGGCGTCATCGTCGCTGCGCTTGGGTACGGTGGTATTCCACAGATCGTTCAGGTGGCGCTGAATATATTCCTCACGCGAGCGCTGGCGCTCCCGTTCTTCGGCGGCGGTCAGGGGTCGCGGGCGCTTGTAGCGGTTGACGCCATAGTTCATCAGCGCATGGCAGGAGTCGAGCAGCTTTTCCACCTCATCGACGCCGTGTTTCTCTTCACAGCGGCGGATGTAGTTCTTGGCGAACAGCAGATAGTCGATGATGGCACCGGCATCGGTCCAGGTGCGGAACAGGTAGTTGCCCTTGAAGAAGGAGTTGTGGCCGTAGCAGGCATGGGCAATCACCAGCGCCTGCATGGTGATGGTGTTTTCCTCCATCAGGTAGGCGATGCAGGGGTTGGAGTTGATGACGATCTCGTAGGCCAGCCCCATGCGACCACGCTTGTAGTGCTGTTCGGTCTCGACGAACTGTTTGCCGAACGACCAGTGGTTGTAGTTCAGCGGCATGCCGATCGAGGAGTAGGCGTCCATCATCTGCTCGGAGGTGATGATCTCGATCTGGTTGGGATAGGTATCCAGACCGAACTCGGCGGCAATGCGGCCGATCTCGCGGTCATAGGCTTCGATCAGTTCAAAGGTCCAGTCGGAACCGGTGGAGATCGGCTGGCGTGCTTTAGGACGACTCATGGATACCCCCCGTGCGTTTCTCGAAAAGACGGCGGAACACCGGATAGATTTCGTTGGCATCGGTAATCTGCTGCATGGCGAACTGCTCCTTGAAGCGTTCGTGCACATGTTCATATTCGTGCCAGAGATTCTGGTGTGGGCCGGTGGTGATCTCGACGTAGGCGTAATACTGGGTCTTGGGCAGAATGCGTTCGGTCAGAATTTTGCTGCAGGTGGCCGAGTCGCCATCCCAGTTGTCGCCATCGGAGGCCTGGGCGATATAGATGTTCCAGTCCCCGGGCGGGTAGCGTGCATCGATGATATCGGCGCTCAGCGCCAGCGCACTGGAGACAATGGTGCCGCCGGTTTCGCGGGAGTAGAAGAACTCCTGTTCATCCACTTCCTTGGCATGGGTATGGTGGCGCACGAACACCACTTCGATCTGTTTGTAGTTCCGGTTCAGAAACAGGTACAGCAGGATGAAGAAGCGCTTGGCGATGTCCTTGATGCTTTGGGTCATCGAGCCGGACACGTCCATGACACAGAACATTACCGCCTTGCTGGACGGGATGGGGACACGGACCATATTGGTGTAGCGCAGGTCAAAATCGTCCAGAAACGGCAGCTTGCGTGAGCCTTTTTCCAGGGCACGTATCTGCTCGCGCAAAGCACTGATCGCGTCATTGCGTTCCACCGAGGAGGGTGCATCCTCCAGTGCCCAAAGTTCCTTGCGCAGGGCACGGATCTGCTGGCGCACCTCCTTGTCGGTCAGGGCGATGCGGCGGGCGTGAGCGGCGCGCAGCGAGCGCACGATATGCAGTTTCTCCGGCGAGCCGGCACTGGTAAAACCGGCGCGGCGGGTTTCAAAACTGGTGGCATCCTTCAGCTGTTTGCGCACCATCCAGGGCAGTTCAAGGTCTTCGAACATGAAGTCGAGGAACTCTTCCTGGCTGATGTTGAAGGTGAAGTCATCCTCGCCTTCGCCCTGATTGCTGGCTTTGCCCTGACCGGCACCACCGCCGCCACCGCCCTCGGGACGGCGAAACTCGTCGCCTTCCACAAACTCCTTGTTGCCGGGGAAAATCTTGCGACGCAGGCCGCCTTCGCCATGGTGAAACACCGGCTCGGAGATATCCCGCTTGGGAATGGTGACCTGACCGCCCTGATCGATATCCCTGATCGAACGATCATGTATCGCTTCCTCTACCGACTTTTTGATGTGCTGTTTATAGCGACGCAGGAAGCGCTGGCGGTTGACCGTGCTCTTCTTCTTCGCATTCTCACGGCGATCGATGATGTAGCTCATATATCGGGCTCCCGGAGCAACAGCCGCAGCGGCATTTCGGTGCCACGGCTGTGCGGTTCAGTTCCGTCAGTGTACGGCTCCCTGTTGTGGTATTACTGCGACTTGCGTACGCGGATGTACCATTCCGACAGCAGGCGTACCTGTTTCTCGGTATAGCCGCGTTCGATCATCCGCTTGACGAATTCGCCATGCTTCTTCTGGTCGTCGGAAGAGGCTTTCGGATTGAACGAGATCACCGGCAACAGATCCTCGGTATTGGCAAACATCTTCTTCTCGATCACGGAGCGCATCTTCTCGTAGCTGTTCCACGCCGGGTTCTTGCCGTTGTTGCTGGCGCGGGCGCGCAACACGAAGTTGACGATCTCGTGGCGGAAGTCCTTGGGATTGCTGATACCGGCCGGCTTTTCGATCTTTTCCAGTTCCTCGTTGATCGCCTGACGATCCAGAATGTCGCCGGTTTCCGGATCGCGGTACTCCTGATCCTGAATCCAGAAGTCGGCATAGGTGACGTAGCGATCGAAGATGTTCTGGCCATACTCGGAGTAGGACTCGAGGTAGGCGGTCTGAATCTCCTTGCCGAGGAAATCGATGTACTTGGGCGCAATGTACTCTTTCAGATGGCCCAGGTAGCGATCCTGGATCTCGGTCGGGAACTGCTGCTGGCCGATTTCGCGTTCGAGCACATACATCAGGTGTACCGGGTTGGCCGCCACCTCGGTGGGGTCGAAGTTGAACACCTTGGACAGAATCTTGAACGCAAAACGGGTCGACAGACCGTCCATGCCCTCGTTGACGCCGGCCGAATCCTTGTACTCCTGCATCGACTTGGCGCGAGGATCGGTATCTTTCAGGTTTTCGCCGTCATAGATGCGCATCTTGGAGTAGATGCTGGAGTTTTCCGGGTCCTTGATGCGCGACAGCACGGTGAACTGCGCCAGCATGCTCAGCGTGTCCGGTGCGCAGGGCGATTCGTTCAACGAACTGTTTTCCAACAGTTTTTCGTAGATATGCACCTCTTCGGTGACGCGGGTGCAGTAGGGCACCTTAACGATGTAGACACGGTCAATGAAGGCTTCGTTGGTCTTGTTGTTCTTGAAACTCTGCCATTCCGACTCGTTGGAGTGGGCCAGCAGAATGCCGTCGTAGGGGATGGCCCCCATGCCTTCGGTACTGTTGTAGTTGCCTTCCTGGGTGGCGGTCAGCAGCGGGTGCAGCACCTTGATCGGAGCCTTGAACATCTCGACGAACTCCATGATCCCCTGGTTGGCGCGGCAGAGTGCGCCGGAGAAGCTGTAGGCGTCGGGGTCATGCTGTGGGTATTCTTCCAGTTTGCGGATATCCACCTTGCCCACCAGGCTGGAAATATCCTGGTTGTTCTCGTCGCCCGGCTCGGTCTTGGCGATGCCGACCTGATCGAGAATCGACGGGTAGAGTTTAACCACCCGGAACTGGGTGATATCACCACCGTATTCATGCAGCCGTTTCACCGCCCAGGGTGACATGATGCCGTTGAGATAGCGCCGCGGGATGCCATATTCCTGTTCCAGAATCTCGGCGTCTTCCTCGGGCTTGAACAGGCCCAGCGGCGATTCGAATACCGGCGAACCCTTGATGGCATAGAAGGGGATATGCTCCATCAGGTGCTTGAGGCGCTCCGCCAGCGAGGACTTGCCGCCACCGACCGGACCGAGCAGATAGAGAATCTGTTTCTTCTCTTCCAGCCCCTGAGCGGCGTGACGGAAGTAGGAGACGATGTTCTCGATCGCTTCCTCCATGCCGTAGAACTCGTTGAATGCCGGGTAACGCTTGATCACCTTGTTGGAAAAAATACGGCTCAGGCGTGGATCGCGTCCGGTATCCACCACCTCGGGCTCACCGATCGCCTTGAGCATGCGCTCGGAGGCGTTGGCGTAAACTTCCGGGGTCTCCCTGCACAGGTTGAGGTATTCCTGCAGGCTCATTTCCTCCTGCTGGATCGCTGAATAACGTGCCTTGTAGTGGTCAAAGATGCTCATGCTCACCTTCCTGTTATTTTCGCGAGTCACTGAGAATTCAAACGCTTATGAACCAGTGGTTCGCGTTCTTCGCTGTTTTCAGTGTAGTCCAGATTAGCGGGAGTCAAGGCTCGAGAACGGTTGAAAAAGGTCTAACGGATGTTTGCTCTCAACTGATCAGACCTCGATGATAAGGGGTACGTTCCGCACCCCTGTACTCGTTCACTCGGACAGCGACTGGATGAGGGCCTGCATGAAACGGGCCGCCTCGCCGCCGGTGGCTGCCCGGTGGTCAAAGGTCAGCGAAAGCGGCATCACTCTGTGGACGCGCACTTCGTCACCGACGGCTACCGGCTGACGCCGAATCACCCCGGCACCGACAATGGCGACCTGTGGCGGCACGATCACCGGGCTGGCATAGCGCCCGGCCAGGGTGCCGAAATTGCTCAGGGTGATGGTCGCACCCTGCATCTCGGCGGGGGGGATTGAGCGGGCCTTGACGTCGGCGCGCAGATGATTGAGGCCGTCTCTTAGATCATCACGGCTGCGGTTGCCGATATCGCGTAGCACCGGTACGAACAACCCCTGCTCGGTATCCACGGCCACACCCAGGTCGATCCGGCTGTGCTGCCGTCGCGCCAGCTGCTGACCGTCGAACCAGACATTCAGCACCGGCACGGCTGCACAGGCGGCCGCGACCGCCTGCACCAGACGCATGGTGATATCCGTGCCTTCGGGCCAGTGGTCGATATCCGCATCCTCGCACAGCGTCACCGGCACCACCTCGGCGCGGGACTGGGCCATGGCCTTGGCCATCTGTTTGCGTACCCCTTTCAGCGGTTCGGGGGCACCGAAGGACTGGTCCATGTCCGCAGCCCGTTCCACATCCGCGGCGGTGATGCGGCCACCCGGTCCCGAGCCTCTGAGGGTTTCCAGGCTGACGCCCAGTCGCTGCGCCAGCGAACGCACTGCCGGTGTGGTACTCGCACGTCCGGCCTGACGGCTGCTGGGCGCCGCGCCGATGATGAAACTTTCCCGCTGGCTGTCGGTGTTCTGTGCCTGGCTCAGCTGACCGACCACGGTGCCGGTATCGGCGTCCTCGCCACCGGCAAATTCCACCAGCGGTTCACCGGTATGAATGGTATCGCCGGCGGCACCAAACAAGTGAGCAATCACTCCGGCCTGGGGTGAGGGTACTTCGACGATCGCCTTGGCGGTCTCCACCGAAACCAGAATCTGGTCAGCTTCGACCTGATCACCTTCCTGAACATGCCATTCGACGATCTCGGCCTCGGGCAGGCCTTCGCCCAGATCGGGCAGTTTGAAATATTTCATCCTGAATACTCCATGGTCTCTCTGACCGCGATGAGGATGTCGTCCACATCGGGCAGATACAGCTGCTCGTTGCGGTAATAGGGCATCACCGTGTCATCGCCGGTGACTCTGCGTACCGGTGCCTGTAATGAAGTAAGCACCTGCTCACTCAGAGTGGCCGATATTTCGGCGCCCATGCCGCCATGGTGGGGGGCTTCGTGGATAATGACGCAGCGCCCGGTCTTGTGTACCGACGCGATCAGGGTGGCATGGTCGATGGGGTTCAGGGTGGCCACGTCGATTACTTCGCAGCTGATGTCTTCTTCGGCCAGCCGGTCTGCCGCCATCAATGTTTCCTGGATCATGGCACCCCAGCTGATCAGAGTGATATCACTGCCCTCACGCAGGGTGAAGCAGGTATCCAGCGGCAGCGCTTCACCGTTGTCCTCGACCAGTGTCTTGCTGGCGCGGTAGATCCGTTTGGGTTCGAGAAACACCACCGGGTCGTCACAGCGGATCGCCGCCAGCAACAGGCCGTAGGCCCGCGCCGGTGACGAGGGGATCACCACCCGCAAGCCGGGGATATGGGCGAGCAGCGTTTCGGTGCTTTCCGAATGATGTTCAGGGGCATGGATGCCGCCACCGAAGGGCGCACGCAGCACCATCGGGCAGCTGAGGCGTCCACGGGTGCGGTGGCGCATGCGGGCGGCGTGGGCTACCAGGTGCTCGAAGGCAGGGAAAATGAAGCCCATGAACTGGATTTCCGCCACTGGCCGCAATCCCTGAGTGGCCATGCCAACACCCAGCCCGGCGATCATGGTTTCCGCCAGCGGAGTGTCGATGACCCGGCGTTCGCCAAAGCGCGCCTGAAGGCCGTCGGTGGCGCGGAAGACACCGCCGTTGACACCGATATCCTCGCCCAGCAGCACCACGTCGGGATCTTCCTCAAGCGCACGGGCCAGTGCCAGGTTGACGGCATCCAGCAGGGTGATGGCGTTGTCAGTCATGGTCGGCACCTCTCTGTTCACGACGCTGCTGGCGCAGGCGGGCCTGTTCGCGCTGTTCGGCCAGCCCCGGCGGACACTCGGCATAGAGATAGTCGTACAACTCATTTACCGACTGGGGTTCCATGGACTGCCACTCGGCAACGGCGGCCTCGATCAGCTGTTTGCTTTCCGCCTGCCAGGCCTGCTCTCGCGCTTCATCCCAGAATCCCTTGCCGTGCAGCCAGTTGCGCAGTCGTGCCACCGGCTCGCGGGACCAGGCGGCCTTGAGCTCGTCGGCAGGGCGGTAGCGGGTGGCATCGTCGGCAGTGGTGTGGTCGGACAGGCGATAGCTGAGCGCTTCGATCAGGGTCGGCCCCTTGCCGGCACGGGCCCGTTCCAGCGCCTGTCCCACCACATCATGCAGGGCGATGGCGTCGTTGCCGTCCACCTGTTCACCACGGATACCGGCGCCCAGTGCTTTCTGTGCCAGTGTCGGCGCAATGCACTGCTTGCTGCGCGGCACCGAAATCGCCCATTGATTGTTGTTGATGATGAAGACTACCGGTAGCTGCCAGGCACCGGCGACGTTGATCGCCTCCAGAAAATCGCCCTTGGAGGTACCGCCATCACCGATCATGGTCAGCACCGCCTGATGTTCGCCGCGCAGTTTCAGCGCCGTGGCCACGCCGCAGGCGTGCAGGCATTGGGTGGCAATGGGTACGGCGTTGGGCAGGTCGCGCCCCATCTGTGGCGAGGCGTTGCCGCGTTCGTCACCGCCCCAGTACAGAAACAGCCTTGAGATCGGTGTGCCGCGGATCATCTGCATGGCGTGATTGCGATAATAGGGCACCAGCACATCCTCGGCCTGCATCAGGGAAGCAGAGACCACATCAATCGCCTCGGCCCCAAGCAGAGAGGCATAGGTGCCCATCTGACCGGTGCGCTGCAGGCTGATCGCCTTGGTGTCGAACTGACGGGCCAGCACCATCTGCTGGTAATAGCCTACCCAGGGCTGCTCGCCCAAGGCCCAGTCCGGCATCTCGCCCAGCGGTCGGCCGCTGTCATCCAGATAGCGGGTCAGGCGGATGTCGCCCTGATAGCTGACTTCATGCATGGCGATGCTCCTGTGCAGTATCCCTGCGCGCCTGCTCCAGCAGGGTCTCGGCATGCAGATCGGCCACATGATGCACCGACTGGTTGCTGCGCTCGGCTTCGTTGAACAGGTGGGTCAGCGTGGTGCCGATCTCGCGGATTTTGTCATCACGCCGTTCACCATCGATACCGGCGTGGTGCAGGGCGACATGGATCAGGCCACCGGCATTGATCACGTAATCCGGTGCATAGAGAATGCCGCGGGCGCGCAGGCGGTTGCCGTCTTCGTCAACGGCCAGCTGATTGTTGGCACTGCCGGCGACGATGGCGCAGTTGAGCCGCGGGATGGTATCGGCGTTGAGGATGGCGCCCAGCCCGCAGGGGCTGAAGACGTCGACTTCAACATCGTAGATTTCGTCGGCCGCCACCGCACGGGCGCCAAAGCGGTCGACACAGGACTGGACCCGAGCCGGGTCGATATCGGCCACCACCAGCCGGACACCGGCCTCGTGCAGTCTGGCCGCCAGCGCCTGGCCCACATGGCCAAGTCCCTGGATACTGATGGTCAGCCCTTGCAAGGAATCACGTTCCAGGCGGTGACGGACAGCAGCCTTGATGCCTTCAAATACCCCCAGCGCGGTGTGTGGCGAAGGATCACCGCTGGCGCTGGTACAACTGACATAACGCGTTGATGTTTCGATGCTATCCATGTCACTGACTTCGGTGCCACTGTCCATGGCGGTGATATAGCGGCCGCCGAGCTGGTCGACGAAGCGACCGAAGGCTTGCATCAGCGCCCGGCGATCAAATTCGCCTTCGGGCTGAATGACCACCGCCTTGCCGCCGCCGTGAGGCAGGCCGGCCAGCGCCGCCTTGTAGCTCATGCCGCGTGCCAGGCGCAGAGCATCGGTGACGGCATCCTGTTCGCGGGCGTAATGGATGAAACGGCAGCCGCCAATGGCAGCGCCTCGAGCGGTCGAGTGGATGGCGATGATCGCTTTCATGCCACTGGCCGGATCCAGACCGAAGTGCAGATCAGTCAGACCGGCGTTTTCCATCTGCTTCAACATGACGGGGTCCTCCGCGGGGTAAGCCAAGCCGGAAAACGGATATGAAAATCGGCGATGTCGAATCTTGTGGATCGCAGCGCCGTTATCTTTGGAATAGCACAGCCGTGGTCAAAGTACAGCTTGAGGATCAAAGATTTACTGCGGAAAAGATGCCGCTGTGCAGCTGCAATAAAGTTGGCAAGAGGTGAGATTAGCGCGAGCTTTGCTTCAGGGTTGAGCGGAATTGGTGCGCTGCAGCGAATGGGGTGAAAAGTCATTCAGGATCAGCGCCCAGGGGCGGGGCAGACCTGCGGAGGGCGTCTGGGTAGTGTCCTGGTCGGTGTCGTTTTCAACCTCGGCTGTGGTTGCGCGCGCGGAGTCTTGCAGCTGGGGCGGGATGGTTTTGCCCTCAAGGCTGAGTCTGCGATGGGCCAGCCAGCGTTTGATCTCGGCCAGCAGGTCCATCAGTTCTTCATCGCTGAAGGTGCTGTCGGGGGCCAGCGGATCACGCAGCTCCTTGACCGTCAGGGGCGGTGCCGAGCAGTCAAACTGCTGATCACTGCCGGCACGGAAGCAATATCCTGTGGCGGCTTGATCGGGCACGGATGGCTGGCGGCTGCAGGCGGTCAGCATCAGTGCCATGAGGATAATCGCCACTTCCTGTATGTGCACGTTGCTGTTTTGCTCCCCAAAGTTAGAGGGTGGTCACCGACAGGGCCAGGGCGGCCGCTATCAGCGCACAACCGGTCAGTCGTTGCTGCCAGATCAGGGCCGCCGGGTCGGCAAACCGCTGGCGCAGGCTCGAGGCCAGACCACTGTAACCGGTCATGATGCAGGCTTCACTGGTCATCAGTGTAGCACTGATAATCAGCAGTTGTGGCAGCTGCGGATGCAGTGGATCAAGGAACTGGGGGATCAGCGCCAACAGAAACACCAGCCCCTTGGGGTTGGTGATATTGACCATCAGTGCCTGCAGAAAGCGATTGCGGCGGGGGGCAAAGCCCTGGGATTCGATGTCCGCCGATTTGCGCTGGCGCCAGAACTGGATACCCAGCCAGGTCAGGTAGAGGACGCCGATCCAGCGCAGGATCTCGAACCATTGGGGGGCATTGGTCATCAGGCTGCCAAGGCCGAGGCAGACCACTACGATCTGTATGCCATAGCCACAGACCAGGCCCAGGGTACTCCAGCCGGCACCGCGGATACCATAGGTCAGGCCTGCGCCCATGGCGGTGGCGGCACTGGCTCCGGGTGACAGGCTGATCAGAATGGCAGTGCCCAGCAGGGCAACCCAGATTTCAAGACTCATGCGACGCTAACCTCAGCGGTTCGACCTGTACGGTTCAGACCAATAGGATTCATTTCAGTAGGCTTCATTCAACACAACGCAAACAGCCGCCCGAAGGCGGCTGTTAATGCAAAGGCTTGAAATATCAGGCGTTTTCGCGTGCGATCGCGCGGTAGGCGATATCGGTACGGAAGTAGGCATCCTTCCAGCTGACCTGCTTCAGCAGCTCATAGGCACGCTGCTGGGCTTCGGTCACGCTGTCCCCCAGCGCGGTGACGCAGAGCACACGTCCACCGGCGGTGACCACCTGGCCGTTGTCGTCCAGTCGGGTACCGGCGTGGAAGATCTTGCTGCCTTCCGGGCAGGATTCCGGCAGGCTGATCACATCACCCTTGGCATAGTCGCCCGGGTAACCGCCTGCGGCCATGACCACACCGACGGACTTGCGCTCGTCCCACTCGGCAGTGGTTCGGTCCAGCTTCTTGTCCAGTGCCGCCTGGCAGAGCTCCACCAGCGAAGACTTCAGGCGCAGCATGATCGGCTGAGTCTCGGGGTCACCGAAACGGCAGTTGTACTCGATCACTTTCGGTGTGCCGTCAGCCATGATCATCAGACCGGCGTAGAGGAAGCCAGTGTACTCGTTGCCTTCCGCTTTCATGCCGTTGACGGTCGGCATGATCACTTCGTCCATTACGCGCTGATCGATCTCGGCGGTCACTACGGGAGCGGGTGAGTAGGCACCCATGCCGCCGGTGTTCAGACCGGTGTCACCATCGCCCACGCGCTTGTGGTCCTGACTGGTGGCCATCGGCAGCACATTGTCACCGTCGACCATGACGATGTAGGAGGCTTCCTCGCCATCCAGGAACTCTTCAACCACCACGCGGCTGCCTGCATCACCAAAGGCGTTGCCGGCCAGCATGTCGCGGATGGCGTCTTCGGCTTCCTGCAGCGTCATCGCCACGATCACGCCTTTACCGGCCGCCAGACCGTCGGCCTTGACCACGATCGGTGCGCCCTTTTCGCGCACATAGGCCAGTGCCGGTTCGATCTCGGTGAAGTTCTGATACTCGGCGGTCGGGATCTGATGACGCGCCAGGAAGTCCTTGGTGAACGCCTTGGAGCCTTCCAGCTGGGCCGCACCGGCGGTCGGACCGAAGATGGCCAGACCCGCTTCACGGAAGCGATCCACCACACCGGCGACCAGCGGCGCCTCGGGGCCGACGATGGTCAGAGCGATGTTGTTGTCGCGGGCAAAATTGACCAGCGCATCGATATCCATGACATCGATGGCGACGTTTTCCAGCTTGGGCTCGATCGCCGTGCCGGCGTTGCCGGGGGCAACGAATACACGCTCGACCGCTGCATCCTTAGCCGCCGTCCAGGCCAGTGCATGTTCACGACCGCCGGAGCCGATAACCAGAATATTCATGTGCAGTATCCTTCTTTCAATGACGGTCTTAGTGACGGAAATGGCGCATGCCGGTGAAGACCATGGCCAGGCCATGCTCGTCGGCGGCGTCGATCACTTCCTGATCGCGCATGGAGCCACCCGGCTGGATCACCGCGGTGATACCGGCTGCAGCGGCGGCATCGATGCCGTCACGGAAGGGGAAGAAGGCGTCGGAGGCCATGACGGAGCCCGGTACTTCCAGACCTTCGTCAGCGGCCTTGATGCCGGCGATCTTGGCGGAGTAGACGCGGCTCATCTGACCGGCGCCGATACCGATGGTCTGACCGTTTTTGGCGTAGACGATGGCGTTGGATTTGACGTACTTGGCCACTTCCCAGCAGAACAGCAGATCACGGATCTCCTGTTCGCTGGGCTGACGCTGAGTGACGATCTTCAGCTGGGAAACATCGATCATGCCCAGGTCACGGTCCTGTACCAGCAGGCCGCCGTTGACGCGCTTGTAGTCGAAGCCCTGAATGCGTTCCTTGTCCCATTCGCCGCAGGCCAGCAGGCGCACGTTGGGCTTGGCCGCCACGATGTCGGAGGCTTCCTGGGATACGGTCGGGGCGATGATCACTTCCACGAACTGACGATCAACGATCGCCTGGGCGGTCTTGCCGTCCAGTTCGCGGTTGAAGGCGATGATGCCGCCGAAGGCTGAGGTCGGGTCGGTCTGGAAGGCGCGGTTGTAGGCCTCCAGAATATCGCTGCCAACGGCCACGCCACAGGGGTTGGCGTGCTTGACGATGACACAGGCCGGTTCCTGGAACGGCTTGACGCATTCCAGTGCCGCATCGGTATCCGCCACGTTGTTGTAGGACAGTGCCTTGCCCTGCAGCTGCTTGGCAGTGGCGACACTGGCTTCGGCCGGGTTGGCTTCGACGTAGAAGGCCGCACGCTGATGCGGGTTCTCGCCGTAGCGCATGTCCTGCGCCTTGATGAACTGGGTGTTGAAGGTACGCGGGAAGTCGGCCGGTACTTCTTCGTCGCCTTCGATCACGGCGCCCAGGTAGTTGGCGATCATGCCATCGTAGGCGGCGGTGTGCTCAAAGGCTTTGACCGCCAGGTCGAAGCGGGTCTTGTAACCCAGACCACCGTTGGCTTTCAGTTCGGCGATGATGCTGTCGTAGTCGGAGGCATTGACGACGATGGCAACATCCTTGTGGTTCTTGGCGGCGGAACGCACCATGGTCGGGCCGCCGATATCGATGTTCTCGATCGCCATCGGCAGATCGCAGTCCGGACGGGCGATGGTGGCGGCGAACGGGTAGAGGTTAACCACGACCATGTCGATCGGCTGGATGCCGTGTTCGTTCATGATGGCGTCATCGGTGCCGCGACGGCCGAGGATGCCGCCGTGTACTTTCGGGTGCAGGGTCTTGACGCGGCCATCCATCATTTCCGGGAAACCGGTGTAATCGGAGACTTCAACTGCCGGGATGTTGTTGTCGCACAGCAGTTTGTAGGTACCGCCGGTGGAGAGAATCTCGACACCTTCGGCGCTCAGAGCCTGTGCGAATTCGACGATGCCGGTTTTGTCCGATACGCTGATCAAGGCGCGGCGGACAGCTTTGGTGTTCTGTTCAGACATGGTTTGCGTTCCCGTTCAGATGAATGCTTACAGCAGGCCGTACTGCTTCAGTTTCTTGCGCAGCGTGCCGCGGTTCAGGCCCAGTACTTCGGACGCCTTGGTCTGGTTGTCCTTGGTGTAGGCCATCACGCTCTCGAACAGCGGGGCCTCGATTTCGGACAGGACCATCTGGTAGACATCGGTAACAGGCTGACCGTCCAGCTGCTTGAAGTAGCTGCTCAGTGACTGATGCACGGTGTCACGCAGAGTCTGTTGCGGAATCTGCGCCTGTGCGCTGTTGTTCGTCTGTTTCAAGTCTTTGGTATCCACTGTACTTCTGTACCCAATCCAGGATCAGGCGGCTTCATGCCGAGATGAAAAGAACGCATCCACGGCGTTCACCTGATCTGATGCTGTTTCAAGTTGATTAAATCTTTGCCGAAAGTCCCGAGTGTCGTTGCAGCTCTGCAGGTACCAGCCCACATGCTTGCGGGCGATACGCACACCCAAATAGTCGCCGTAGAAAGCGTGCAGGGCGTGCAGGTGATCGCGCAGGATTTCATGTTGGCCGGCCAGGTCAGGCTCGGGCTTGAGCTCGCCGGTGCGCAGGTAGTGATCGATCTGGCCCAGCAGCCAGGGGCGACCCTGAGCGGCGCGGCCGATCATCACCGCATCGGCGCCGGTGTGCTCAAGCACGCGGGCAGCCTTTTGCGGTGAATCGATATCGCCATTGGCGAACAGCGGAATGCGGATCGCTTCGCGGATGCGGGCGATGGTGTCGTATTCGGCTTCGCCCAGGTAACGGTCGGCGCGGGTGCGACCATGCACCGCCAGCGCAGCGATGCCGGCCGCTTCAGCCATCTCGGCGACGCGCACACCGTTGCGGGTTTGCGGGCACCAGCCGGTACGGATCTTCAGTGTGACCGGCACGTCCACTGCGGCAACCACGGCCTGGAGGATATCCTTGACCAAAGGCTCGTCGCGCAGCAGTGCGGATCCGGCGGCCTTGTTGCAGACCTTCTTCGCCGGACAGCCCATGTTGATATCGATGATCTGAGCGCCGTTGGCCACGTTGAGGCGAGCCGCCTCGGCCATCATTTCCGGATCGCCACCGGCGATCTGAATTGAGCGAGGTTCGGCTTCACCGCTGTGGTCCAGACGGAAACTGGATTTGCGGGTATGCCAGAGGCGGCTGTCGGAGGTCACCATTTCGGAGACGACCAGCCCGGCACCCATACGGCGGCACAGCTGCCGGAAGGGGCGGTCGGTTACCCCGGCCATGGGGGCCAGAATCACCCGACTGTCAATGCTGTATGGGCCGATCCTGAACATGCCACATCCTGTCAAAAGGGTAAAAGAAACTCTATTCGCTGCATTGCTGCAACAAATTCAGGGTTAACTTTCGGAAGGTGGGCAATGATACTCTTTCGACCCCTTAGGGCCAACCATTTCTGATGAAAAATTGATCTATTTTGCGCTTGCAGAATCGGCTGGCGTCAGCTTCAACTCGTAACTGACACCCCGGCGGCCGGGGGCGGCCAGTTCCAGTTCGATCTGTACCGGCTGACTGCTGGGCATGCGCAGGGGGTCAACGCTGGTGGTGTCCAGATACTCCTCCGGCTGGAAGGTACGCTGGGCTACCAGACGCCCCTTGAGGTCGGTAAAACGCAGCTGCAGGCCCGGCCAGGGTTGGCTGAACGCGGCCTTGTTCTCCAGCAGAATGGTCGCGCTGAGTGCGTCCGTATACTGCGGGTGGGGCTGCAGATGCAGGCCCTGATTGTCGATCAGCGTTAAGGCGTTCTGTTGCAGAGAGCAGTCAACCTGATCACAGATCAGCGTGTAGATTGTGCCAAGTTCCGGGTACTCGGCCAGACGGGCACGCTCGAACCAGAGCAGCTGTGCCACCAGTGCCAGTCCCGCCAGCAGGCTCAGCAGCAGCCAGCCACTGGTGACGAACGGGGAGTCGTCGCTGTCATCATGGTGAAAGGCAAGCGGTTCGGCGTTGAACGTCACCGGTCCTGCCGACATCCCGGCTGCGGCGACCGCGGCGGACTCAATCGATGCTTTGGCCGGTTGTGTCGCAGAGGGCTCAGGTTCTGGTGTGACCTGGCTAGTTGATTCCCGGGGTGCATTTTTCTGGGCTGTACTTTTCTGAAGA
>CAYMHL010000007.1:39304-41398 GCA_964390205.1 uncultured Marinobacterium sp.
ACGGCATGCACGCGGGCGTCGAACACGGTCAGACAGGCACCGCAACGCACCTGCCCCCGGGCCAGCTTGAGCTGGCCCTCGGTCACACGGAATCGGGCATGACAATCGGGGCAGCGCGTTATAACCAAGTATCAGCTCTCCTGCTTCCGGGTGCCGCTGATGCGTATCCAGCCTTCGCGCTCACCCGGCGCATCCATATCAAACCATTGACTGTAGGTGGATCTTATCTCATCTGCCTGCTGGGACAAGAGTCCGGACAGCAGGATACGACCACCGGCACGTACCCGTGCTGCCAGTGTCGGTGCCAGTTCGCACAGGGGACCGGCGAGGATGTTGGCCACCAGCAGGTCGGCCTGAATCAGCGGCGCATCCAGGGGCAGGTAGGCGTCCAGAACCGATGCGGGCAGTTTGTTGCGCTGCAGGTTGTCGCGGGTGGCCGTCAGTGCCTGGGGGTCGATATCCACCGCCTGCACATGACGGGCACCGAGCAGCAGCGCGGCGATGCCGAGAATGCCGCTGCCGCAGCCGTAATCGATCACCTGCTTGCCGTCCAGTTCTTGTGCATCCAGCCACTCCAGACAGAGTGCCGTGGTCGGATGGGTACCGGTGCCGAAGGCCAGGCCCGGGTCGAGCATCATGTTGACGGCATCAGGCTCGGGCGCTTCGCGCCAGCTGGGGCAGACCCAGAGACGATTGCCAAAGCGCATCGGATGATAGCTGTCCATCCATTCCCGTTCCCAGTCCTTGTCTTCCAGAATTTCCGCCTTGAATTCCGGCAGCGGGTTCGGTGCCGAGTCCAGTGACTGCTGAGCGGCACGCAGCAGCGCCAGCGTCTCGCGCAGGTCATGTTCGGCGGCAAAAAGGCCGGTCACCACGGTATCGTTCCACAGCGGTGTGGTACCCAGGTCAGGCTCGAAAATCGGTTGGTCGGCGGCATCCTGATAGGTAACGGCGGCACAGCCGGCGGCCAGCAGCAGGTCCTCGTAGGTCTCGGCCTGCTCGGGCGGAATGGAAACTTTGATCTGTAGCCAGGGCATGGCAACACTCCTGTCAAACAAGGGTTAGATTATGTCCTAAAATCGCGACGGGTTCATCCCCGGATAAACATTCAGTGTAATCGATCAGGGTATCCGCGAGGACGTGATGGTGGACGGTGGTGCAGGGCGGGGGGTGGCAGGACGGCAGCCCGCGAACGCGGGCCGCCGTAGGGATCAAAGACCCAGCTTCTTTTCCAGGTAGTGGATGTTGACACCACCCCGAGCGAAGTTGGTGTCACGCACGATATCCTGGTGCAACGGGATATTGGTCTTGATGCCTTCGATCAGCGTCTCGTCCAGCGCGCCCTGCATGCGGGCAAGCGCAGTTTCACGGTCATCCGCGAAGGTGATCAGCTTGGCGATCAGCGAGTCGTAGTGCGGCGGCACGGTGTAACCACTGTAGAGGTGAGAGTCGACGCGGACGCCGTTGCCACCTGCTGCGTGGAAGTGAGTCACCTTGCCCGGACTCGGCATGAACGTCTTCGGATCTTCGGCGTTGAGACGACACTCGATGGAGTGGCCGCGCAGCTTGATATCGTCCTGCGTGTAGGACAGCGGCAGGCCGGAGGCGATGCGCAGCTGTTCCTTGACGATATCCACGCCGGTCACCATTTCGGTTACCGGGTGCTCAACCTGGACGCGGGTGTTCATCTCGATGAAGAAGAACTCGCCGTCCTCATACAGGAACTCGAAGGTACCGGCACCGCGGTAACCGATCTCGATGCAGGCGTCGACACAGGCCTTGAGTACCTTGGCGCGAGCCGCTTCATCGATCATCGGCGCCGGCGCCTCCTCGACCACCTTCTGGTGACGACGCTGCAGGGAGCAGTCGCGGTCATACAGATGGATGGCGTTGCCCTGACCGTCAGCCAGCACCTGCACTTCAACGTGACGTGGCTTCTCGAGGAACTTCTCCATGTACACGGTGGCGTCGCCGAACGCGGCAGCCGCTTCGGACTTGGTCACCTGTACGGCATTGCCCAGGTGCGCTTCGGTGTGCACCACGCGCATGCCGCGGCCACCGCCGCCGGCAGCCGCCTTGATGATCACCGGGTAG
>CAYMHL010000008.1:0-32572 GCA_964390205.1 uncultured Marinobacterium sp.
GGAGGCGGCTTGTAGCCGTGCCAGCGGTGCCCGCAATTCGTGGGAGACATCCTGCCCGGTGATGATCAGGCATTCCAGTACCTGAGGCAGCTCGGCAATCTTGCGCTCGAAATTCTCGAACCGCTCCGGCGTGTGCCTATCCATTGAAATATGCAGAATCACGGTCAGGTTCAGCCCCAGTTTTTTGGCATCCACCAGAGCGCGATAACCGCGAATCAAGCCGTTCTCCTCCAGCGCCCGCACCCGCCGCAAACAGGGGGATGGTGACAGGCCGATACGGTCGGCCAGCTCCTGATTACTGATGCGCCCGTCCTGCTGCAGAATCTGCAAAATGGCATGGTCATAGCGATCCAGTGTCGCTCGCTCTTCATGTGTAGGCATAAAATTGCTCTATAAAATTAATTCGAGATTTATATTGCCAAAAATAGACCAAATTAGCGCAATTTAGCAATCGCCTGACCGTACAAATCCCCTATCATGAGTCCCATGTTCAGTTTCGGTCCGCGCAGGCGCCAACGGGTTCTACCCGAGCCCTGACGGCGATGACAGCCCTACCCGGGATGTCGAATGCAGCGGCCCACCCACAATCAATGGATGATCTCTAATGGAGAGCAAGATCATGGCAAGTGCCAACTTCAACCATCGCAAGTATCAGCCGGTCGAACCCGTCACCGGCTTCACCCGAACCTGGCCCGATCGTCAGGTGACTCAAGCCCCGATCTGGGCCAGTGTCGACCTGCGCGATGGCAACCAGGCCCTGCTGGAGCCGATGAACGTGGCCCAGAAACAGCGTCTGTGGCATCTGCTGGTCAAGCTCGGCATCAAGGAGATCGAGATCGGTTTCCCTTCGGCCAGTCAGCCGGATTATGACTTTACCCGCTGGTTGATCGAAGAGAACCAGATCCCCGATGACGTGCGCGTGCAGGTATTGGTGCAGGCGCGTGAAGAGTTGATCGCCCGTACCTATGAAGCGCTCAAGGGCGTGAAGCAGGCGGTGGTGCATGTCTACAACTCCACCTCCCGCATCCAGCGTGAGCGCGTGTTCGGCATGAGCCAGGACGAGATCAAGCAGATCGCCGTACGTGGCGCCCGCTGGGTAAAAGAGTATGCCTCGAAATACCCCGAAACGGACTGGACCTTCCAGTATTCGCCGGAAAGTTTCACCAGCACCGAAGTGGACTACGCCGTTGAGGTTTGTGAAGCGGTGATGGATGTCTGGCAGCCCACGCCGGAACAACGCTGCATCCTCAACCTGCCCACCACCGTTGAGGTCGGCCCGCCGAACCACTTTGCCGATCAGGTAGAGTATTTCTGCCAGCACTTGAGCCGCCGCGACAGCGCTATCATCTCCGTACATACCCATAACGACCGTGGCGGTGCCGTGGCATCGGCCGAGCTGGCCTTGATGGCCGGTGCCGATCGCGTCGAAGGCACTCTCCTGGGCAACGGCGAGCGTACCGGCAATATGGATATTGTCACCCTGGCGTTGAACCTGTACAGCCAGGGCGTGGACCCGCAGCTGGATCTGTCCAATCCGGACGAGATCATTCAGGTCTGCACCGAATGCACCGGCCTGCCGATTCACCCGCGCCACCCCTGGATCGGTGAGCTGGTCTACACGGCATTTTCCGGCAGCCACCAGGATGCGATCCGCAAGTCACTCAAGCAGCAGCAGGATGACGAGCCCTGGCAGGTCGCCTATCTGCCGATCGACCCGGCAGATCTGGGCCGTGGCTATCAGGCGGTGATTCGCGTCAACAGCCAGTCCGGCAAGGGCGGCATGACCTTCCTGCTGGAGCGTGATTTCGGCATCAGTATCCCGCGCTGGCTGCAGCTGGAGCTGGCCCCCATCGTGCAGAAAAAGACCGAGGAACAGGGCGGCGAGCTGGACAGTCAGGTGATCCATGACCTGCTGGTGCAGAACTTTGTACAGGACAAGGCACCGGCGAGCCTGGACGGCTACCGCATCGAGCGCAGCGGCGATGCCGAAACCCTGGCGGCGGATATCCGTGTCGATGGTGCGCAGGTCTGCATTGAAGGCAAGGGCAAGGGTGCCATGGCGGCTTTCATCAATGCCTGGCAGACCCGTACGGGGCTTAGCATCCATGTGGTCGACTATGCCGAGCACGCCATGGGCGAAGGTTCGGACGTTGCAGCCGCCGCCTACGTCCAGTTGAACGTGGAAGGTCAGCGTGTCTGTGGCATGGCCGTGGATGCCGATACTGTCAGCGCTTCACTCAAGGCAGTGGTGTCCGGCCTGAATCGCTGTGGTCAGGCGACCCGGATTGCCACTACCGAGCAAGCTCAACAGGCGTGATTCTCGGGGGCATCGCCAATCGATGCCCCCTCCCCTTGCATACCGAACCACATCCGCTAACAGCAGGGTCGATCAAGCCAGCATCACACAGACGGCGCCCATCACGATCAGCCCCAGCCCTGCCAGATCACGACCATTCAGCTTCTCCCGAAACCAGCGCGCCGAAATCATCAGGGTAAACAGCACCTCTATCTGGCCCAGCGTCTTCACCAGCGCCACGGTTTCCAGGCTCATGGCCGTAAACCAGCCCAGTGACCCCAGACAACTGAACAGGGAAATCGACACCACCTGACCCGGACGCTGCCACAGCGCCAATAGAGTACCGGGTTCACGCCAGGCTACCCAAGCCCCCAACAGCAGAGTTTGCACGCTGATGACCGACAGCAACACCCAGGCAGCGCTGTAGGGAAAAGGCAATCCCAGCGACAAACTGGCTTCACGCACCCAGAGCGTAGTCAGGGCAAAAGACAGGCCACTGCCCAGCCCCACCAGCAAGGTATTCAGTGACAGCTCGCGCAACGCACCGGGATTGGTCATCAACCAGAACGCCAGCGCGCCGATCAACACTCCGGTCCAGGCCAGTGGTGACAAGGGCGCGGCAAAAAACAGCGCGCCCAGTACAGCGGCAATTACCGCTTCACTTTTGGCCAAGCCCACGCCGATGGCGTAATTGCGCTGACGAAAGAGCACCACCATAAGTGCCGTCGCGATGATCTGCGCCACCGCCGCCAGTAGAATCAGCCATACGAAATGTATGGATATAACCGGCAGGGCAACGGGCTTATAGACATACAGTCCACCCAGATAGATGGCCGCCAGAGGACTGGCCCATAAAAACCGTGCCAGCGTGACACCGGCGGTGCTCACCTCTTTACTCAGCCGATTCTGAAAGGCGTTGCGCCAGGCCTGCATGAAGGCGGCAAAAATCGTGAAAGGTATCCAGAGTGCCATGGTTCACCATCCGGCAGTAAACGGGCGCGCATTTTAACAGGCTATTGCTGTGTCACCATCGGTTGCGCCGGGAAATCAAACGCTGACCTGAATCAACCCCTGTCGACCAAAGATGCATTTATTTTGCATTAAGAAGAAAATGCCGTTACATTCTTTTGATGTAATCCCAATACACAATAAAGAGAGATGCCCATGCTGAGCCAGAACACCATCGATATCGTCAAGTCCACGGCCCCCGTAATCGCCGAAGCCGGACCCGCCGTCACCGCACATTTCTATGACCGCATGTTCAGCCATAACCCGGAACTGAAAGAGATCTTCAACCTGGCGCACCAGAAAAGCGGTCGCCAGCCGGAAGCGCTGTTCAATGCGGTCAGTGCCTACGCCGCCAATATCGACAACCTGGCAGCCCTGCTGCCGGCGGTCGAGAAAATCGCGCAGAAACATACCAGCTTCAGCATTACCCCCGAACAGTACGATATTGTCGGTACTCACCTGCTGGCGACCATTGATGAACTGCTCTCCCCCGGACAGGCAGTATTGGATGCCTGGGCCGAAGCCTATGGCGTTTTGGCCGGTGTCTTCATCGACCGTGAAGAGCAGATCTACCGCCAAAGCGAAGAGCAGGCCGGTGGCTGGCGCGGCACCCGCGACTTCGAACTGGTCGAAAAGCAGCAGGAAAGTGACCTTATCACCAGCTTCGTGTTCCAGCCTGTTGACCGTGGTCAGGTGATGCCCTATCAGCCGGGCCAGTATCTGGGTATCCACATCAAACCGGAAGGTTTCGAGCATCAGGAAATCCGTCAGTACAGCCTGTCCTCCGCGCCTCAGCCTGACCGTTATCGCATCTCGGTGAAGCGGGAAGAAGGTGGCAAGGTCTCCAATTACCTGCACACCTCTCTGCAGGTGGGTGACAGGGTCAAACTGGTGCCGCCGGCAGGTGACTTCCAGCTCAAGCGCGAAAGCGGCCAGCCGATCACGCTGATCTCTGCCGGTGTGGGGCTGACCCCCATGCTGTCGATGCTGGAAAGTCTGCTCGACCACGACGCCCCGGTAAACTGGTTGCATGCCACCGAGAATGGCCGTGTGCACGCCTTCGGTGAGCAGGTACAGCAGCTGGCCAACAACCATGCGCATATACGCAGTACGGTCTGGTACCGCGAACCCAGCGAGGAAGACCGCCGGCAGGAGCGTTTCAACTTCACCGGCCTGATGGACCTGAATGAAATCCGTGACCAGATCAGCGATCCGCAGATGCAGTTTTACTTCTGTGGTCCCCTGGCCTTCATGCAGTTTGTTGCGCAGCAGCTCAGCGCCATGGGGGTTGGCAGTGAGCGCATGCACTATGAATGCTTTGGTCCGCACAAGGTGATCTGAACAGAACCACCCGGGCCGATTTGACATCCAGCCGGTTACGGGCTAAGGTATGCTTTGTATATACAAAATACAGTGCATGCTTAGCGTTGTAATTGGCTGTTTTTGCTTTACTCTATGGCCACCTTGTCCGGCAACCTTCTGATGTGAGTGGTCTGATATGAGTGGCAGGAAGAAAAGCAAAACCAAGAACAGTCAGCTCGTCATTCGTATCAACAACGAAGAACGAGATCAGTTTGTTGCTTTGTGTGATGAACTGGATACCAGCGCGGCACGTGAAATACGGCATTTTATCCGCCGTTTTCTGGCTGAACATCGGCCTGATACTGCGGATAGTGATTGACCACTGAAAGACTGACAAGGAGTGCCACCATGGCCAAGCTGAAAGCGAAACAAGTCAAGAAACAGATCAAGGCCCGTCAGGCGAAAATCGCCAAGCACGAAGGCAAACTGAAGAAGCTGAACAAGCTGCTGAAGAAAGCCAAGTAAGGCCGAGTGCCTGAGCTTCAGGCGCCCGCCCATAAAAAAAGACGCTATGTGCGTCTTTTTTTATGGCGTCTATCCGCAGGTTACACCCGGATATCGATGTTTTGCCCGACCGGACTGGACGGATCAACACTGGCAACGGGTGCAGCGCTGTCGATCAACTGCAAAGCCTGCTGACCGGTCGCTTCAATCTGGTCCTTGACCATCGAATTGATCTTGGCAGCATGGGTTACCTGAGTCTGGGCATTACTCATGGCAGTACTAACGGATGCGATATCCACGTACACCCTCCTTTATCAAAGTATCTGATACCATTCTACGACACTGAGACTCAGAGTCCACACCTCAGCCGCAACCTGGTCATGAGGATTATTCACGTACCAGAATGACCCGGATGGCATCCAACTGCAGCTCCATGCCCTGCAGCGAAGCCAGCATCTGCTCGGTATCCGCCTGCAGGGCATCCAGCTCTTCCTGACGGATCATCGGATTCACCTTCGCCAGTGCCGCCAGACGTTCATATTCAGCGGCACGCTGCTGCTGAAGCTGCTCCAGGGCCTGCTGACGCAGGCTATCCAGACGCTTGGCAAGGGTGCTGTCTGCCGCCTTGAGCTGACCACTGATCTGCTCCCTGGCCAGACGCACCATCTTCTGTCCCGTTGCCCGACTCACGGTCTGCAGCAACTGGTTCAACGGCTCATGACCCAGCGCGGCGGCCAGATCACGACCTTCAGGATCCACCAGCATGCGCACGCTGCCGGTGGGCAGATAGCGCTCCAGCTGCAGATACCGAGGCGCCGTGCAGCGCAGCTCGTACACCAGCTCCAGCAACAGTGTCCCGGCCTGCAGCGGCGGCAGCTTCAGCGTACATACCGTGCAGTTGCCCAGTTCGCCGCTGCCGATCAGCTCCATGGTGCCGGTCAACAGCGGATGCTCCCAGCTCATGAACTGGATATCTTCACGGGACAGGGCGCGCTCGCGATTGAAGGTCAGGGTTACACCCTCTTCCGGCAACCCGGGCAGATGGCACAACATGTGTTCGCCCGGATGCAGCACCAGGCCATCCGGGCCATGGGGCTGAATATCAACGCCAAAGCGATCAAACAGCTTTTCCGCAAAGGCTTGCAGCTGCTCGCTGCTTTCGGCTGCAGCCACCTCGTCCAACAGGGCAGCGGCACGCTGCGGGTGACAACTGCTGATCTCCAGCAGACGGTCACGGCCACGGGACAGATCCAGTTCCAGATTTTCACGCGCCTGACGGGTCTCGGTAATCAGTGCATCCAGCGCTTCGGCGTCCTCAGGTGTCTGCAGGCACTGCAGCAGTGCAGGTGCAAAACGGCGGTAGAGCGCATCGCCCACGGCACAGACGCGACTGAATGCATTCAGCCCTTCGTCATACCAGCGCAGCAACACTTCGGCGGTGCCGCCCTCATACACGGGCACATGAATTTGAATGTTTTCGCGCTGACCGATACGGTCCAGACGACCGATGCGCTGCTCCAGCAGGTCCGGTGTCAACGGCAGATCGAACAGCACCAGATGGTGGGCGAACTGGAAGTTGCGGCCCTCACTGCCGATCTCGGAACAGACCAGCACCTGGGCACCCAGCTCTTCCTCGGCAAAATAAGCAGCGGCACGGTCACGATTGACCAGGCTCATGCCCTCATGGAACACCGCCGAGCGCACGCCTTCACGCAAGTTCAGATGATCTTCCAGTGCAACGGCGGTCTCGGCGTGGGCACAGATCACCAGCACCTTCTCGCTGCGGTTCTGCTTTAGCCAGTCCACCAGCCATTCCACGCGGGTATCGGCTTCAACCCAATCAGCACCGATAATCTTTTCCGGATGCAGCCAGGCCTCGGGGGCTACCTCTTCATCAAACAGAGCCAGTTCCGGCGGCATGTCCAGCAGCTGTTTCTGCAGCTGCCGCTGCGGGAAACCGGCAACGGTTTCGCGGGTGTTGCGGAAGAGTACACGGCCGGTGCCCTGACGGTCGATCAACTGGCGGATCAGCTCATGCAAGGCGGCCGGTCGGGCGTCCGCGTCCAGCTTCAGCCAACGGGCAATGGCTTCATCGCCCAAACGCTCGGCCAGTGCCGACTGCAGATTGAGGTCATTGCTCAATACCTCACTGCCCTGTTCGCCCAGCAAGGGTTCAATCAGATTATTGAGCTGGAAGTAGGCATGCTCTTCATCCAGGAACTGCTGCAGATCCGGGTAACGCGCCGGGTCCAGCAGCCGCAGACGGGCAAAGTGGCCCTCCGGCCCCAGCTGCTCAGGCGTTGCGGTCAGCAGGAGTACACCCGGGGTTTTCTGTGCCAGCGCTTCGATACACAAGTAGGCATGGCTTGGTGCTTCCTGACTCCAGCCCAGATGGTGGGCTTCATCCACCACCATAATGTCCCAGCCGGCGGCTTCGGCCTGCACCTGACGCGCTTCGGAGCGGGTCAGCAGCGACAGCGGACAGATCACCAGCTGGCTGCTCTCAAAGGGGTTGTCCTGACCACTGGCCTCGATATCTAGACAGCGGGCTTCGTCGAGCAGGGTAAACATCAGGTTGAAGCGGCGCAGCATCTCCACCAGCCACTGATGTACCAGCGTATCCGGCACCACCACCAGCACCCGGCGGGCACGGCCGCTGATCAGGCGTTGATGCAGCACCAGGCCGGCTTCGATGGTCTTGCCCAGGCCCACTTCGTCCGCCAGCAGTGCACGGGGCGCCATGCGGCTGCTCAGTTCACCGGCGATGTAGAACTGGTGTGGCAGCAGCTGCACTCGCGCGCCCAGCAGGCCATAGGCCGAGGACGCACGCAAACGGTGCTGATGCTCCAGCATCGCCACGCGCAACTTGAACAGGCCGTTACGATCCAGCTGACCGGCAAACAGTCGTTCCTGCGGTCGGCTGAAGTGGACGGCACTGTCCAGTTCGATTTCGGGCAGAATGACCTCTTCGCCATCCGCATCCACACCGCGGTAGATGAAACACTGGTTGTGTTCGAACCGTTCGACCACCTCCATCTCGTCACCCAGCAGATTGCAGACGCGATCACCGGGCTCGTAGGCAACACGGCTCAACGGTGCGTTGTCGGCAGCATAGGTGCGGGTTTCTTCGGCCGCTGGAAAGCGGATCTCGACGCGACGGTTGGCATACTCAACCACGATGCCGAGCCCAAGCTCGGCTTCACTGTTGCTGATCCAACGTTGTCCGGGTACGAATGGCGTTTGTGACAAAATCTGACTCCCCTCATTACAGGGCGGCAATTTTAGGCGTTAAGCCCTCAAGACTCAAAGCCTTAGCGGGGTTAACTTGGATATTGGGCGAGAATCCATGCGACACGTTCACGCAGCGGCGGCAATAGTTCCTGTTCAAACCAGGGATTGCGCCGCAGCCAAAGATTGTTGCGTGGACTGGGGTGCGGCATGGGGACCTGTCGCGGCCAAACCTCTCGCCAGTGCCTGACTCTATCGGTCAGGTTCGGCCCCTTGCCCAAATGCCACTCCTGGGCGTAACGCCCCACCAGCAGGGTCAACTCGATATTGGGCAACAGGTCCAGCAGCTTTTGCCGCCAGGCGGGCGCACACTCGGGCCGGGGCGGATTGTCACCCGATTTGCCCCGGCCCGGGTAGCAGAATCCCATGGGCAGAATCGCCACCTTTTCAGGGTCATAGAAAACGTCCCGACTCATGCCAAGCCAATCACGCAAGCGGTCGCCACTGGGGTCGTTGAAGGGGATGCCGGTTTCATGCACCTTCAATCCGGGTGCCTGGCCTACGATCAGAATGCGCGCAGAACTGTCCGCCTGCACCACCGGGTGCGGCCCAAGGGGAAGGCTATCGGCACAGATGCGACAGGCCCTGACCTCGGCCAGCAGTTCGGTGAGGGTACTCAAAGGGCACCCTCCTGCTGCAACACACGGTAAATGCCTTCCGCCAGAGCACGATAACCCTGGGTATTGAGGTGAATGGCATCGGATTTCATTGAGGAGTCCCGCAACAGATCGGACAACAGGTCTTCAATAAAGACCAGGTCGTGCTGCTCTGCCAGCTCGACGTACACTGGAGCGGCATCGGAAAACAGGCTTTTTTCGGGTACGCCCAGCAGTACGACCTGCACGCCCTCCTGTCGGGCCAGACCGATCATCGCTTCCAGATTGGCTTTCAACTCAGCTGCTGAGCGGTTACGCAGGATGTCATTGCCGCCATGCAGCAGAATCAGCAAATCCGGCCGCACCCGCGCCAGCTCACTCACCAGACGTTCGCGTCCCTGTGCCGACACCTCACCGGAGACACCGGCAGCCACCACCTTCCGGCCGCTGAGCTGCGCCAGCACCGAGGGATAGTTTTGTTGTGCATCCGTGCCCACGCCAACGGTCAGGCTGTCGCCAAAGGCCAGAATCACGGCGTCCTCGCTCAACGGCTCAAGTCTTGCATCACTGCAGCCCTGCAGGCCGAACACAAGCAACGGCACCAACACCAGAAAAGCACCCCATTGGGCAAATCTTTGCATTTATCGTCCTCCATCGGCCTGCCGGCCTCATTGAGACTAATCTTAAAGCCATATCGACGCCAGTGTGCGTCGTGCGGTTGACCACACCGGGTGAATACATGAATATCACCTAATATTAATAACCTACACCAGTCCCAAGGAGCGGCACCGATGACCCTGCTGCGTATTCTGCCCCTGTTGCTCAGCCTGCTGGCCTCCTCCCTGTCGGCCGCGGAACCCGAGGCTCCTGCATACCTTGAAGTACAAAGGCACACGCTGGAGGAACACCTGCTGCTGGATGGCATCATCGAAGCCGTACAGCAGAGTACCGTCTCGGCCCAGACCAGCGGCCGCGTCACCGCATTGCCCTTCGACGTGGATGATTCCGTCCCGGCCGGCGCGCTGATCGTGCAGCTGGAGGACAGCGAACAGCAGGCGCGCTTCAGCCAGGCACAGGCCGGACTGGCAGAAGCCCGGGCGGGGTTGACGGACGCGCGCCAGCAGTTCACCCGCACCCAATCGCTGCATGAGCGCAAGCTGGTCGCCAATCAGGCACTGGATCAGGCGCGCAACCAGCTCAATGCTGCTCAGGCTCGACTGGCCCGTGCCGAAGCGGGTCTGGCCGAAGCGCAGCAGCAGCTTGGCTACACCCGCATCACCGCGCCCTACGGTGGCATCCTGATCCAACGCCACGTGGAGCTGGGCGAGAGCGTCAACCCCGGCCAGCCGCTGCTGACCGGCCTATCGCTGGAACACCTGCGGGTGGTGGTGGATCTGCCCCAGCAGTATGCCGGACTGGCCCGTGAGCAGCGCCGTGCCCGCGTGGTGCTGCCGGATGGCCGCGAGCTGGAAACCGGGGCGATGACCTTTTACCCCTATGCCGACCCGACCAGCCACAGCTTTCGTCTGCGCATGGCGCTGACCGAGCCGGACGGCCAGCTCTACCCCGGCATGCTGGTCAAGGTCAGTGTACCGGTGGAAAGCCGGGAGGCACTTTGGATCCCCGCTGATGCCATCCTGCACCGCAGCGAACTGCGTGCGGTATTCGTGCTGGATGATCAGGACCAGCCGCGCCTGCGCCAGATCCGCACGGGTGTACGCAACGGTGAGCTGATCGAGGTGCTGGCCGGCCTCAGGGCCGGTGAACGCATTGTCGCCCGGCCGCTGAATCTGAGTGGCGCTCCCAAGCTGCACCCGGTTGAGGAGGCCATCCAGTGAGCCAGCCGCTGCCGCCCGTCGGGCCTTCGGGTGCCATCGCTCGTGTGTTTCAGGATTCCAAACTCACCCCGCTGCTGACGCTTATTTCGATTCTGCTCGGCATTCTGGTACTGGTGTTCACGCCCAAGGAGGAGGAGCCACAGATCGATGTCACCCTGGCCGACATCATCGTCGCCCTGCCCGGCGCCAGTGTCACCGAGGTGGAGAGCGTGATCGCCACTCCCGCCGAACAGGTGATGAGCGAGATCGAAGGGGTCAAGCACGTCTACTCCGTCTCCCGTCAGGGGATGGCGGTGATCACCGTGCAGTTCAAGGTCGGCGTCAGCCGTCAGGAAGCGCTGGTGCGCCTCTACAATCAGGTCTACTCCAATCAAGACTGGCTGCCGGCGGATCTGGGTGCCACTCAGCCGCTGATCAAGCCGCGCAGTATCGATGATGTGCCGATCATGACGCTGACCCTGTACGACCCTCAGCAGCGCTACGCCGGCACCGAACTGACACGGATGGCGCACATGCTGGAAGTGGCGCTCAAGCGCATTCCCGGCACCCGCGACATCTATACCGTTGGCGGCGTGCCGGACCGAGTCGATATCCGCTTCGACCCGGCGCTGCTGGCGGGCTACGGCCTGACGCTGGACGACATCGCACTCGCACTGCAGTCAGCCAACGCCAGCTCTCAGGGGCTGCGCACGACACAGGATAGCCTGTCGGTGCCGGTACAGGCCGGTCAACTGCTGCAGCAGGTGGATGAGGTGCGCAATCTGGTGGTCGGCATGCACAAGGGTGCCGCGGTGTTCATGCGCGATATTGCCGAGGTCAGCCGCGGTGATACGGTGCCGGACCAGAGCGTGATGCTTGGCTTTGGTCTCGGCAAGGCCGATGACCGCCCCGGCACTGTCGGCGAGATCTACCCGGCCGTCACTTTGGCGATCGCCAAGCAGCCGGGACAAAACGCGATCAACATCACCACTGCCATCGAGGAACGGCTGGAGCGGCTGCGCAACCGTGCCCTGCCGGAAGGCGTGGAGCTGGTGATCACCCGCAATTACGGCGAAACCGCCTCGGCCAAGGCAAAAAAGCTGATCACGGATCTGATCTCCGCCACCGTCTGTGTGGTGCTGCTGGTGCTGGCCGCCATGGGCTGGCGTCAGGCGACCATCGTCGGCATCGCCGTGCTGGTGACCCTGCTGCTGACGCTGGTATTTTCCTGGGCCTGGGGTTTCACCCTGAATCGGGTGTCCCTGTTCGCGCTGATCTTCGCCATCGGCATTTTGGTGGATGACGGCATCGTCATCACCGAGAACATCAACCGCCGCATCCAGAACTCCACCCACAAGATCCGCGACATCATCCCGGTGGCCGTGGACGAGGTCGGCACACCCACCATCATGGCCAGCCTGACCATCATGGCGGCGCTGATTCCGATGGCTTTCGTCACCGGGCTGATGGGCCCTTACATGAGCCCCATCCCGATCAACGCCTCCGCCGGCATGGTGCTGTCGCAGATCGTCGCTTTCGTGGTCGCCCCCTGGCTGGCGATGCGGCTACTCCACCACCGCAAAGGCGAAATACAGGAAACCGGCAGTTCTGCTGATGGCGTCAGCCCCCTGTCGTTGAAGGTATTCCGCTTTGTATTGGGACCCTTCCTCGGTGATCACGGCTGGCGTCGGCGCCTGCTCAGCCTCTGTGTCATCGGCCTGATGCTGCTGTCGCTGGCACTGCCCGTTTACCAGTTCGTCATTCTCAAGATGCTACCGTTCGACAACAAATCCGAGCTGCAGGTGGTGGTCGACATGCCGGAATCAGCACCGATGGAGGAAACCCAGCGCCTGCTGCTGGCCTTGGGTGCGCATCTGGAAACCGTGCCGGAAGTGGCCAACTGGCAAAGCTACGCCGGTACCGCCGCGCCGATCAATTTCAACGGTCTGGTGCGCCAGTACTATCTGCGCAGTGATCCCTGGCACGGCGATCTGCAGATCAATCTGGTCGCCGACACCGCTCGTGAGCAGCAGTCCCACGCCATCGCCTCTGCGCTGCGCGCCCCGCTGCAGGCGATCGCCGAGCCCTTTGGTGCCTCGGTGAAGATCGTCGAGATTCCGCCCGGCCCGCCGGTGCTGTCGCCGCTGGTGGCCGAAATCTACGCCGCTGACGAGCCGCGCCGTAACGCCCTGGCGTTGCTGGTCGCGGAGCAGATGGGGCAAGTACCGGGGCTGGTGGATATCGATACCACCCTGGAAGCGCCGGTACAGCAATGGCAGCTGGTGGTCGACCGTGCTCGGGCTGCCCGTTATGGCGTGGCTCAGGGACAGGTCGTACAAGCGCTGCAGACCGCATTGGGCGGCCGTACGCAGAGCTACTTGCATGACGAACATGCCAAATACCCGGTGCCGATCCGGGTGATTCTCAACGAGGGCGACAAGGCACAGGCCTCGGCGCTGCTGTCGCTGCAGGTGCGCAACCGCGACGGGCAGCTGATCCCGCTGGCCAGCATCGCCCGCATTGAACCTGCCCAATGGCCCGGCGCCCGCTACCACAAGGACCTGCTGCCGGTGACCTACGTGACCGCTGACATGGCCGGTACCATTGATTCGCCGCTGTACGGCATGTTCGCCATGGTGGACAGGTTGGATCAGCGGGAGGGTGCGCCGGAGCAGTTCTTCATTCAGCAGCCGCCACTGCCGGAGCTGGGCACCTTGAAATGGGACGGCGAATGGCAGATCACCTATGAGACCTTCCGCGACATGGGCCTGGCCTACAGCGTCGGCGTGTTCATGATCTTCCTGCTGCTGGTGGCCCAGTTCCGCTCCTATGTGCTGCCGCTGGTGATCATGGCGCCGATCCCGCTGACCCTGATCGGTATTCTGCCGGGCCATGCGTTGCTGGGACGGGAGTTCACCGCCACCAGCATGATCGGCATGATCGCACTGGCGGGAATCATCGTGCGCAACTCCATCCTGCTGGTGGTATTTATCCGTCAGCTGCTGGACGAAGGCACCTCGCTGGAGGATGCAGTAGTGCTGGCCGGGGCGGTGAGGATCAAGCCGATCGCGCTGACCGCCATTTCGGCGATGGTGGGGGCTTACTTCATCCTCAACGACCCGATCTTTAACGGTCTGGCAATCTCGCTGGTGTTCGGCCTGGCGATGTCGACGCTGCTGACCATCATCGTGGTGCCGCTGCTGTACTACACACTGGCAAGGTGTCGCTGGCTGTAGCGGCGCCGCTTTGCCGGATAATCAGACATCGGCTTCGACCTGCCGCTGCTCGGACCGCTGTTCAAGCCATTGGAACAGCTGCTGCTCGGGCATGGGCCTTGCGATGGCAAAGCCCTGCCCCAGTTCACAGCCCAGTTTCAGCAATGCCTGACAGTGGGCCTCGGTTTCCACGCCCTCGGCAATCACCGAACGGCGGAACGCCTGGGCCAGACGGATAACGCCATCGAGTATGGCCAAATCATCCGGGTCATCCAGCATGTCACGCACAAAGCTGCGGTCGATCTTGAGCAGCTCCGCCGGCAGCCGTTTGAGGTAGGTGAGCGAGGAGTAGCCGGTACCAAAGTCGTCCAAGGCAAAGCCGACGCCCAACCGCTGACAGGCCATGATAATCTCGGACACCTGCACCACATCATCCAGTGCGGTAGTTTCCAGAATCTCCAGTTCAAGATCGCCCGGCTGAACCTGAGGTCGCGCCTGCAACGCCTGTTCCAGCCGCTGAATGAAGCTCGGATGCTGCAGGTGGATGGCGTCAATGTTGACACTGACCTGCAGCCTGATACCCGCCTGCTTCCAGCGCACCACCTGATCCAACGCCTCACAGAGCACCCAATGGCCCAGATCGATGGCCAACGGATGGTTTTCAATCGCCGGCAGGAAAGCCGCCGGTGGCAGCAGACCGCGCTCGGGGTGTTGCCAGCGGATCAGGGCCTCGCAGCCGATCACCTCACCGCTGCGCATATTGACCTTGGGCTGATAGAACAGCGTGAACTCATTCTGCTGCAAGGCTTCGCGAATCCGCTCCAGACTTTCATGCTGGTCACGCACGGCCCGATCGCGCTCCACATCAAACAGGTAATAACGATTTTTGCCCGCCTGCTTGGCCTGGTACATGGCCTGATCCGCCTGCCGCTGCAGCTGATCGGCATCCAGTGCTTCCTGCTGCGGATAGAACACCACGCCGATACTGGCCGAAACCGCCAGCTCCAGTTCATCCACCTGCACCGGTTTGGCGGCCGCCTGCAGCAGCCTCTCCAGCACGGGCGTGCCGGCCTCGGGTGTGTCGAGGTTCTGCAGCACCGCCACAAACTCGTCGCCCCCCAGCCGTGCCAGAGTATCTTCTTCACGGATCACTCGCTTCATTCGCCGCGATACCTTGACCAGCAACTGATCGCCAACGGCATGGCTGTGGGTATCGTTGATCGCCTTGAAACCGTCCAGATCGATGAACAGCACCGCAATCATGGTGCCCAGGCGATTGGCCTGAGCCATGGCCTGATGCAGTCGATCGGCCAGCAGAGTGCGATTGGGCAGTCCGGTCAGGGGATCAAAGTGGGCAATCTGTTCCAGCTGCTTCTGCTGCAACTTCAGCGTGGTGATATCCGACAGCAGAGAAACATAGCCCTGCAGCTGCCCCGCCTCATCCCGAAAGGCATTGACCTTCTGCAGTACGGCATAAAGGTCACCCTGCTTGTGACGGTTCCAGACCTCGCCGCTCCAGTGGCCGTCACGCTGCAGCGCCTGCCACATGTCGCTGTAGAACGCCTCACTCTGGAGTTCGGAGTGCAGCAGGGATGGACTCTGGCCCTGAACTTCATCAGCGCTGTAACCGGTTGTCCGGGTAAAGGCATGGTTGACGCTGACAACCAGGCCCTCGGCATCGATGATCATGATGCCCTCGTTGGCATTGTCGAATACGCTGGCCGACAGGCGCAGCTGACGCTCATGCTGCTCGCGTCGTTTCAGGCTGACCAGCAGTTCGGCAAACAGCTGCAGAAAGGCCACCGTTTCAGACCCGAGCTGCGCCAGCGGCCGGGCCGAGGCGATGCCGATATAGCCGATACATTCGCCCCGGTGCATCAGCGGCTGATCCACCAGGTTGCAGGTGTTCTGCGCGCGCAGGATGTCGGCCACGAAGTGGTCCTCCACCTGCTCAATATCGGTTATCACCACCGGCTCGCCGCGACTGTGCCGTTTGATCCAGCCGGGGAACGCTTGCATCGGCAACTGCTGCAATCGAGGTGCTTGGGGCTCAACTCCCGGTGCACACCACTCAAACGACATGGACGCCGTCTGCTGTTCAAAGTCGTAGTCAAACAGGTAGCAGCGATCGGCATCAAAAAAGCGGCCGATTTCGCACATGGCATCATCCAGTGCCGTTTCAACTTCGTTGAGCGGTAGATTGATGAAGCGGCTGGAGAACTTGAGCACGATCTGACGGTAGCGATCCGCCTGAGCACTCTGCTGCTCGGCTTGACTGCGCTGCATTTCGGCACCGACCCTGTCGACGAATAACTGAATCAGATTGGTTGCCATCTGCGGCTGATGCAACGGCTTTCGACTTAATGCAACCAGCAGCCCAACAGGCTGCTGTTGTTTGTCGAGCAATGCACTGCCAATATAGGCCTGAGCATCCATATCCGCGAGCATGTGATCTTCCGGGTAGATCGTCTGAATATCAGCGGCACACACAAGCTGATGCTGTTTCAATACATCGGAACAAGGACTGCCGTGCAGATCGTAGCTGAAGCGATGGATACTGCCCTCCTCGGACCAGCCGGCCAGGGCCTCTGCCCGCTCACAATCTTTTTCAAACCGCGCGACAAAGGCATACTCAAGCCCGAGAGCTTCTACCAGGTGCCGACTGACCGCCTCATAAAAAGCCTCACCGGCGAGCGGCGCAAAGGTGGTCGCCAATGCTGTCAACGCCTGCCGCGTCAACTGCTGCTCGGTAACATCCTGCACCGTCCCCAATGTCTGCAAGGGCTTACCCTCAGGCGAGTACAGAGTTTCGGCACACACACTGACATGCTTGACGATATTGCCCGGCAGCAGCAGCCGGTGGGTAATTTCATAGGGGGTCGCGTTGTTCAGCGATGCGGTAAAGGCCTGACGAATTCGGTCTCTGTCCTCCGGATGCATCCGCGACAGGGCACTGCGATAACTGGAACCATTATCCGAGGGTTTTAGATCCAGCAGGCGGTACATTTCTTCGGAGCAGTTGAACCGGTCACGGCTGTGATCCAGCTCCCAGCTGCCCACCTTGGCGATGCGCTGCGCCTCGCGCAGACGTTCGCTGCTCAACTCCAGCTCGGCGGTGGTCCGACGTCGCTCCCGCTCCAGTTGCCGCCGCCGCTGGATATTCATGATCAAGACGGTAATCACCAGCGCCTGAATCAGCAAAGCACCTGCCAGCAGCCAGACCTGCAGCTGGCGACTGCGCTCCAGTTCGTTCACCTGAGCATCTACCATCGCTTCCAGCCGCTCCTGATAATGCCAGAGATCCTGAGCTTCATGCCGTCCCGGGGTTATATCGTTGATGATCGAGAACAGCAGGTTCTGGCCATTGAAAGAATAGGGACGCGAGTGGACTTCAACGGTGCGGATCTCGCCACTGGCGAGGCGGTGACGGAAGAGGAAATAATTGCGTCCTTCGACTTCGGCCAGGATGCGCTCTTGGGCGACCTGGTCGGCCGTGAAGGTGTTGATCTGCTGGATGCTCATGCGCTCCAGCTGTGGCAATGGGTAACCGTAAAAATCAGCGGCGGCATCGTTGGCTTCGACGATACGGCCGCTTTCCGGCTCGATCAGCAGCATGATAACGCCGGACTCACGGAACACCTGCTCGAACTGAGGTCCTTTGGCGACAACATTGGCGATACTGATGGAAACCAGTCCCAACACCAGCAATATCGACAGCAGTAAAGCGTTCAGCCGCGGCAGCAACACGCGTTGCAGAATCCGTTCAATCATCGCTTGCCCCTGTCCGGCAGATGAGGAGATGCATCGGGATGCAACAACAGGTCAACGGGACGGGAATTCGGGTACTGGCTGCGCCGGTGGTCCGCTTGTACGACTGTGCTCTCAAACAGGGCCATGAAAAGGCTCGCTCTCTCTACTGCCATCCGTGAGTAGATTCAAACTAACCAATCCTGCTGCAGACAACAAGCGTTTAAATTTGTCGTCAGGCAGATACAAGACCTGCGTTGCTACTGATCAAATATTAACCTTTTCTTATATGTCCTCGATCTGATCGATAATATGTGCCGCGATCGGAATGGCAGACGTCGCCGCCGGTGAAGGTGCATTGCACACCACCAGCGCCCGATCCGTATTGACAAACAGGAAGTCATCCACCAGCGAGCCGTCCTTCGCCACCGCCTGGGCACGCACACCGGCAGGATAGGGTTTGAGATCAGCCAGCGTCAGCTGCGGGCAATACTTGCGCACCTGCTCAAGATAGCCACGACGGAAGAGGCTGTTTTTCATCTCCATCAACCCCGGCTTGAGGTTGCGTGCCAGCATTTTCAACAGGCCCGGGTAGCTGAGCATTTCCGCCATATCGCCGAGGCTGAAATCGGTCTTGCGGTAACCCTCACGCTTGAACGCCAGTACCGCATTGGGTCCCACGGTGACGGTGCCGTCGATCATCCGGGTCAGATGGACGCCAAGAAACGGCAGGTCCGGGTCGGGGATCGGATAGATCAGGTGGTTGACGATGCGGTTGTGTTGCGGCGGCAACAGGAAGTATTCACCGCGGAAAGGAATGATCTTGAACTCGGGTGTCTGCCCCAGCATGCGCACGATGCGATCCGACATCAGACCGGCGCAGGCGATCAGGAAATTGCCGACAAACAGCTCCTGCTCGCTTTCCAGCTCTACCTGGTCAGGCAGTTCACGAATCGTGCGAATTTCGACGTTGTAGCGCACCTCACCACCTTCGGCGACGACTTGCTCGGCCATTTTTTCGCAGATGCGGGTATAGCTGACAATGCCGGTGGACGGCACGAAGATGCCGCCCACCCCGGTGATGTTCGGTTCGCGCGCCTTGAGTTGCTCGGCATCGAGTACCTCGATCGGCAGCGCGTTCTCGGCGCAGCGACCAATCAGCGCCTGCATTCGTTCCAGTTCGATTGCGTTGGTGGCGACCAGCAGCTTGCCGCATTCGTCAAAGGGGATGCCGTACTCGCGACAAAACGCCTTGGTGGCGATGTTCCCCTCCTTGCAGAAACGCGCCTTGAGACTGCCGGGCTTGTAATACACTCCGGCGTGAATCACGCCGGAGTTGTGGCCGGTCTGGTGCTGCGCAGGGCCGGCCTCCTTTTCCAGCACCAGCACCCGCTTGCCCGGGTAACGCTGCTGCAACTCCCGGGCGGTGGCCAGGCCCAGAATGCCGCCCCCGATGACAATGAAATCATGCATGGCGGGCATCATCCTCGGCAGGTTGCCCTGCCACCGGCGCATAGCGACGGCTGAACAGGAACAGGGCAACAAAGGCCACTGCCGCAATCAGGTCATACATCAACTGACCGTGAGGCCAAAGCAGGCCCAGCGCACACACACCGCTGATCAGACGCAGCAGCGGGTTCAGCTTGCCTTCCAGATGACCTTCCATAAAGCCGACAAAGGCGTACATGCCGAGGATACCGAAAGCAAAAATGGTCAGTACTTCAGCCCAGCTGCCACCGATAAACGGCGTATAGGCAAACAGCAGCGGTACCACGTACAGGCCCTTGGAGATCTTCCAGGCGGTAAAGCCGGTCGCCATGGGCGGCGTGCGTGCGATGGCTGCGGCAGCAAAGGCGGTCAGGCATACCGGCGGCGTCACGTTGGAGTCCTGCGACAGCCAGAAGATGATCATGTGGGCCGCCAGCAGAATCATTGCCAGCTTCTCCGGTGCCATCGCCTGCTCCAGCAGCTGACCCTTGAAGTCCGCCGGCACCTGCGCCAGCAGCCCCGTGGCCTGAGCTTCGCTCATGGGAGCGGTCAGTGCGGTCAGGCTGTTCGGATCCACCAGCATGAAAATAGTCCTTGCCATCTCCGGCAGCTGACCGTTGACCATCAGTTCAATCAACTCACGCTCGGCCATCAGGCCGTAAAGCGCCGGTGCCGACAGGGTCGCCAGTACGATATAAGCGGCGGTGACCGGCAAGCCCATGCCCAGCACCAGCGATGCCAGTGCCACCAGTACCAGGGTGATGAACAGACTGCCACCGGCCCAGTCGGTCACCATCAGCGAGAAGGTGTTGCCGATGCCGGTCATGGAGACCACATTGACCACCAGCCCCACTGCGATCAGCAGCATGGCCGTGGTGGCCATGTTTTTCGAGCCCTGCGCCAGCGCATCGATGATGTCACGCGGTCCCATCTTGCGCGGTGACAGCCAGGACGCCACCACCACCGAGACGATGGAGATGCCCGCGGCATAGGTCGGGGTGAAGCCGTACACCAGCAGGGCCACCAGTACCACCAACGGCAGCAGGCAGTGCCAGCCTTCCTTGAATACTTCACGTACCGGACGGGCATCAATCTCGATGGCGTGGGCGTGGCTGCGCTTGGCTTCGACACGCACGTAGAAGCCCACCGAGAGGAAGTACAGCAGCGCCGGCAGCGCGGCGATGCCGATGATGGTCACGTAGGGAATCTGGGTGTAGGACGCCATGATAAAGGCACCTGCCCCCATCACTGGCGGCATCAACTGCCCACCGGTGGACGCAGCGGCTTCAACACCGGCGGCGAAACGCGGCGGAAAACCGGCCTTCTGCATCAGCGGAATGGTGATCACGCCGGTGGAAACCGTATTGGCCACGGAAGAGCCGGACACCGAGCCCATCAGCCCTGAACCGAACACGGCCACCAGACCGGGTCCACCCACCATCTTGCCGGCTACGGCGCGGGAGATGTCGATAATGAAGTCACCGGCACCGGATTTGACCAGGAAGGCGCCGAAGAGAATGAACATGAACACATAGGTCCAGGAGATCATGGCGATGGAGCCGAACATCCCCTCGGACGAAAAGAAGCTGCGGTAGAGAACCGTTTCCAGGTTAAGTCCCGGGAAGTTGAACATGCCGGGCACATATTGCCCCCACCAGAACACATAGGTGAGTGCTACCAGAATCAGGCTGGGGATGAACCAGCCGGTGGTCCTGCGGGTCATTTCCAGCGCAATGGCGATGGCGATGATCGACACCACCCAGTCCGCGGTATTGAAGTTTACCCCGCGGGCATAGAGTGCATCTTCAAACAGCATCAGATAGACGGTGGTGCCCACGGCCACCAGACCGATCAGCAGATCGATGCCCAACAGCCAGCGCGCACCACCCGCCTTGCGGCTCATCGGCACCATCAGGGCGCAGATCAACGCGAAACCGGCAAAGTGAATGGCGGCCACCCAAAGTTCGGACAGCGTGCCCAGGGTATTGAAGTAGATATGGGCAAGCGCGAACAGGGCTCCGCCCCAGTAGATGAAACGCCCGCTCAGGGTGTTGTCATCCCGGGTAGTCAGCTCAAGGCCCTTGAGGCGCTCGGCCGTCTGCTGATCATCCATGGGTGTTGATGTCATCTGATCAGTCCTCAGTCATTAACAGATACCAACGGCCGGGACGCCTCTGGGGCAGATCCCGGCCAACGACAGGCAGCGCCCTTATTCGGCGATCAGGTGAGCCGGGATCTCCAGCCCTGCTTCACGGTAGTAGCGCACCGCACCCGGGTGCAGCGGTACCGGCATACCGGCAATCGCTTTTTCCAGTGCCATCGCCTTGGTGGCGGCATGGATGCCGTTGAGGAAGGTCAGGTTTTCGTAGATGGTTTTGGTCAGCTGATACACATCTTCCTCGGATACATCCGCATTCACCGCCAGGAAGTTCGGCTGGGCGATGGTATTGATGTCCTTGGTCTGACCGGGATAGGTGTTCGCCGGAATCACATAGCGAGTCCAGAGATCAAAGCGGCCGTTGGCTTCTTTCATCTGCTCGTCGGTGAAATCCAGCGTGGTGATATCGCCGCCCATGGCCGCATAGGCACGGGTAATGGCAGATGTCGGTACACCCGATGGAATGTTCATGCCGTCGATGGTGCCGTTCTGCATCGCATCCGCAGACGGACCGTAGCCCATGTAGGCCAGGCTGAAGCTGTCGGGATCGATGCCCAGGTTACCCAGGATGGTGCGACCTGAACCTTCGGTACCGGAGTTTTTCGGCCCGATGGAGAACTTCTTGCCTTCAAAGCCTTTCAGATCGGTGATGGTACCTGTCTTGGCGTAGGGGGTACGCACGACAAACTGCTCCACGTTCTGCCACAGCATGGTCACCGAACGCAGATATTCCTGCTTGCCGGTCTGCTTGAACTCGCCTTCTGCATTCCAGGCCCAGGCACCGTAGAGGCCCTGCAGGATGGAGAACTGCACCTGGTTTTCACGCATCAGCTTGATGTTTTCACCGGAACCGGCAGAGTTGATGGCGGATACGGAGAGGCCGATGGTCGGTTCCAGCTTGACCTTGGCCAGCGTTGCGATGGCCACACCGACCGGGTAGAAGGTACCCCCGGTAGAAGCAGTAGCCATGATATAGGAGCGGTTGGCGTCAGCGGCCTGTGCCAGACCGGCCACACCACCCAGTGAGGTCATTGCCAGCGTCAGGCCCATCGCCTTGATCAGGGTGCGTTTGCTCTGATTCATCGTTTCGATCCTTGGGTTGTTGTGTTGTTTGTTCGTATCGTCTGTACGTTGTCGTTGTTATCAATCAACACTCAACCTATAGCAGGAAACGGGCCATTTCGCCTTAAAACATAACCCCTTGTATTTAAAATATTTTTTCAAACCCTCATGGCAAAGTCGGCAAAAAACTGCTTATCAAGCCCAAAAAGCATAAGCAAGATTTCGCCTATTGCTGGGTGAAATCACAGCGTGACAGGCCAAAACGCTGCATTTTCTGATTCAGCGTCCGCCGTGGCAGATCCAGTTCATCCATCACCGCCTTGATGTTGCCCTGATGGCGTTCAAGCGCCTCGCGGATCAGACGCGCTTCAAAATCGGCCACGCGCACCGACAGCGGCAGGTACTGACGCCCTGCCGGTGGCGGACTCTGCAGCGGCACTTCCCGCGCCAGCAGCTCGGCCACACTGACCCGATGGTCGACAGCAAAGCGGATGGCGATGTTTTTCAGCTCCCGCACGTTGCCCGGCCAGGCGTAGGATTGCAGCGCATCCAGATCATGATCGCTAAGACTGCGCGGTTCGCGGCCATGCTCCTGCGCCCCTTTCCCGGCATAGTGCGCAAACAGCAGAGGCACGTCCTCGATGCGCTCGCGCAGTGGCGGAATGTGCAGCTCCGATACGCTCAGGCGATAGAACAGGTCTTCACGGAAATTGGCATCGCCACGCAGATCCACCTTGGCCGCCGCCACCACGCGCAGATCAACCGCAATCGGCGTGTTGGCGCCCAGCCGCTCGATCACATGCTCCTGCAGCGCGCGCAGCAGCTTGATCTGCAGGTGCAGCGGCATGCTTTCGATCTCGTCCAGAAACAGGGTGCCGCCGCTGGCATATTCGAACTTGCCGATGCGACGACGAGCGGCATGGGTGAAGGCACCGGCCTCATGGCCGAACAGCTCACTCTCGATCAGCGTTTCGGGAATGGCGCCGCAGTTGATGGGGACAAACTGCTTGCGGCCACGACTGCTGAATTCATGCAGACACTGGGCCACCAGTTCCTTGCCGGTGCCGGTTTCGCCATAAATGATGACGTTGGTGTCCAGCTCCGCCAGTGTGAGAATTTCCCGCCGCAGACGCTGCACGGCCGGCGAGATGCCGATCAGGCGAGCGCCGAGGCCAGAGCGACTGGCCAGATCCTGCTGCAGACGCAGATTCTCCAGCGTCAGCCGGCGTTTTTCACAGGCACGCTCAATCCGCTCCACCAGCCGGTCCGGCACATAGGGCTTCTCGATGAAATCATAGGCGCCTTCACGCATCGCCGCCGTGGCCATGTCCACATCGCCATGAGCAGTCAGCAGGATCACCGGCAGCTCGGGCACCCGCTCCAGCGCCCGGCGCATCAGTTCCAGGCCATCCATGCCGGGCATGCGCACATCGGTCAGCAGAATGGCCGGACAGGCGGAATCAATCTGCTCCAGCGCCGGCTCCGCCCGGCTGAAACAGTGCACTTCAAAGCCCGACATCTCCAGCCATTGCGCGGTGGCATCACGCACCATCGCCTCGTCATCCACCAGCAGCACACTTCCGCTGACGCTCATTGATTGATCTCCTCATGATAAATCGGCAATTCGAGCCGGAAGCAGGCACCGCTGGCAACGTCCAGGCTTTGAATATTGCCACCGAGGTCACGCAGCATGCTGTGCACGATGGCCAGTCCGAGGCCCAGTCCCTGACCGACCTCTTTGGTGGTAAAAAAGGGCTCGAAAATCTGCGCCTGATGTGCGGGCACAATACCGGGACCAGTATCACGCACCTCCAGTACCACCCGCTGCCCGTCAGCCTCGACCACTTCCAGCCAGAGTTCGGCTGCCCCCGACTGATCCGCCATGGCATCGCAGGCATTCTTGATCAGATTGATCAGCACCTGTTCGTAACGGGCCGCATCGCCGGCGATGCGCAACTCCTCTTCCGGCAAACCGAGGTGAACCTGAACCTGCATCTCCTCAATACGGCCGCGAAACAGCTGCAGGACCTGCCGGATCACCCGCTGCAGGGCGACCGCTTCAATCCGCTCCGGCTTGCGATAGGCAAAGGTTTTCAGCTGCCCGGTGATCAGTGTCATTCGGTCCAGCAGCTGATGCAGGCTGGCAAAACTGCGTGCCAAAGCGTCCGGATCGGGACTGTTCAGCTGTCGTTGCGCAATCGCCAGATAGGTGCGCATCGCCGTCATGGGCTGATTCAACTCATGCACCACCGAAGCCGACATCCGCCCCAGCGCAGCCAGCTTGCCCGCCTGCACCAGTTCGGCCTGTGCTTCTTCCAGCGCCCGCGTACGGGCCTCGACCTTCTGTTCCAGTGACTCATTGGCCTCACGCAGGGTACGGTGAACCAACTCGCGCTGTCGCTCTTCGTTACGTTCGCGCTCCAGCATGCGCTCGCGCTGAATTCGACGTTTCTGCCGCGACTCGCGCAGGTACAGCAGCAACAGCCCGAATGCCGTGCCGCCGCCAAGCACCGAAAAGAACACCAACAGTTCACGCTGACGGGCCGGCCGGGTATCGGTCAGCACCAGCACCTGCCAGCCCAAATCATCGAGTATCACCTGTTGCCGGATCAGCTGACGCCCGCCGCTTTCAACCAGCACCAGCTGGGTGCCGTCAACCCGCTTCTGCACCGGCTCTGCTGACATTGGCCAGTCCACACCACGGCTCAGCACCGGCTGCCCCGAAGGCGCCACGATGGCCAGCGGGTAGTCCGTATCCAGCTGTTCGCTCAACCGGGACAGATCAACGCGCATGGCGGCCACACCGACCAGACGGCCATCATAGATGGGGGCCGACATCATGATGGCTGGTCCACTCCCCTCCTGCGGCCAGACCAATTCCTGCCCCTGCTCGCCGGCCAGGGCCTGACGGAAGTAGTCCCGCTCGCGCTGCGTATTCAGGCGCACACTGGCCTGATCTCGCCAGTTGCTGAACGCCAACGGCACGCCGGATGCGTCCAGCACGAACAGAGCGGTGGAGCCGGCCAGCAGGTTGAGCTGCTCGAGCACGCGGTTGACCACAATGCGGTGCTCATCGTCCGGCTGACGCAGAAAGGCACGTACCTGCAGGTTCTGCGAGATCAGAAACGGCAGATAGTTGAACTGTCCCAGAGATCGGCGCATCTGACTGATGCTGCCCAACAGCCGGTCGGTCCCCAGCGCATTGAGCTGTAGCAGCAGGCGATCATGGGACCAGCGCCCGGCCTGCCAGGCCAGGAGCAGCAGAATCAACAGATAGACGGCGACATAGAGCCGAGTGGGTTTGGATGAATTCACGGATTGGCAGTGGTTTCAATTCGGGTTTCAGGGTCTTTTCCAGGCAAGCAGCCAGACCTTAGCACAAAGGCACAGATTGTTTTCAGCTGCCTCAACGGCTGTGCCATAATGATCGACCTTGTCTCACCAGTAAATGTATGGAAACCATGACCGCCAATACCACCATCGCCTACCAGGGCCATCAGGGCGCCTACTCCCACCTTGCCTGCCGCCGGGTATACCCCGAACTGACGCCGAAGGCGTGCGAGTCCTTTGTGGAAGCGATGTTTATGGTCGAGCGTGGTGAAGCACGACTGGCCATGATTCCGCTGGAAAACTCCACCGCCGGTCGTGTGGAAGAGATCTACCGGCTGATGCCGAAGACTCGCCTGCATGTCATCGGCGAACACTTCGAGCCGGTGAATCATTGCCTGCTGGCCCTGCCGGGCACCCAACTGGAAGATATCAAGACCGTCTCCTCCCACCCACAGGCGCTGGCGCAATGTGCCGAAAACCTGCGTATGCTGGGCATTGAACCCATCGCAGCCTTGGACACAGCAGGCTCCGCCGCCGAACTGGCTGAAACCCGCCGACCAGGGCATGCCGCCATCGCTTCCAGCCTGGCCGCCGAGCTGTACGGATTGGAAATCCTGAAGGAAAACTTCCAGGACAAAACCGGTAACACCACCCGTTTCATGATCCTGTCCAAGGAGCAGATGATCCCGACACTGGATCCGGAGGTGCGCTATGTCACCTCGTTGATGTTCCGTGTACGCAACATCCCGGCTGCGCTCTACAAGGCGCTGGGCGGTTTTGCCACCAATGGGGTCAACATGATCAAGCTGGAGAGCTACATGGCGTCCGAGACCATGACCGTTTCCAGTTTCCACCTGGATATCGAAGGCCACCCCCATCAGCAGGCGATGAAGTTTGCCCTGCAGGAGCTGCACTTCTTTGCCGAAGAGGTGCGGGTGATCGGCACCTACGAGGCGCATCCTTTCCGCTTCAGCCACCTGAATCTGGAGCTCTGACAGCCTGCAGTCAGAGATAAGGGTTTGCCTTTATTACCGCACTGCACAAAAAATGGCGACTTTAGATTAAATCAGTCTAGTTATCGCATTGTGCAATGCACAAAAATGGTCGATAGTTAATGCGTCCTGGCAACAGGGCGCGAGAGAAACTGCTCTTCCTCATTATCTCTCGCATTCCCGTTCCAACTCTGGCCGTTTCTGAGTTGTATGCACTTTGTTGCCCCTCCTCTTCGGAAGAGGGGCTTTTTTTTAAGTTTAATCAGCCAGTTGGCGCTTTTGCTGTGCCTTGCGCTGCTCGGCCTTGAGCTGACGACGCTGTTCGATCACCGCATTGGCTTCGGCCCCGATATGGGCTTCGCCACGCGCTTTGGCCAGCTGCGACTGCTTTTCGCGCTGCACAAAACGCTCGCGCTGACGCTCGGTCAGACGGTCATGACAATGCGGGCAACTGACGCCCTTTTCATACTGGTCGCTGGCCTTGTCCGCCTCGGTGATCGGCATGCGGCAGGCATGGCACTGGTCGTATTCACCTTTCTCCAGCCTGTGATTGACCGAGACACGGTTGTCGAAGACAAAACATTCACCTTCCCACAGCGTCTGCTCTTCCGGCACCTCTTCCAGATACTTGAGAATACCGCCTTCCAGGTGATAGACCTCGTCAAAGCCCTGCTCTTTTAAGTAGGCTGTGGACTTCTCGCAGCGAATACCGCCGGTGCAGAACATGGCCACTTTCTTGTGTGTCTGCGGATCCAGATTGTCCTTCACGTACTGAGGGAACTCACGGAAGCTGTCGGTCTGCGGGTTAACCGCGTTTTTGAAGGTACCGATCTGTACTTCGTAGTCGTTGCGGGTGTCGATCAGGACGACATCAGGATCGGAGATCAGCGCATTCCAGTCCTGGGGTTTCACATAGGTACCCACCACGCGCTTGGGGTCTATACCCTCAACCCCCAGAGTAACGATCTCCTTCTTCAGCTTCACCTTGGTACGATAGAAGGGATTGCTGTCATCAAAGGACTCCTTGTAATCCAGCGTCGCCAGGCGCGGATCGGACTTGAGCCAGGCCAGTACGGCATCGATGCCTTCACGACTGCCGGCAATGGTGCCGTTGATGCCCTCTTTGGCCAGCAACAGCGTGCCGCGCACCCCCTGCTCGACCATCAGGTCATGCAGCGGTTGACGCAGCTGCTCGAAATTTTCCAGTGTAACGAATTTATACAGTGCACAAACAACAGTGCTGGACATGGGAGGTTCCTGTTCTTGCGGTCCGGAGCGTAAATCCGGAGCAATGAATGATAGAACGACCTTACAGGCCGCCCCGGGTGAATCAGAGCGCCTGCTCGCGAGCCGCGCGCTCCTGCAGTTTTTTCAGTACCCGCGATACGGCGACAAAGCCGAAGGTCGCGGTCACGACCGTGGTAGCACCGAAACCACCAGCGCAGTCGAGACGGGTGCCGTTTTCCATCACGCTCTTCTGTTGGCAGACACTGCCATCCGGCTGCGGATAGCGCAGCTGCTCCTCGGAGTAGACACACTCGACGGCAAAGCGACGACCGCTGCTGCTGAAGCGGTAATGGCGGCGCAGAAAAGAGCGTACTTTGGCTGCCAGTGGGTCGGTCTGGGTACGGGTCAGGTCCGCCACCCTCACCAGGGTGGGATCAATCTGGCCACCGGCACCGCCAATGGTGATCACCGGTACCTTGCGCCGCTTGCACCAGGCGATAATGGCAGCCTTGTCCTTGACGCTGTCGATGGCATCGACCACATAGCTCAACTCTTCGTGCAGCAGTTCATCCAGATTGTCGCGAGTGGCAAAGGCTTCAACCTCATGTACCAGACAGTCCGGATTGATGTCGCGGAGTCGATCCGCCATCACCGCTACCTTGGACTGGCCAACGGTGGAGCTGAGCGCATGGATCTGGCGATTGGTGTTGGTGACACAGACATCATCCAGGTCTATGAGCGTAATTTCGCCGATACCGCTGCGCGCCAGCGCCTCGGCCACCCAGGAACCGACGCCGCCGATACCGATCACGACCACATGGGAACGCCGAAACAGATCCAGTCCATCGAGACCATAAAGACGCGCTGTACCGCCAAAACGCTGATCGGCCGCTTCACTCATCGTCAAAATCATCCTCGGTCAATTCGGTGAGTACAGCCTCACCACAGCGGCAGCACTTGCCTTCAATAAAGATCATGCCAAACAGCTCATATTCTTCGGGATCACGCATACCCAGACCCAGCTGCTGACAGTGGTCGCACCAGGTATCGGTCAGAAACAGTTGCTGCTCTTCGGGATCGCGGGCATGAAAATCCCGCGGCACACGATTTTCGTTCATTTTTTGATCAATCATCATAGGGCGCGCATGATAAATCAGTTGGCAACACCATGCCAGCGCAGGGAGAAAGGGTCGGACCAGTCAGCGGCCAGCAGTGCCGCCAGCTCGGGCAGGTTGAACAGCTCACCAAGGGTCGGGTCGGCACGAAAGGCGAAGCTTTCATCGGACAACACAAATCTCAACTGCCAGGCGTGCAGGTAGCCACGGTCTGGATGGACAGGGTCTGGAGAGATACGGTCTGGCGAGATACGGTCTGGCGAGATACGATCTGCCTGATCAGCAACCTTTTCATGATAGATGGGGTCGCCAATGATCGGCGCGCCTATACTTTTCAGGGCCACTCGAATCTGGTGGGTCTTGCCGCTGTAAGGACGGCAAAGAAAAGCGCGCAGACCCGGCTTCAGCGAAGCGCTGTAAAATTCGGTGCGGGCAAAATTCTCGCTGTCGCGGGTCAAACGCCAGCTACTGCGACGGCTGCGTACCATGCCGCCCTCAATACGCCCCTGTTTCTTGGAAGGTTTGCGGTCACTCAGCGCCAGATAGAGCTTGCTGACCTGTTGCTCGGCAAAGGCTTTGGACAACTCGGCCGCCACTTCTGCCGAGAGCGCGAACACCACCAGCCCCGACGTCATCTTGTCCAGCCGATGTACCGGCCAGACCTTCTGCCCCAACTGCTGTTCCAGCAGCATCGCCAGGCCAGCCTCCTGATCATCCTTGTGCATGCTGATCCCCGGGGCCTTGTCGATGACCACAAAGCGGGCATTCTGCTCGATGATCCTGAACGCTGAGCCGGTATGGGTCAGACTCACCAGTCCATAACCTGTTTGACGAAGGGAACGGTGATCTTGCGCTGAGCGCTGAGCGAAGCCACATCCAGCTTGTCCAGCGTCACCAGCAGATGAGCCATGTTGCGGCTGCCGTGATGCATCAGATAGCGGATGACATCGTCACCCAACTGAAGGCCACGGGCTTTGGCGCGGGCCTTGAGTGCAACCACCTTGGTATCGTCATCCAGCGACTGCAGCTGGAACACCATGCCCCAGTTGAGACGCGATTCCAGATCCGCCAGTTTGATGCCGAGCTTGGCCGGTGGCAGATTGGCCGCGATGATCAGCACATGCCCATTGGCGCGCATGCGGTTATAAAGGTGAAACAGGGCTTCTTCCCAGGCGGCGTCACCGGCGACCTGCTCGATATTGTCGATGCAGACCAGGTCCAGCTGATCGAAGTCTTCGAGAATGCGAGGGCCGTACTCTTTCAGCTCGGCCAGCGGCAGGTAGACCGCACTGCGGCGGACTGGATCGGAGGCGTGACAACAGGACTGCAACAGATGTGAACAGCCGGTGCCGGCGTGCCCCCATACATAGAGGTACTGCTCGCCGAAGCCGGCAGCGGCCTTCTCCAGCGCAGCACAAACCAATCCGTTGCGGCCACGCACGAAATTCTCGAAACGGGCATCGTCACGAAGACCGATCCCCAGGGGCAACTGCATTGGAGCTGCGGTACGGCTTTTGTCTTTCTGTGTCACAGCAAGCGTCTTAAGGGTTCAACAACCTGGATTTACGTCCGGCCAATAAATGACGCGCGTAACTCTAACACAGAGCGCCCGCAACCTGATAAACTAGCGGGATTATTTTTTACCGAATATTACCCGCTTTAAAGGTTGACTCTCCCATGTCTACAGGTTCTGAAAAAACTTCCCTGAGCTACAAGGATGCCGGCGTTGATATCGATGCAGGCAATGCCCTGGTCGAGCGTATCAAAGGTGTCGCCAAACGTACCGCCCGTCCTGAAGTCATGGGTGGACTGGGTGGGTTCGGCGCCCTGTGCGAACTGCCGGCCGGGTACAAGCAACCGGTGCTGGTATCGGGCACCGACGGCGTGGGCACCAAACTGCGTCTGGCGATGGAACTGAACAAGCACGATACCATCGGTATCGATCTGGTCGCCATGTGCGTCAACGACCTGGTCGTTGCCGGTGCCGAACCACTGCTGTTCCTGGACTACTACGCTACCGGTCACCTGAATGTAGACATGGCCGCTGACGTGGTCACCGGTATCGGCGCAGGCTGCGAACTGGCCGGTGCTGCGCTGGTAGGCGGTGAAACAGCCGAAATGCCGGGCATGTACGAAGGCGACGACTACGATCTGGCCGGTTTCTGTGTCGGTGTTGTCGAGAAGTCCGAAATCATCGATGGCAGCAAGGTTCAGGTGGGCGACGCCCTGATCGGTCTGGCGTCTTCCGGCCCGCACTCCAACGGTTATTCTTTGATCCGCAAGATCCTGGAAGTCACCAACGCGGACCTGCAGCAGCCGATGGGTGACAAGACCCTGGCCGAAGCCCTGCTGGAACCGACCCGCATCTACGTCAAGCAGCTGCTCAAGCTGATCCGCGAGTCCCAGGTTAACGCCCTGTCCCACATCACCGGTGGCGGCCTGCTGGAAAACATTCCGCGTGTACTGCCGGCCTCTGCCAAAGCGGTGATCGACGTTAAATCCTGGGAAATGCCGCCGGTATTCAAGTGGCTGCAGGAAGGCGGCAACGTGGAAACCCGTGAGATGTACCGCACCCTGAACTGCGGTGTCGGCATGGTCATCGCCGTTCCGGCCGACAAGGCTGACGAAGCGATCGCCCTGCTGCAGGCTGAAGGCGAAAACGCCTGGCTGATCGGCCAGATCGAAGCCGCTGCTGAAGGCGAAGAACAGGTTGAGCTGCGCGGCCTGGAGGCCTGAGATGGCGCCGAAACGGATTGTTGTTCTCATATCCGGCAGCGGTTCCAACCTGCAGGCGATTCTGGATCAGACGCTTGAAGGCAAGATCAACGGCAGCATCGCGGCGGTGATCAGCAACCGCCCCGATGCCTATGGTCTGACCCGTGCCGAGCAGGCGGGCATTGATGCCCGCCTGCTCGACCACAAGCAGTTTGCCGACCGGGAAAGCTTCGATGCGGCACTGATAGAACTGATCGACAGCTATCAGCCTGACCTGGTGGTATTGGCCGGTTTCATGCGTATTCTGACGCCTGAACTGGTACGTCACTATCACGGTCGCCTGTTCAACATCCACCCCTCCCTGCTGCCCAAGTACAAGGGTCTGCATACGCATCAGCGTGCGCTGGAAGCGGGGGATGCCGAACACGGCTGCACGGTGCACTTCGTCACTGAAGAGCTGGACGGCGGCCCGCTGATTGTCCAGGCCAGGACCGACATTCTCGCCGAGGATGACGAGCAGAGCCTGCAGCAGCGTGTGCACCAGCTTGAACACTGTATCTACCCGCTGGCCGTGGAATGGTTTTGTGAAGACCGCCTCAGCCTGAAAGACGACGGTGTTCACCTCAATGACGAACGTCTGCCCGCTTCCGGTTACCAATACACCAACCGCTGATCACGGAGGTTGTATGCGTCTGACATTTGCCATCCTGCT
>CAYMHL010000008.1:32672-40957 GCA_964390205.1 uncultured Marinobacterium sp.
ATCGATTTCGACTGGGCAAAGCAATCAGCCACCACCGTGGTCAAAGACACGCCCTGGAAGATGCAGGTGCCGGTAGGTACGCAGGACAAGCTTAGCTATCAGCTGCAGCTGCGTCTGGACCTGCTCGCCGGCAAAACCGATATGACCTATGCGGTCGCCGATGGCGGCAAGCTCAAGGAATACCGCTTCAAGGTGACTGGAGAGGAGCAGATCGACACACCCTACGGGCGCTATAACGCCGTGCGCGTCATGCGTGACCGCGGTGAGGATGCCGATCGTGAAACCCTGATCTGGCTGGCCCCCGAGCTGGATTACCTGATCGTGCGCCTGGAACAGACCGAATCCGACGGCAAGACCTACGCTCTGCTGCTGAAGAACCTGGAGACCCCATGAGCGAAAGCCTCATCGACCTGACCGAATCCCGCCTGCTGGCCCGCGAACAGACTGCGCTGGACAACCCGGACGAGCTGTTCTATTGCAGCTACCTGATCAGCCACCTGAACCTGGTAGCCGCCGAGTTGCCGGAGTCCAACGAAGCCTTCCTGCACAATGTTCAGGAAAGCCTCGACAACGCCTTTGCTGTTGACCAGCTCAGCGATCAGGACAAGTCCGGCATCAAGTCACTGTGGAAGGATGTCTGCGGCGACACCGAATCACCAGTCGCCAGCTGATCCTGCACATCCACCAACAACACGCGATGCTGGTCCAGCGCCAGCGTCAGCGTGAAACAGCGCTGACCGCCACTGATGTCCATATAGGGTGCCGATCTCAGCATACGGCGGTCATAATCGCTGGACGCCACCAGCTGGTAAAACCAGGGGCGCCAGCTCCAGTTATGGCCCAACACCGAATAATCTTCTCGCCAGCTGCCCCCAGAGCATTCATGAACGTACTCATAGTTCGGTGATATCTGTACCCCTTGACGATCACAGACAAAGCAGCGCAGCACGGCCGGATCGGGCACATACTGCTGCAACGCTTCGGCGCCATCCGCCGCCAGCAGCAACTCCCTGAGCGCCAGCAACTGCCCCTGCAGCCCTTCAAGATGCCATTGGCGTCGTGCCGACTGCTCCACCATCAGTTCCAGATACTGCTGCAGCAAGGCATCTACCTGAGCGCAATAACGGTCCACCTCGACAAAACCTTCCACAGCCTGACCGAAAATGTAACCCTGCACGTAACTGGCATTGCACTGCAGTGCAATGAAGAATTCGTCCGCGGTTTCAACGCCTTCAAAGATCAGCTTGCAACCCAAACGGGATGCCATGTCACCGATCGCATGCAGCAATGCACTCTCCTGGTGCCCGGTTGCACTGTTTCGGAACATGCGCATGTCGACCTTGAGCAGATCCGGTGTGAATGCCAGCAGGCGATCCAGATGCTGAAACCCCGAGCCGAAATCATCCAGCGCAATCCGTACTCCTTCGCCGCGGTAACGCTGGGCCAGACGGTTGATACACGCGATATCGCCCCCCTGCTCGGTAATCTCGATCACCACACGGCCATGATCGACCCCCAGCCGATCCATCATGCTCAGTGTCGGCAGTGGATCCGTGGGTGCCAGACTCTCGATCCACTCAGGCGAGAGGTTCAGGGTCAAAAAGGTGTGATCAGGCGCGCCGGTAAACGCCTCAAGCGCCTGATTGCGCACGGCACGGTCAAGGGCGCGGCGCTCATCACTCGAACAGAAGGGATCCTGAAACAGCATGCCTGCCGACACCACCTGCCCGCTTGCATCCTTTTGCCTGGCCAGCGCCTCATAGCCCGCTATACGTCCGGTGGCGATTTCGACGATGGGCTGAAACCAGGGAAAGACAGACTGCTGCATGAGAACCTCGATAACAGATGGAACTGATTTGGTGCAAAGCTAAAGCAAGACCCGGGCCAAAATGGTTCACGGGCTTCAGTTCCGATCCGATCAAGGGTTTCTATCCCCGGCTCAGCCGAGCTTGCTCCTGAAGGCAAAGTACACCGCCCCCAGCAGACAAAGCCCTGACCAGAGGTAATCGAGCTTTAACGGCTCGCGCAGATAAAACACCGCGAAGGGCACAAACACCGACAGCGTGATCACCTCCTGCAGGATTTTCAGCTGGCCGACATTCAGCGCCGTATAGCCAATCCGGTTGGCCGGCACCTGCAGCATGTATTCAAAAAAGGCGATCCCCCAGCTGATCAGCGCCGCAATCAGCCAGGGCTTGGTATTCAGCTCTTTCAGATGGGCATACCAGGCAAAGGTCATAAACACATTGCTGCAAATCAGCAGCGCAATACTGATAACGACAGGATTCATGGCATCACTCAGAAAGGAATATTCATCGCCGGGCTAGATCGATTTGTCCATATGGATGTGCGCGATGCCTGCATCCATGAACTCATCGCCGTAGGGCGTAAACCCCAGACTTTCATAGAAGGTGACGGCATGCAGCTGAGCCCCCAGATACACCCGTTTCAGTCCTGACCTGCGCGCCTGCTCGACCAGTTCTCGCACCACAGCGGCGCCTACCCCCTGGCCACGAAAGGCCTTCAATACCGCAATCCGACCGATATGGCCATCCTCCAGCACCCGCCCGGTTGCCACCGGCCTTGCGTCCACATACGCCAGTACATGCAGTGCAGCTTCATCCAGGCCGTCAAACTCCAGCTCCGGCGGAACCTGCTGCTCGTTGATGAACACGTCTTCGCGGATGGTGCGAATGGCCTCACGGGATTCAACGGCAAAAGGCACCTTGATTACATTATGAGCCGGGTTATGCATCACGTTCTCCTGGACGAAAGGCTCTGGGGTGATATGCCATTTATGGATAGCTGCGCAGCCGCTTAAGATGCGATGACAGCGAAAAGCCGAGCTGCTGACCCAGCTCACGGGCCCGTTTGTCGAGTCGGTTCTGGCTGATATCGTGATCATCCTCGGCAGCAAAGACCACCCAGTTGCCGCTTTGAGTGTGGCAACCGTACAGGGTGCCGAACTGTTGCAGCAGCAGCTCAAGCGTATCCGGCCCCTGATGTTCACGCCAGAGATTCATCACCAGCCAGCCACCCGGTTTCAGCCGGCGGGCACAAAGTTCAAGGTACTCTTCACCGAGCTGCTGGTCGCTTAGCCCATCGGCACCATAGATATCACTGAAGATGATGTCGGCCTTGCGGGTATCCACATGGCGCAGAAAATCCAGCGCATCGGTGGTGTGAACCTGAATGCGTTTGCCGCGGGGCAGCTGGAAGAAACGATAGGCAACCTCGACCACTTCAGGACGCAGTTCGGCAATCTGCTGCTTCAGGCCCGGAAAGCGACCATGCAGACAGGTGTTGAGCGCACCGGCCCCCAGTCCCAGACTGATCACCTGCCTGGGTTCGACAAACAACAGCGCCAGCAGCATGGCGCGGACATATTCATGTTCGGGTATCAGGGGTTCGTGCTTGAGGCAGCAGCTCTGCTCGTCCTGATCGCCAAACGCCAGATAGCGCTTGTCGCCATCATCGAGCACGCGCACACTGCCGAACTGATCATGACCACGGTAGATCTCTTGACCCGGTAGCGCCATGCTTCCCCCTTTGATCGCGCAAAAAGCGGCATATTATGCCGCGATTTACCACCAAAGTCCTGTCGACGGACCTGCCGTTTCCCTTTTGTCTAGGGCACACTAGACTCAAACAACAATCGACGGAACGAGGAAGTGCCCATGCCTCATGTACTGGTAGTGGACGATGAACCCAACATTCTGTTGTCGCTGGAATTTCTGATGCAGCAGGCCGGCTTCAGCGTCGCCACCGCAGCCGATGCCGAGCAGGCACTGGAACAGATCAATCAGCAATGCCCGGATCTGTTGCTGCTGGATATCAGCCTGCCGGGGATGAGCGGTTTTGATCTGCTGGAACGGCTGCGCGCCGATGATGCCACACAGACGCTGCCGGTGATCATGCTGACCGCCCACGGCCGTGAAGTGGAGAAGGAGAAAGGGCTGGCCCTGGGCGCCAACGATTACGTCACCAAGCCCTTCTCCACCCGTGAACTGGTCAACCGGGTACAGGCACTGCTGGCCGAGCAACAACAGGGAGGTTGAGCCATGCCATCGCGTCAGAACCTGCTGGGGCTTTGGCTGCTGCTGACCGGGCTCTGCCTGGCGGTGGGCCTGGGCCTGCTGATCTGGCTGGAAAGCGCGCTGCAGCCTGCGACTGAGATGCGCGTGGTCCTCTGGTGTATGGGGCTTACACCTGCAGCATTGAGCCTGAGCGTTGGTTGGCTGCTGGAACGGCGTTTGTTTCGGCCTCTGCGTCAGTTTCAGGTACTGCTGGCGCGGCTGGTGGCCAGCCCGGATGCGCGGGGCGATTACCCGCTGGATGGCTGGCTGCAACCGCTGCAGGCAGACCTGGACCATGTGCGTGACGGCTGGCGTCAGGATCGTCAACGGCTCCAGGATGCTCATGCCCGTGGTGCCCGCGAAGCCGAGAAAATCAAGCAGGAGCTGGAAGCATTGCTGCAGGTGTTGGACCTGCCGCTGCTGATCTGCGACCGTCACCAGCGCCTGCTGCTGTTCAACCCGGCTGCCGCCGAGATGTTCCGCGACCAGCCGGGGCTGGGTCTGGGTCGCCCCCTGTCCCAGCTGCTACCTCATCCCGGCCTGACCGATGCGCTGCAGCATCTGCCCGAGGATGGCACTCCGCATCAACTGCTGCTGCCCGGCGAACACCACTGGCTGCGTTGCCAACTGCGTCGGCTGGGCGCCTACCACGGCGGCGCTCTGATCACCCTGCAGGACACCACGGCAGCGCTGGAACATGACCAGCGCTGGCGCCGCACCCTGGCTCAGCTGCTGCCCCGGCTGCGCGGTCATTGCGGCAGCCTTAATACAGCGACTGAGGCGCTGTTGCAGGTCAAGGAGGATACCGACTTCAAGCAGCGATTGGAAACTGCCATCGAGCAGGAAACTCGGGCCCTGTCCGCTCAGGTTGAACAGCTGACTCACCTGGTCGAGGCCCATCAGCTCAGCCAGTCGGCGCTGGAGGAAACCTGGTCCAACGATCTGTGCAGTGCGCTCAAGGCACAGCTGCTGCAACACCATATCCGCCTCACGCCTATCGGCATTCCCGCCTGGATGAAGGTAGACGGCCCGGCACTGCTGGCACTGCTGCAGCTGTTGATTCGCCAGCTCAGCCAAACACAACAGGTTGATGAGATCGAACTGGAAGTCCTGCTGGGCAACCGCCGCGTGTATCTGGATATTGCCTGGGCGGGTACGGCTCTGAGTGAGCAACAGCTGCAGCCCTGGCGACTGTTGCCGCTGTTTGATGAGCCCCTGTCGCCACGTATTGAAGATGTGCTGGAGCAGCATGGTGCCGACCTTTGGTCATTGCCGCCACAGTCATCGCAGCAACGGCCACGCTTGCGTTTGCCCCTGCCCGCTTCCAGCCGGGGCATCCAGCCGCGCTCACGCCCGGCGCCACGGCCCGAGTTTCATGATTTCAGTATCGCCGATCTGCCCGCCCCCAGCAGCGATCTGGCTGACATCCCCCTGCAGCAGCTGGAGATGGTGGTGTTCGATACCGAAACCACCGGCCTGGAGCTGCGCCGGGGTGACAAAATCATCAGCCTGGGGGCCTGTCGCATTCTTAATGGTCGTTTGCTGGCCGATGATAGCTTTGATCAGCGGGTGAACCCGCAACGCCCTGTCCCGGCGGAAAGCACCGCCATTCATGGTCTGGTCGATGCCGACCTGGCCCAGTCACCGCCCATCGAGGTGGTGTTGCCCCGCTTCCGTCAGTATGTGGGCAATGCCGTACTGGTGGCGCACAATGCCGCCTTCGATCTGCTGGCCCTGCAGCTGTCGGAGAGCGGTGAGCAAAGCGGTTTCACCATGCCGGTACTGGATACTCTACTGCTGTCCCGCGCTATCGATCCGGCACTGGAAGGACACGGACTGGATGCGTTGGCCGAGCGCTTTGAACTGAGCTTCCCGCCCGGCACCCGCCACACGGCACTGGGCGATGCCCGCGTCACGGCAGAACTCTTGCTGGTGCTGCTGCCCCGATTGGCCAGTCGCGGCGTGCATACCCTGGGGGATGCGCTGGCGCTGCAACAGCGTATCGAACAGGAGCGACCGTCATGAAACAGGCGTTGTCCGGTCGTCTGGTCGCTCTGACGCTGCTGGCACTGGTGTTGTTCTCGCCGCCGCTGCTGTTGCTGTTCGACCGCCCCACCGAGGGGGGGATCTCGACTCTGCCGCTGGTGATCTATCTGGTCTGGGCCGGACTGATCCTGATGGCCGCGCTGATTCTGGAGCGACCCGATGCAGACTAACCTGGTGGTGCTGATTGTTGCCTTCAGCTATCTGGCACTGCTGTTCATCATCGCTGCCTGGGGTGACCGACGCGCCGAGCAGGGTCGTTCAGTGGTCAACTCGCCCACCATTTATGCGCTGTCGATTGCGGTTTACTGCACCGCCTGGACTTTTTACGGCAGTGTGGGCCGTGCCGCCACCACGGGGCTAAGCTTTCTGCTGATCTATCTGGGTCCTACGCTGGCGATGCTCTGTGGCTGGCTGGTGTTGCGCAAGATGATCCGCATCGCCCAGTCACAGAGAATTACCTCCATCGCCGACTTCATCAGCGCCCGCTACGGCAAAAGCGGCGGCCTGGGCATGCTGGTGGCACTGATTGCGGTAATCGCGATCATGCCCTACATCGCGCTGCAGCTGAAGGCGATTACCGTCAGCTACGCGCTGCTTACCGAATATCCCAACCAGGTACCGCCAGCGCTGTCGCTGGGCGATTTCCTCAACGACAAGGCGTTCTGGGTCGCGCTGGTGCTGGCGGTGTTCATCATTCTCTTCGGCACCCGTCATCTGGATGCCAGTGAACGCCACGAAGGCATGGTCACCGCCATCGCCTTCGAATCTCTGGTCAAGCTGTTTGCCTTTGTTGCCGTGGGTATTTTTGCCTGTTTTGTGTTGTATCCCGGCCCCGGGGCACTGCTGGCACAGGCCGGTGAGCGCTTGCCGGAAGCGGCGCGTTACTTCGGCCTGGAACAGATTCCCGGCGGCCCGCTGGGCTGGTTCGGCACGCTGATGCTGGCAACCCTGGCCTTCATTACCCTGCCGCGCCAGTTTCAGGTCCTGGTAGTGGAAAACGTCAACGAGCAGCACTTGCGCCGGGCATGCTGGCTGTTCCCGCTCTATCTGCTGCTGATCAACCTGTTCGTTATCCCCATTGCGCTGGCGGGGATGCTCGGCGGCAGCGCCACCGGCGAACCTGACAATTTTGTCCTCACCCTGCCGCTGTCCGCGGGCTTGAACTGGCTACCGCTGCTGGTGTTTATCGGCGGCCTGTCAGCAGCGACCAGCATGATGATTGTCGAGACCATCGCGCTATCCACCATGGTCAGCAACCAGCTGGTGATGCCGCTGCTGCTGCGCTGGCGGCGCCTGCATCTGGATCGCTCTCGCGACCTGTCCGGCTGGCTGTTGGGGATCCGCCGCATCGCCATCGTGCTGATCCTGATTCTGGGCTATCTCTACCATGCCCTGATCGGTGAAGCCTATAGTCTGGTGACCATCGGCCTGGTGTCCTTTGCCGCCGCCGCCCAGTTTGCCCCTTCGCTGCTGCTGGGGCTGTACTGGCGCGGTGCCGGCCGCAACGGCGCGGCAGCCGGGCTGCTGGCCGGCATTCTGGTCTGGGCCTGGACGCTGCTGATCCCGGGTTTTGCGCTGTCCGGCTGGATGAGTACCGATTTCATCGACCAGGGGCCTTTCGGCTGGGAGCTGCTGCGACCCTATGCACTGTTTGGCCTGGAAGGCTGGGATATCTATACCCACTCACTGTTCTGGAGCATGCTGGTGAACATCGGCCTGCTGGTCAGTGTTTCTCTGTTCAGCCGCCAAAGCCATCTGGAACAGACCCAGGCCGCCCTGTTCACCAACGCCCTGCGCCCGGAAGCGGAACAGGCTTCCATCTGGCAGGGACATGCCAGCCGCCATGAGCTCTTCGGCCTGCTCAGCCGCTATCTGGGCCGCAACGTCACCCTGCGCCTGTTTGCCGGCCAGGCACCGGATAGCGACGACGACAGTCCCGCTTCACCGGAGCTGATCGCTCGTGCCCAGCAGGAGTTGACCGGTGCTCTGGGCAGCGCCACCGCCCGAATTCTGATCAATTCGGTAGTGCGCGGCGAAGCACTGGATCTGGCCTCGATTTTGAGCATTCTCGACACCACCTCGCAAACGCTTGAGTACAATCGCCGCCTGGAGCAGAAATCGGCCGAGCTGGAGCAGATCGGTAACGAGCTGCGCAGCGCCAAC
>CAYMHL010000009.1:0-39337 GCA_964390205.1 uncultured Marinobacterium sp.
GGGCCCGTCAGGGTGTGCTGCTGCTGAACGCGGTGCTGACGGTGGAGCAGAGCAATGCCAATGCCCATCAGGGCAAGGGCTGGGAGACGTTTACCGACCGTGTCATTGAGCTGGTCAACGATCAGTGTGACCACGTGGTGTTCATGCTCTGGGGCAGTTATGCACAGAAGAAGGGTGCCCGTATTGATCAGAGCCGACACCTGGTACTCAAGGCACCGCATCCCTCGCCCTTGTCGGCGCATCGTGGCTTTCTGGGCTGTCGTCACTTCAGTCAGGCCAACCAGTGGCTGGAAGCTCAGGGGCGCGAGTCCATCGATTGGCAGCTGCCGGAGGTAGTCGAGGCAGACTGAACGCTGGTTCAGCATTGCGCAGAGATAAAAAGTACAGAGACGAAAAAGCCGGCTGATGCCGGCTTTTCAGTGCTCAGAGCTGCATTTAGCGCTGGCGCGGCAGCATCGCCTTGATGTCACGGTTCAGCGGCAGGCTGAAGTCGTGGGAACCGAGGATGATGTTGTCGCTGGTGCGCACCACGCGGACATTGACGTAGACATTGCTGCCGCCAATGGCATAGGTGCCCAGCAGTACGGCCTGGGCATCATGCGCCTGCACCAGGCTGTGCAGGTTGCGGGACAGGATCAGCTCACCGGTACGCTCCTTGACGAACAGGCTGTCACGCATCTTCACTTCGATCACCGGCACACCATTGGCGGCCAGAGAGGTGGTGAACTGCTCGGACAGGGTGCGTCCAAAGGTGCTGGACTGCTGCAGGTCGTCAATATCGGCAAAGGTTGCGGCCAGTACCGGAGCGCCCAGCTTCAGGCCCTTGGTGTTGGCGATCAGCTGGCTGGACGCGCTTTTCACTTCCTGAATCAGATCCACTTCGGCAGCCAGAGAGGAGGTGCTGGTCTGGCTGGTGCTGCAGCCGCTGGCGCCGAGCATGGCAACCGCCATGACACCGGCCGTAAGAAACTTCTTGTATGGCTTCAACATAAGGCTATCTCCCCTGGTTACCATTCGCCGCTGACGGGTACGTTCTTCAGCTTGGTGCCGCCGCCCGCAGGCTTGTAGTGAGCGTTGTCACCCGGGTTGATGTAGTAGATGTTGGAATTGGAATACACCACCTGATCGGCCAGCGTAACCTGTGTGGTGATCAGTACTTCCTGATTGGTTTCGCTGGTCCAGCTGCCGCTGAACAGGTCGGTCGCGGCGGCCAGCGGAATCAGTGCCAGAGCCGGTTCAGCCCAGTTGTTGAAGGGGACGGTTGCAACGGCAACGCCCGCAGCCAGCGCAGTCACGGCACCTTCAGGCGCACGAATATAGCCGCGGTCCTTGTGCTCAACAACCTGAACCTTGTAGCTCACCCGAGCGGCCTGCGCCGGAGAGGTTTTGACATAGGCGCCCTTGGCAACCAGCTGGCTGGTCAGCAGTGTATCGAATGCGGTGCTGAACGGCGTCGGCTGAGCGGCTCCCTGGATATACAGCGGCTGGCTTTTCAGCAGCTCATTCTGGGTCAGCAGCTCGGCCTGGTGCTGGGCCAGCACGTCCCAGTGATGGGCGGCCTGCATCTTCTGCTGCTCAGAGATGGGGTAGGTGGTTGCGATGGGTGCTTGTGATGTGTGAGTACCAAAGCATCCTGCAAGCAATGTGCTGCCGATGCCCAAAAGGCATACCTTCCGAAGCATGGTGTGTTCCTTCATGTTAGTGAGTCCAAAGCAGAGGATAGCGCATTATCTGCCCGGAAAATAAGTCTGGTTGCATTAAAAAATGGTGCCGACGACTTCAGCCGCTGTCACTCTGTAATGCTCAGACTAGCAGAGCGCAGCAGCCCGTCGAACGATCAAAATCAATAAAAATGCGGATTACCTGAGCCCGACTCAGCGTTTGCTTTCAAACAGTCGCGGATCAAGTACATAAGGCAGCTCTTTGAGCGTCAGCGCCGGACCGGCGGCATTTTCCAAATGAATACTCTGCTGCTCGGCCTGATCCTTGATGATCACCGCCAGCACCCGGTAACACTGCTCGCCGCATTGGGCGACACGCACCAGCTGACCGACGCTTTCCTTGTCCGCGCTGGCCAGATTCATGCCGGCTGCCGGTGGCTGTTGTGTGTCCACTTCGGCCAGGTACATGGGGCGCTTGAGCTGACCACGGTGCTGCAGTCGGGTGACGATTTCCTGACCGGTATAACAGCCTTTGGTAAAGCTGACGCCGTCGAACACTTGCAGGTTGGTCATCTGCGGGATGAAGGCTTCGCGGGTGGCCGGAAAGAGGTCCGGAATGGCGGCGTTCACGGCGGCCAGTTCCCAAGTGTTGCTGTTGGCCAGACCGGCGGTTGCGGTGGCCAGTTGCATCACCAGCTCCAGCTGGTCGGCGGGGAACCAGCATTCAATCAGGGTATCGCTGTGCCGGGCGAGAGCGCTGCCGCTGATGCGGGTCTGAATCTGCTCGGCCAGATTGACGGCCTCAGGCCCCGCCAGACCTATGCCCAGAAGATCAGCTTCCTGCATGGCTTCGGCCTTGGAAAAAATAATGTATTTTTTCAGCAGCGTCAGGGCATCGGTCGCCATGGCGCTGCGGGTGCGCAGCCAATAGCGGGCTTCACCGGCGTGGATCACCTGATAGAGACTGTGCATGTGGCCCTTGATGTTGCAGTGGGCTCCGGGCAGGGATCCGCGGCGATCGACTTCGGCGAGGTCGCAGCTGAGCTGGCCCTGCAGGAATTTGTGCGCATCGGGACCGGAAACCGAGAGAATGCAGGCGTCTGTCAGCGGGATGACCGACGTTAGCAGGTCATGGGCAGGGGCGCTGCTGATCTGATCAGCGGTCAGCTCAATACCCGGCTGTTGCAGCCATTGGTGCCAGAGTGCGTGCATATGCGGTTGATCTCCATTAAAAGCCAGATACGGGTGAGTCCAAATGACTGAGTCTAAACAATAAACGGGCGCTTATCAGCCCGTTTTCATCAGGGGTATTACCTGAGTTCATTGGCAGAGTATTTGCTTCAATACGGCCTTTGAGTCAGGGCTGTCCTTCAGTCAAGGCAACAACAATCAGGGTAACAATGCCTGACCTGCCTGACCGATGCTGCGGCCCATCACCACGGCGTCACCTGCCGCCAGTTGTTCAGCCCAGCCCATGAGCTCTGGGCCAAACAGCAGAATGACCGTGGAGCCCAGTTTGAAGCGGCCCATTTCCTCGCCTGCCGCCAGTTGGACCGGTGTCTGCCCGGGGGCCGCATCAAGTACCAGCGGCTGACGCGGCAGTGGTGCAACCTGGCCGTTCCACACGGTTTCAATACCGGCCACGATCATGGCGCCGACCAGTACCATCGCCATAGGCCCCAGTTCCGTATCGAAAATCGCAACCAGACGCTCGTTGCGGGCGAAGAGGTTATCCACACCGGCTGCCGTGACCTGATTGACCGAGTAGAGATCACCGGGAATATAGATGCTTTCGCGCAGGGTGCCGGCGATCGGCATGTGGACACGGTGGTAGTCGCGCGGCGACAGGTAGATGGTGGCGAACTGGCCATTGATGAACGGCTGGGCACGCGCCGCATCACCACCGAGCAGGGTGTTCAGGGAGTAGCTGCGTCCCTTGGCCTGGAAGATGCGGCCCTGCTCAATGGGGCCAAGCTGGCTGATGGCGCCATCCGCCGGTGACAGTATAGCCCCAGGGGTATTATCCAGCGGGCGGGCATCCGGTTTCAGGGCGCGGGTGAAAAAGGCATTGAAGTGTTCATAGGCCTCGGGATCAGGCTGCAGGGCCTGGCTCATGTCGACCTGGTAGCGCTTGCGAAACCAGTTGATGAACAGGTTTTTTACCCAGGGGGTGCGACATTCGGCCAGGCGGCCCACCAGCCGAGACAGCAGGTGTTGCGGCAACAGGTGCTGCAGCAGAATGAACAGGGAATCTTTCAACGTGTATTTACCTATTTGTCTTATGCAGCGATCAATCGGTTTCTACCGGCAGGTCGGGGCGGTTGCCCCACTCGAACCAGGAGCCGTCGTAGCAGGCCAGGCGCTCGATACCCAGCCACTTGCCGACCAGATAGGTGAGACCTGAGCGGCGGTGAGTCTGGCAGTGAGTAACAATCTGTTTGTGGGTATCGATACCCCGTTCGAGCAGCAAAGCCTGCAGTTGTTCCCGAGACTTGAGATAGGGAATCGAACCGGGCTGCAGCAGATCGGTCCATTCAAGATGACGTGCGCCCGGGATATGGCCGCCGCGCAGGGCGTTGACGACCTTGGCGCCAGTGTATTCATCGGCGGAACGGGCGTCCCAGACACAGAGGTCGTTACGTTCGAGTGCGCCCAGAATCTGCTCGGCGTTCATGCGCAGTTCGGTTACTTCGCGGATATCGGCAGCTGCGGCAACCGGCTGGTTTGCCTGCTGCTCCAGGGGCAGATCGGCTGCTTTCCAGCCTTCAAGCTGACCATCGAGGAAGCTGGCGGCTTCATGACCGATACAGTTCAGGGTCCAGATCAGGCGACCGGCCCAGGGACCCATCTGGTCGTCGTATGCCACCACTTGAGTGTCGGCGGTGATGCCCAGTTCAGATACCAGCTGTTCCAGCTGTTGCCGCGTTGGCATCAGGTTGGGTACGGGGCCTTCACCGCGCAGCAGGCGCTTGGGATCCAGATGAACGGCACCAGGGATATGGCCGGCCTGATAGTGTTCGGCGCTGGACAGGTCCACAATCAGCAAGCCCGGAGTGTGCAGGTGTTGGGCCAGTTCTTCGGGTGAAACGATCAACGGTAGCGACAGCATGGTGATATCCGATCCTTGTTCTGTAGTGAGGGGATCATAAGTCAGGGGATCATAACGAAGCCGGCGCGATCCGCAAAGCGGGCCGCTTTCCTGGCTTCAACTCATAGTCCTTAACTCATAGTCTTTAACTGAAAACGGTCTCGGCCCAGGCAACATCAATCCAGGCGACGCAGCGCCTGAATGGCCGCCGCACAGAGCTCGCGAAAATGTTCAAACTGGAACTCGGACAGGCGCGGGTGCTGCGGCAGGCTGTCGGCGTAGATGAGCGTGATTGGCTGCTCACGCTGGAACAGCGACATGAGCAGGTAATCCCCCTTGTCCAGTCGGCTGGTGAAGGCTTCCGGCAGCATGGGCGCCAGCTTGCGGCGGTTGTGCGGGTGCAGCCAGATGCCGGCCGGGGTTTCTGTCAGCCGTTTGAACAGGCTGGGTACCTCCAGACTCAGTTGAAGGTCCCTGAGAGGGTGCGTCTCGGCCAGACCCACGGCGTTGCCGAACTTGAGCTGCTGCCGTGATGCCGCAATCGGCAACAGTGCCAGGCGTTGCAGCCCCAGGCCCTGATGCAGTCCCTGCACCAGCGTCTGTAGAACCTGACCGGGTTTGCTGAACGGGTATTGAGCGTCATTGAGTCGGGTCAGCGCCTGTTGGTAGCGACTCGGGTCCCGGTGTTCACTGACGGGCTCCGGATCGGTCGTCAGTACTGCCGGCTGTGCCGAGACCGATGTGGTATCAGTGGCTGCGGGCTGTTCCAGTACCGGGTAATGCGCCTGCTGCAGACGACTCAACTCCCCCTGCAGGATAAGACCGGTGCGGGGCTCGGCTGTAGGATCCGGCAGCATGAGCAGTTCGGCGGCAGGGCTGAGCGTGCCGGCAACGTGATAGCAACGGGCAGCCTCGGCGCAGTTCTGATGCAGTTGTGCCAGCAGCCGATCGCGGGGCTGGTTGAGATAATCCGCGAGTACGTCGTACAGGCGCAGTGCCTTGTTGCTGTGCCAACCGCGAGTGGTGGTCAGCGCCAGCCAGTTGCCCAGCTTGACCGGAAAATAGCGCTGCTGGGTAATCTGGTTGATGTCACGCAGCTCCAGCTTGCCCAGTGAGGGATCCTGCATGGCGCGTCGGTGCAGACGTGCCAGGTCGTCGCGGTTGGGCGAGGTGGCGTGGTTGAGTGCCTCCCGGGTCAGTTCCGGCAGCTGCCAACGCGCGGCCAGCTCGGCGCCCAGTGCCTGCAGGGTACAGCCAAACAGGTCCTGCTCGGCCAGGGCGACATCAACACCCTGCAGCAGCACGCGTTCCTGGTAATGCTGTTTGTGCAGAGGGGCATACAGCCAGGCCAGCCAGTGGATAAAACCATACAGCAGTGAGGCCAGACGGACTTCTTCAACAAAGGGCAGGCCACGTTGACGGCACAGCTCGGCACTCTGAAAGGAAGCGTGCAGACTGTCGGCGATGGCGCGGAAGTACATCTTCTGCTGCATGCTCGCCGGATTGATCTTCAGACTGGTCAGCTTCAGTGATAACTGCTTGAGCTGATCCAGACCGAGAGAACTCACGGCATGCTGGATGCCGGTCACCGAGGTCTGCTTGTCCCGATACAGCTGCTGTGCCAGACGGGTGACATGCAGGCTGAGCACCGGGTCCGAGCTGATCAGACGGGTCAGCTGCTGCAAAGTGCTGCGCTCATTGCCCAGTGCATGACGAAAACGGGTCAGTATGCTGACGCGCACCGGCAGGTTCTTGGCCTCAAGGTAATCGGCCCAGGCTTCAAGGCCGTGAAGATAGAGCGGCGGCGTTGACTGGCTTTGTGGCATCGATCAGCGACTGTCCTGCATCGAGTTCAGAATCTGTTGATAACTGTTGAAGCGTTGCTCACTGATGACACCTTCTTCCAGTGCCTCCAGAAACGCACACCCCGGTTCCATTTCATGGCGACAGTCGCGGAAGCGGCAGTGCCCCTGCAGGGCTGCCAACTCGCGGAAACCTTCCAGTACTTGCGTCTCGGTCATGTGCCAGAGGGCGAACTCGCGGATCCCCGGTGAGTCGATCAGGTCGCCGCCATCAGGGAAATGGAACAGTCGTGCCGTCGTGGTGGTATGGCGCCCCTTGCGGCTGAGTTCGGACAGTTCACCGATTTTCAGGTCGGCGCCGGGCAGCAGGCTGTTAATCAGCGAGGATTTGCCGACGCCGGACTGACCGACAAATACGCTGATATGGTCCGCCAACAGCGCCTTGAGTTCATCCAGGCCGTGACTGCTGGCGGTTGAGGCCTGCAGGGTACGGTAGCCGAGTCGTCGGTACTGCTCCAGCAGCGGTTCCAGGCGCTGGCGGTTGTCGTCATTGAGCAGGTCGGCCTTGTTCAGCAGCAGCACTGGCTCGATGCCACTGGCCTCGGCGGCTACCAGGTAGCGGTCGATCAGGTTGGCGTGAGCGTAAGGCTCGACGGCGATGACAATCACGATGTAATCGATATTGGCCGCTACCGGCTTGAGTTCGCCCTGATTGTTCGGCCGCAGCAGTTCACTGTGACGGTCCAGCGCCGCGACTACCACGCCGCTGTCGGCGGAACGGCGCCAGACCACGCGATCACCGGTGACCAGTTGCCCCAGGTGGGTGCGCATGTGGCAGCGCTGGATTTGACCCGCGTGTTCGCCTTCGAGGACTTCCACATCGACCTGACGGCCAAAATGGGAAATGATCAGGCCCTGCTGCTCGGGGCCAAGGTCGCCGCCTTCCAGCTGGTCTTCGATCAGGGTGTCGCGTCGTTCGGCGCGTGCCGCGCGTTCTTCCTGAATCTTGTTGATGCGCCAGGCCTGGCGCCGGTTGACTTTGCGTTTTCCCATACCGGCCGGTATCACTCGCTCACTGCTGCTGGGTTGGACGTGCTAAGGTATTCCAATCCGAGTTAAATTGACAGTTTTGCCAGGGGAGAAAAGATGCATGGCGCTCAAGGATAACCTGATCTGGGTCGATCTGGAGATGACCGGACTGAATCCGGACACTGACCGCATCATTGAGATGGCCGCAATCGTCACCGATGCGGATCTGAATCTCATCGCCGAGGGGCCTGTGATCGCCGTGCATCAGCCGGATACGGTGTTGGCACGCATGGATGAGTGGTGCACCCGCACCCATGGCCAGTCGGGTCTGACTGACCGCGTGCGCAGCAGCAAGGTCGGTGAAGCCGAAGCAGAGCAGCAGATGCTGGCATTTCTGCGCCTGCACAGTGAGCAGGGCGCTTCGCCCATGTGTGGCAACAGCATCGGTCAGGATCGCCGCTTCCTGTGGCGCTATATGCCTGAGCTGGAAGCGTTCTTCCATTACCGCAACCTGGATGTCAGCACCATCAAGGAGCTGGCGCGACGCTGGAAGCCCTCGGCACTGGAAGGTTTCAAAAAAGAGGCCAATCACCTGGCGCTGGACGATATTCGCGAGTCCATCGAAGAGCTGCGTCACTACCGTCGCCACTTTTTCCGTCTTTAACGCTTGTGGCCTGCCGGGCGATTACTCCGGCAGGCGCCGAGCACCCGGATGGGTGAGGATTGGCAGAGGTGAAGGTCCGGCGGCCTGACTCAGCCGTGCCAGTGCCCAGTCGATATGTTCCTGCACCAGTGTGCTGCTCGTTTCGCGGCGCTGACGCAGGGCGTCCATCACCGCCTCGCCAGCCCCGCTGTTGCCCAGTGCCACTGCCAGATTGCGCTGCCAGCCTTCATAGCCGGTACGGCGAATGGCAGAACCTTCGGTACGCTTGAGAAAGGTCGCTTCATCCCACTGGAACAGCTCCAGCAGATCGGCCTGATCAAGACGGTGCCGGGGCTGAAAGTCCGGCTCGTCGCTGCGTTTGGCGAAACGGTTCCAGGGACAGATCAGTTGGCAGTCATCACAGCCGAAGATGCGGTTACCCATCAGCGGGCGAAGCTCCAGCGGAATGCTGCCGCGGTACTCGATGGTGAGGTAGGAGATGCAGCGGCGGGCATCGAGGACGCCGGGTTCGGGAAAGGCTTGGGTCGGACAGATATCGATGCAGGCCGAGCAGCGTCCGCAGTGGGATTCGGTTTCCGGGGGATCGATCGGCAGCGGCAGGTCGATGAACAGTTCGCCCAGCAGAAACCAGGAGCCGGCCTGGCGATTAAGCAGCAGGGTGTGTTTGCCGATCCAGCCCAGCCCGGCGTTGCGTGCCAGCGGGCGTTCCAGTACTGGAGCGCTGTCGGTAAAGGGGCGAAAGCGTACCTCCACGTCTTCGACCTGAGCATCCAGCCATTGCCCCAGCTGTTTCAAGCGTTTGCGGATCAATTTGTGGTAATCGCGCCCCAGGGTGTAGCGGGCCACATAGGCTTTTTCCGGGTTGCGCAGAATGCCGGTAATGGGCGCCTCGGCGGGCAGGTAATCCATTCTCAGTATGATGATGCGTTGGGTGCCAGGCACCAGCAGCGTTGGGTCCAGCCGTTTGTCGACGTTTTCGTTGAGGTAGTCCATGCTGCCCTGGTAGCCCTTGTCGAGCCAGGCCTGCACCCCCTCGGTCTCCTGATGGGCATCCGGCAGGGTGATGGCGCAGTCGGCAAAACCCAGAGCCCGTGCCTGCTGTTTGAGCGCCTGCGCAAGTGAGTCGAGCTGTTCTGTGCTGAGCTGTGACATAGCGGGAACCGGGTGTGTCTGGGTCAGTCCATCCTCTATAATGAACTGATAAGAAAGGAGAAAGCCATCATGAGCAGAGCAGAGCTGCCGGGAGCATTATACACGGCTGAACAGAGTCGCGCCCTGGATCGTACCGCCATCGACGTGTTCGGTATTCCCGGCTTCCGTCTGATGCAACGCGCCGGTCATGCCGCGTTCGTCGAGTTGATGTCGCACTGGCCCTGGGTGCGCCGGCTGACCATCGCCTGTGGCAGCGGCAACAATGGTGGTGATGGGTTAATCATTGCAGGTTTGGCCCGCCAGCAGGGGATCGAGGTTCAGGTGCTGGTGTTGAACGATGACTTTGCCGATCGTCTGACAGGCGAAGCCCTGGCGGCTTGGCAATGGGCCCAGGCAGTCGGCGTTGAGCTCAACGCTTGGCAACCGGGTGTGGAGCTCCAGGGCGAGGTGCTGGTCGATGCGCTGCTTGGCACGGGACTCAGCGGTGAAGTGCGTGGCGATGCCGCCGAGCTGATTCGTCAGTTCAACCGCTCGCCGCGTCCGGTGATGGCGGTGGATATTCCTTCCGGGCTGTGCAGTGATACCGGCCGCGTGCTGGGTGTTGCGGTGCGTGCCGATCTGACGCTGACGTTTATAGCCCTCAAGCAGGGATTGCTGACCCATGAAGGGGTGGATCACGCAGGTCAGGTATTGTTTGACAGCCTGATGTTGCCGGATGAGGTCTATGAAGAGGTGCCCTTGAGTGCCTTTCGCACCGACAGTGAGGATCTGGTCAAGCTGCTGCCGCCACGCCGGCGTTCATCGCACAAGGGGTTGTTTGGCCATGTGCTGGTGATCGGCGGTGATCACGGCATGGGTGGGGCTGCGTTGATGGCGGCTGAAGCGGCCGCCCGCAGCGGGGCAGGGCTGGTCTCTCTGGCGACCCGGCCTGCGCATGTGACGGCAGCGCTGACGCGGGCGCCGGAAGTGATGGTTACCGGTGTCAACTCCGGGCAGGATCTGCAGCCGCTGCTGGAACGCCCCGATGTACTGGTGGTCGGCCCCGGCCTTGGGCAGAGCGCCTGGGCTGACCAGTTGCTGCAGCAGGCGTTGAACTCGGGGCTGCCTTTGGTGTTGGATGCCGACGCCCTCAACCTGCTGCAGCGTCGGCCGTCGGGGAGCATCGGCGGGCATGACTGGGTACTGACACCGCATCCGGGCGAAGCGGCCCGACTGCTGGGCTGGAGTACCGATGCCGTGCAGCAGGATCGATTCAGAGCCGTGCGTGAGCTTCAGGCGCGGTTCGGCGGTACGGTAGTATTAAAGGGCGCGGGCAGTCTCAGTTTTGATGGTGATGCCATGCACTTGTGCAATGCCGGCAACCCCGGTATGGCCTGTGGTGGCATGGGGGACGTGCTCTCCGGTATCATCGGAGCCTTGCGTGCGCAACGGCTGAGCGCGATTGATGCGGCCAGGGCCGGTGTCTATGCCCATGCACGGGCAGCGGATCTTTGTGCGGCCGATCAGGGAGAGCGCGGCCTGCTGGCTACGGACCTGATTGCCCGTGTGCGTCGTGTTCTCAGCGCTATCGAATGAAGGAAAACAGGTAATGAAACGCTACCTCCCCGATGAAGAGTCGATGGCTCGCTTTGGTGTCGAGCTGGCACAGGCGACCCGGTCCGGCGGCGTGATTTTTCTGCTGGGCGATTTGGGCATGGGCAAAACCACCTTGAGCCGGGGCGTGCTGCGTGGCTGCGGGCACAAGGGGTCGGTCAAGAGCCCGACCTATACACTGGTGGAGCCCTATGATACGCCTGCCGGCATCGTCTATCATTTTGACCTTTATCGTCTGGCCGATCCTGAAGAGCTGGAATATCTGGGTATTCGTGATTATTTTACCGATGATGCACTCTGTCTGGTGGAGTGGCCGGAAAAGGGTGAAGGCATGCTGCCGCAGCCGGATCTGCAGATCCGATTGTCGCTGTCGGGCACGGGTCGTGAACTGGAGTTGACGGCAATCACTCAAAAAGGACAGCGGATGGTCGATATACTGAACAAGACTGATCAAACGTGAAAGGGCCGATGAAGAGACTCGGACAACTGTTGAGCCTGCTGCTGTTCTGTCTGACCACAACCGCACTGCAGGCGGCCGAAGAGGTTCGCAATGTCCGCGCCTGGCTGGCGCCGGACAACACGCGTCTGGTGTTCGACCTGTCTGGTCCGGTGGAGCACAAGCTGTTTACCCTGTCGAACCCCGACCGGGTGGTGATCGACATCGAACAGGCAAGTCTCAAGGCGTCGCTCGAGGGCATAGGCCTGGAAAAAAGTCCTGTCGGCTCGATTCGGCACAGTGAGCGCGGTCAGGGGCTGCGTATTGTGCTTGATCTGAAGGACAACGTACGGCCCAAAAGTTTTGACCTCAAGCCCAATGAGCAGTACGGCCATCGCCTGGTAGTGGACCTGGAGATGCGCGAGCAGGCGGTGGTGACCAAAACCGTGGTGCCTGTGCCGGGTGAGAGTGGCAAACGTGACATCGTGGTGGTGATCGATGCGGGCCATGGTGGGGAAGACCCTGGCGCCATAGGGCCCGGTGGCGTGCGAGAAAAGGACGTGGTGCTGGCCATCGCACGCAAGCTCAAGGACAAGATCGATGCGCGCAAGGGCTATCGTGCCGAACTGACCCGCACCGGTGACTATTACATCAGTCTGCGCGGACGCACCGACAAGGCGCGCAAGCGCAATGCCGATCTCTTTGTTTCCATTCACGCAGATGCCTTTAAGGATCCCCGCGCCCGCGGTGCGTCCGTTTGGGTGCTGTCCGGGCGCGGGGCCAGTTCCGAAATGGGCCGCTGGCTTGCGCAGCGGGAAAACAGCGCCGACCTCATTGGCGGTGTCGGCAGCCTGAGCCTGGGTGACAAGGATGATGTGCTGGCCAGTGTGTTGCTGGACATGTCGATGAACGCCAGCCGCAAGGATAGTCATCAGGTGGCATCACGCATTCATGGCAACATGGACCGCTTTGCCCGCATGCACAAGAAGTATGTGGAGCAGGCCGGGTTCGTGGTGCTCAAGTCGCCGGATATTCCCTCTATCCTGGTGGAAACCGGTTTTATCTCCAACCCGGAAGAGGCGCGTAAATTGCGCACGGCCAGCTACCAGAATCAGATGGCGGACGCCATCTATCGCGGCATCGTCGATCATTTCTGGGAGAAGCCGCCGGCGGCCACCTACATCGCCTGGCAGAAGCAGTCCGGTAAGCCCGGGGATGGCGGCGAACGGCTGTATAAAGTGGTCTCAGGTGATACTCTGTCCGTCATCGCTCAGCGCAACGGTGTCTCGCTGCAGCAGCTGCGCACTGCCAACAGGCTCAATGGTGACAGCATCCGCGTCGGCCAGGTGCTGCGCATCCCCGCAGGTTAACCCCAGGTTTTTATGTCACGTATTCATCTTTTATCGCCGCAGCTGGCTAACCAGATTGCGGCCGGCGAGGTTGTTGAACGGCCCGCTTCCGTGGTCAAGGAGCTGCTGGAAAACAGCCTGGACTCTGGAGCGGATCGCATCGAGCTGGATACCGAGCAGGGTGGCGTCAAGCTGATCCGCCTGCGCGATAACGGTCGCGGCATCGATAAGTCGGATCTGCCTTTGGCCCTGAGTCGTCATGCCACCTCCAAGATCACTGCGCTGGAAGATCTTGAAGCCGTCGGCAGCCTGGGCTTTCGCGGTGAGGCGTTGGCCAGTATAAGCTCGGTGTCGCGTCTGACGCTGACGTCGCGCCCGCCGGATCAGGACAATGCTTGGGCCGTGTCGGCGCAGGGTCGTGACATGGCAGCCGAAGTGGTACCGGCAGCCCATCCGACCGGCACCACCGTGGAAGTGCGGGATCTGTTCTTCAACACCCCTGCGCGGCGCAAGTTTCTTAAGACCGAGAAAACCGAGTTTCGTCATCTTGAAGAAGTGGTCAAACGGCTGGCCCTGAGCTGTTACGACGTCGGCTTCAGTCTGCGTCATAACGGCAAGGTGATTCATCAGCTGCGACCGGCAGCCAGTGAGCAGGCGCGTGAACAGCGTCTTGCACAGCTGCTCGGCAAGGGCTTTGTCAACGAATCGGTGGCGCTGGATGTGGTGGCGGAAGCCTCGGGGCTGCGGCTTTGGGGCTGGATGGGCCTGCCGACCTTTTCCCGTGCCCAGGCAGATCAGCAGTATTTCTTTGTCAATGGCCGTGTCATCCGTGACAAGGTGGTTACCCATGCGGTACGTCAAGCCTATCAGGATGTGCTCTTTCACGGCCGTCATCCGGCCTATGTGCTCTATCTGGAGCTGGACCCGGCGCTGGTAGACGTCAATGTCCACCCGACCAAGCATGAGGTGCGCTTTCGTGAAAGCCGGCTGGTGCACGATTTCGTGTTCCGCACGCTCTACCGGGTGATTGCCGATCTGCGTCCTCAGGATGTGGCTCCGGTGCAAGGCGCGCCGGAAATATCGAAGCAACCGGAGCTGGCGCAGGCCGCCATGGGTTATCCACAGGCTTCGCCAGGATCTGCGCCTGTCGCCGATTTATCTGCGCTGCGCCAGCGTCCCATGGGGCTGGGGTTCGGCAGTGGTGGCAGTGCGCGTCAGGTGCAGGAGCAGATCAGTGGTTATGCGGCGCTGCATCAACCGGCAGGTGTGGTGCCGCAAATGGCCGCTGCCGAGATGGGCAGTGACGCGCGGGAGGTACCACCGCTCGGTTATGCGCTGGCGCAGCTGCACGGCATCTATATTCTGGCGCAGAACGCCGAGGGTATGGTGTTGGTGGATATGCATGCCGCCCATGAGCGTATTGTCTACGAACGCATGAAAGTCGCCTTCGAGCAGGATCGGATTCGCAGCCAGCCACTGTTGGTGCCGGTCAATCTGGCAGTCAGTGCGCGTGAAGGGGATATGGCCGAGGAATGCCCGGACGAGTTTCACCGCCTGGGGTTCCGTCTGGAGCGGATGGCCGAGGAATCACTGGTGATTCGCGAAGTGCCGGTAGCACTGGCGCGGGCCAATGTGGAACAGCTGGTGCGGGATGTGCTGGGCGATATGCTGCAGTACGGCACCAGCGATCGGATTCAGGCGCATCTGAACGAGCTGCTGGCCACCATGGCGTGTCACGGCGCGGTGCGTGCCAACCGTCAGTTGACGGTGCCGGAGATGAATGCACTGCTGCGCGATATGGAACAGACCGAACGCAGTGGTCAGTGCAACCACGGTCGACCGACCTGGACTCAGCTGTCATTGGCACAGCTGGACAAACTTTTTTTACGGGGACAGTGATGCAGCCTTCGGTGAACAACAAGCCCAATGTCATTTTCGTCATGGGGCCCACCGCATCCGGCAAGACCGATCTGGCGATGCGGCTGTGCGACCATCTCCCCTGTGAGCTGATCAGTGTGGACTCGGCAATGATCTATCGCGGCATGGATATAGGCACAGCCAAGCCAACGCCGGAAGAGTTGAGTGCCTATCCCCATCGCCTTGTGGATATCCTCGACCCCGCCGAGGCCTATTCGGCCGCCCAGTTTCGCGAAGACGCCCTGAGGATGATTGCCGAAATTCAGCGGCAGTCTCGCATTCCGGTACTGGTCGGCGGCACCATGCTCTATTTCAATGCCCTGCAGCAGGGATTGGCAAAACTGCCGGAAGCCGATCCCGAGCTGCGTGCCCGCATCGAAGCGGAAGCGGTCGAGAAAGGCTGGCCGGCGATTCATGCCCGCCTGGCTCGGCTCGATCCTGAGGGCGCCCGGCGGCTAAAACCGACCGACTCGCAGCGACTGCAGCGGGCACTGGAGGTGGTCGAACTGACCGGCAAGCCGATCAGCGAGCACTGGCGCGAACAGGCGGATGCGGATCTGCCGTTCAACATAGTGCCCATTGCACTGGCGCCTGGGCAGCGCTCACGATTGCACGAGCGCATTGAGCAGCGTTTCGATCTGATGCTCAAGGCCGGTTTTGAAGCGGAAGTGCGGGCACTTTGGGAGCGAGGTGATCTGCATGCGGGCATGCCGTCGATCCGTTGTGTCGGCTATCGCCAGATGTGGTCCTGGTTCAGTGATGAATATGACCGAGACACCATGAGGTACAAGGGCGTGGTTGCAACCCGTCAGCTGGCCAAGCGTCAATTGACCTGGCTGCGAGGCTGGCAGGGAGTTCACTGGTTGGAAAGCGAGTCGCCGAATTTAGTTTCCGATGCCTTGAAACTGTCAGACCCTGCCGTTATATAATGAAATCCGGTATGATCGCGCGCAAACTCTGTTCATGCAGTGGTCTGCATGCCGGGTCAGCTTTAACCGAATCACAACTACACTATAAATTTATTTCCATTCTGGAAGGAGTTTGCAATGTCAAAAGGGCAATCACTACAAGACCCTTACCTTAATGTTCTGCGCAAGGAACGTGTACCTGTTTCGATCTTCCTGGTGAACGGCATCAAGCTGCAGGGACAGATCGAGTCCTTCGATCAGTTTGTTATTCTGCTGAAGAACACCGTCAGTCAGATGGTCTACAAACACGCGATTTCCACAGTAGTGCCCTCCCGTCCGGTCAAGTTGCCTGTGGCCGACGACAAGCCTGCTGAATGAGGTATTAATTGTTTTTCGAACGTCCAGAATCTGGCGAGCGCGCGATCCTCGTCCACATTGAACTGGCCTCCGAGGCCGATCGCGAAAATCCCCGAGAGCTGGAAGAGCTGGCATTGTCGGCAGGTGCTGACCCGGTCGAGTTCCTGACCGGTAGCCGTGCCGATCCCAGTCCCAAGTTTTTTCTGGGCAAGGGCAAGGTGGAAGAGCTGGCCGATCTGGTGCGTATGCACGAGGCCGAGCTGGTTATTTTCAACCATGCACTGAGTCCGGCACAGGAGCGTAACCTGGAGCGTGAGCTGCAGTGTCGCGTGCTCGATCGTACCGGTCTGATTCTGGATATTTTCGCCCAGCGTGCCCGTACTCACGAGGGCAAGCTGCAGGTGGAACTGGCTCAGCTGGAGCACATGTCGACGCGTCTGGTACGCGGCTGGACCCACCTTGAGCGCCAGAAGGGCGGTATAGGTTTGCGTGGCCCCGGCGAAACCCAGCTGGAAACCGACCGCCGATTGCTGCGGGCGCGTATCAAATCCATCCTCAAACGACTGGAAAAGGTCCGTAAACAGCGTGACCAGGGCCGTCGTGCGCGCAAGCGTGCCGAAGTGCCAACGCTGTCACTGGTGGGCTACACCAACGCCGGTAAGTCTACCCTGTTCAATCGCCTGACCACGGCGGATGTGTATGCGGCAGATCAGCTGTTTGCGACCCTGGATCCAACCCTGCGCAAGATTGAGCTGGCAGATGTTGGTCAGGCGATACTGGCGGATACCGTGGGCTTTATCCGTCACCTGCCGCACAAACTGGTCGAAGCTTTTCGTGCTACCCTGCAGGAAACGACTGAAGCCACACTGTTGCTGCATGTGATCGATTGCTACGATGAGGAGCGTTTGGGGCACATCGAGCAGGTCGAAGCGGTACTGGAAGAGATCGGTGCCGCTGAAGTCCCCGTATTGCAGGTATACAACAAGATCGATCGCATGGAGGGCAGCGAGCCCCGGATTGATCGCGACGAGAACGGTGTACCCTGGCGTGTGTGGGTGTCGGCTGTAACCGGTGAGGGGCTTGATCTTCTGCTGGCGGCAATCAGTGAGCGCCTGGGCGAAGAGATGTTTCATGATCGGCTGAAGCTGGGGCCTCGTGATGGCAACCTGCGTGCTCAGCTCTATGCTCAGGGCGCTGTGGTGCAGGAGGAGGTCGATGATCAGGGCGAAATATTGCTGGAAGTTCGTCTGCAGATGAAGGATTTCAAACGCATTTTGAGTCGACTGGGGATCCGGCAGGAACAATATCTGCCGCAGATGGTCGACTAGCCAGCGGCAGTAAAGCAACGATTGCAAATAATCAAAACAGTTAATCAAGCGGTTTTTAACGGAGAACACTATGGCCTGGAATGAGCCTGGCGGTAATGGCAACAACCATGACCCCTGGAGTGGCGGTGGCGATAACCGCGGCAAGCGTGGTGGCAAGGATCAGGGGCCTCCTGATCTCGACGAGGCGATGCGCAAGCTGCAGGATCGTATCGGCGGCATCTTTGGTGGCGGCAAGAAACGCGGCGGCTTTGGCGGCGGCGCCGGCGGCAAGGGTGGCGGCAGCGGCTTCTTCGTGGTGCTGATTGTGCTGGCAGCCCTGTTTTGGGCCGGTATGGGGTTCTATACCGTCGATCAGCAGGAACGCGGTATAGTGCTGCGCCTTGGCAAGTACCATGACACCGTACAGCCGGGTCTGCAGTGGAATCCGCCGTTGATTGACGAAGTGACCAAGGTGAATACCACGCGTATTCGTACCTACGATCACCGCTCGCTGATGCTGACCGAAGATGAGAACATCGTCGATGTCGATATGACGGTACAGTATGTGGTTGCAGATCCGATCATGTATATCCTCAAAATTCGTGACCCCAGCGACAGTCTGGCGCAGTCATCGGAATCGGCACTGCGTCATGTAGTCGGTACGTCTGAAATGCACGGCATCCTGACCGAAGGGCGTGACACCCTGGCACTGCAGGTGCAGGCACGCCTGCAGCGTTATATGGAAGACTATTCGACCGGTCTGCAGATCTCCAAGGTCAACATCAAGAATGCTCAGGCACCGCGTCAGGTCCAGGATGCATTTGATGACGTGATCAAGGCGCGGGAAGACGAGCAGCGTGTGATCAACGAAGCTCAAGCCTATGCCAACGGCATCATCCCTGAAGCGAGGGGTCAGGCTCAGCGTTTGATGGAAGAGTCCAACGCCTACCGCGAGGAAGTGGTTGCCAAGGCAACGGGTGAAGCAAGTCGTTTCACAGCGCTGCTGACCGAGTACGCCAAGGCCCCCGAAGTAACCCGTGAGCGTTTGTATATCGATGCGCTGCAGGATGTGCTCGGCCGCACCGGCAAGGTGATGGTGGATGTTGAAGGCGGCAACAACATGATGTATCTGCCGCTGGATCGTCTGACCGAGCAGCAATCGGGGCGTGATACTTCCGGCCGCCCGGTTCGACTGGACGAAAATACCCTGAATCAGCTGGCTGAGCAGGTATTGCAGGAGGCGCGTCAGCGTGCTCAGACAACCTCTGGCCTGAGGGAGGGACGTTAATGAAGCCTACATCCATGTTTGGTTTGATCGCGCTGCTGCTGGTGGTGATGATCGGCTCCAAGTCGGTTTACATCGTCAAGGAGACGGAGCGGGCAATCAAGCTGCGCTTTGGTGAGGTCGTTGAGGCGGATATCAAGCCGGGTCTGCATTTCAAGATTCCGTTTGTTAACACCATTCGCAAATTCGAAGGTCGTATCATGACTCTGGATGCGCGGCCGCAGGCGTTCCTGACGCTGGAAAAGAAGCGTCTGATCGTGGACTCCTTCGTCAAATGGCGCATCGATAACGTTGAGAAGTATTACACCGCGACCTCGGGTGACGAGTTCCGTGCGGCAGATCTTCTGTCGACTCGAATCGAAACCAGCCTGCGTAACCAGTTTGGTGAGCGCACCCTGACCGAAGTGGTTTCCGGTGCCCGCGAGGAGCTGATGGGAGCGGTGATTCGTGCCCTCAGTGAACTGGCACAGCAGGAGTTGGGGATCGAAGTCATCGATGTGCGCGTCAAGCGTATTGAGTTGCCGCAGGAAGTGTCAGCGTCAGTCTATGAGCGTATGCGTACCGAACGTCTTCGTCTGGCCCGTGAGCTGCGCTCGCGCGGCAAGGAATTGGCCGAGGGTATTCGTGCCGATGCGGATCGTCAGCGTACGGTGATTCTGGCCGATGCTTTCCGTGAAGCCGAGATCGTGCGTGGTGAAGGTGATGCTCAGGCAGCCGCCATCTATGCGGACGCGTTCAATCGCGATGCCGAGTTCTATGCCTTCTATCGCAGTCTCAATGCCTACCGTGAAGCCTTTTCCGGCTCCGGTGATCTCTTTGTGCTGGATCCGAAGAGCGAGTTCTTCCGCTATCTCAACAGCGCCAAGGGGACATCTGTTACCCAATAGTGCAACGAAAACCGGGTGCCTTTGGCGCCCGGTTTCGTGATATAGTTAGTCAACCGGGTTATTGCCCGGTTTTTTTGTGATTCAGACCACCTGATGACAGCGGAGTAACGCATGGCCTTGGCAGATCGCTGGTTGCTGCCCGACGGAATAATGGAGCTGCTGCCGCCGCAGGCGCGGCAGGTTGAACTGATGCGCCGCAAGGTGCTCGACCTCTACCATCGCTGGGGATACGAGTTGGTAATGCCGCCTATCGCGGAGCATCTGGAGTCCCTGCTGACCGGTGTCGGTCATGACCTCGACCTCAATACCTTTAAGGTCACCGATCGCATGAGTGGTCATACGCTGGGCGTGCGTGCCGATATGACACCTCAGGTGGCGCGCATTGACGCCCACCGCCTGCGCACCAAGGGAGCCAGTCGTCTGTGTTATTGTGGCTCGGTCCTGCACAGCCATGCCGAAAACATGTTGGCATCGCGCAACCCGCTGCAGCTCGGTGCCGAACTCTATGGCCACTCAGGTCCCGATTCCGATGTGGAAGTCATCTCGTTGATGCTGGCTACACTCGATGAAGTGGGTGTGCCGGGGCGTATCAGCCTGGATCTTGGTCATGTGGGCGTATTCAGTCGTTTGATGCAGATGGCTGAACTTACAGCCCAGCAGCAGAGCGACTATCAGGATATGCTGCAGCGCAAGGCGTTGCCGGAAATCGGTCGTTTTGTCGATGAGCTGAACCTGTCCGCTCAATTGACGCAGTGGCTGAGTGAATTGCCGCGACTCAATGGTGGCCTGGCTATACTGGAAAAGGCCGGTCAGCTGTTCGCTGCGGATGCGGAGCTGATGAAGGCCGTGGAATATCTGGCGGATCTGGCCGCGCGTATTTCGGCACGTTTCCCTGCTGTGGATACCTATTTTGATCTCAGCGAGCTGCGCGGATATCACTACCACACTGGTATCGTGTTTGCCGCTTACACGCCCAGCTTTGGTCAGGCGCTTGCCAAGGGCGGGCGTTACGACAATATCGGGCGTGATTTCGGGCGTGCACGTCCGGCAACCGGCTTCAGTGCCGATCTCAAGACCTTGATGGACCTGTCGGGCCAGTTGGCCGGGCAGGCGGAGGGCGTGATTCTGGCCCCTGCGGGAGAAGCAGAAGACCTGCAGTCCGCGATCGCCAGTCTGCGTCAGGCCGGAAAGCGCGTTGTGCAGCGCCTGGAAGGCGAAACGGACGGTGACAACCGCTATTGCCGGCAGCTGGTGCTGGATGGCGGCAAATGGGTTCTGGTCGATCTTTGATCGCAAAATTTTTTGACAATTAACGAGTAATCGAGACAGCAATGGGTAAAAACGTCGTTGTTCTGGGCACCCAGTGGGGTGATGAAGGCAAGGGTAAGATCGTTGATCTTTTGACCGAGCAGGTCGCTGCCGTCGTTCGCTTCCAGGGCGGGCATAATGCAGGGCATACACTGGTAATCGATGGTGAGAAAACCGTTCTTCACCTGATTCCGTCCGGTATTCTGCGTCAGAATGTACTTTGTCTGATCGGCAACGGCGTTGTGCTGTCGCCGGAGGCGCTGCTGAAAGAGATCGGTGAGCTGGAAGGTCGCGGTGTCCCCGTGCGTGAGCGCCTGCAGTTGAGCCCGGCCTGCCCGCTGATCCTGCCTTACCATGTGGCGCTGGATCAGGCGCGCGAGCTGGCCCGTGGCAACGCCAAGATCGGTACCACCGGCCGGGGTATTGGTCCGGCGTATGAAGACAAGGTTGCACGTCGTGGTCTGCGCCTGGGTGACATGGCGCATCCGGAGCGCTTTGCCGCCAAGCTGAAGGAAGTGCTGGAGTACCACAACTTTGCGCTGCAGCACTACTACAAGGTAGAGCCGGTCGATTTCCAGCAGACCTATGACAGCTGCATGGAGATGGCCAAGACGCTGGTGCCGATGATCACCGACGTAACCGCCAAGCTGCATGATCTGCGCAAGCAGGGTGCCAGCATCATGTTCGAGGGTGCTCAGGGTTCGCTGTTGGACATCGACCACGGTACCTATCCCTATGTAACCTCTTCCAATACCACGGCAGGCGGCACCTCCACCGGCAGTGGCTTTGGTCCGCTGTATCTGGATTACATCCTGGGTATCACCAAGGCCTATACCACGCGTGTGGGTGGTGGTCCTTTCCCGACCGAGCTGCATTGTGATGTTGGGCAGCGTCTGGCCGAGCGTGGTCACGAATTCGGTTCTACCACGGGTCGTGCACGCCGTTGTGGCTGGTTTGACGCTGTCGCGCTGCGCCATGCGATTCAGATCAACTCTGTATCCGGCATCTGTCTGACCAAGCTGGATGTGCTGGATGGTCTGGAGCAGATCAACATCTGTACCGGTTACAAGGATGCGGCAGGTAATATGGTGACTTCGCTCAACGGCAGTGAAGACTACGAACTGGTCGAGCCGGTGTATGAGCAGTTGCCGGGCTGGACTGAGTCAACGCTGGGTGTGAAAAGCCTGGACGAGCTGCCGGCCAATGCTCGTGCCTATATCAGTCGTCTGGAAGCGTTGATTGAAGCGCCGATCGATATCATCTCGACCGGTCCCGATCGCAACGAGACCATCGTTCTGCGTCACCCGTTCGAAGTCTGAGGCTTCGAACGGCGCAAAAAAACCGCATCCGGGGATGCGGTTTTTTTATGACTGCTTTTTGGCAAATCAGCGCAGTGCTTCGGCAGTCGCCGGGTGCAGGGTGCGCAGCAATGCCTTGAGGATCTTGGTGTTGCCGGTGACCAGGTTGCCGTGGTCGCTGTATTTGTTGCCGCCGGAGAAGTCACCGACCAGGCCGCCCGCTTCACGAATCAGCAGCAGACCTGCTGACAGTTCTGCCTGACTCAGGCCAATCTGGTAGAAGCCATCCAGGCGGCCTGCGGCCGTGTAGGCCAGGCTCAGCACCGGGGAGCCGCTGTTGTGCAGGGTGGCGCCGGCCTGCATGACCTGCTGCATCATGCGGGCGTGAGACTCCATCCAGGGCTTGTCGCTGCGACGGGCATGGTAGCCGGTGCCGATGACAGCGCCTTCGAGCGAGGTGCGGTTGCTTACGCGCAGACGCTTGCCGTTGAGCTGGGCGCCCTTGCCGCGGCTGGCGGTAAATTCTTCGCCGAAGACCGGGTTGAGGACGACGCAGTGCTCAGCCTTGCCGTTGATGAAGCCGGTGACACTGAGGGCAAACATCGGCAGGGCGTTGGAGAAGTTGGTCAGGCTATCGATCGGGCTGATGTGCCATTCGCACTGGCCGGGGCCTTCGCCAATCGGAGCGAATTGACCACTGTACTCACCGATCAGGCTATGCTGGGGATAGGCCTTCTGGATGGAAGTGGCGATGGTGCGTTCAGCCTGTTGGCAGAGCTCACTGATGAACTCAGCGACATCGGCCTGTTCGGATTTGATCAGGTCCAGGCGTTCCAGGGCGCGTGCGATCTGTTCGCCTGCGAGCCGGGCCGCGCGCAGGGCAATATTAACCATTGGTTGCATCAGTGTCGGTGTCCAGTATTCACGATTGTCAAAGGTCTATTGTAGCTCAGACCGGCGCTGCGCTGAACAGGTGGTCTGCAACTGAATCATGTTCTGTTAGAATGTTTGGCTTTTAGCGGCGTAACTCCATGTCTGACCATATTCGCATTGTGCTGGTGAACACGACACACCCCGGTAACATCGGCGGGGTGGCCCGTGCCATGAAAAACATGGGGCTGAAAGATCTCTGTCTGGTGAGTCCCAAGCTGTTTCCGCATCCGGATGCCGATGCACGCGCGTCGGGGGCGACCGACCTGCTCGAATCCGCCCGTGTGGTGGAATCCATTGATGATGCCATCGCTGACTGCGAACTGGTGTTCGGTACCAGTGCCCGCGAGCGGCATATTCCCTGGCCGCTGGTCGATCCACGCGAGCTGGCCGCCATTGCGGCACCGCTGAAGGGCAAGGCCAGGGTGGCGATACTGTTCGGTCGCGAGGATCGGGGACTGACCAATGAGGAGTTGCAGCGCTGCCACCATCACGTTCACATTCCCGCCGTCGAGAGCTTCAGCTCACTCAACATCGCAGCAGCGGTGCAGGTCATCACCTATGAACTGCGTATGGCGGAGCTGGCGCAGCAACCGCTGAACAAGCCGCAGTGGGGCACCGACTGGGACATTGAGTTGGCTGAGCAGCGTGAGCTTGAGCTGATGTTCGAGCATCTGGAGCGAACGCTGGTCAACATCGAGTTTCTCGATCCCGATAATCCGCGACAGCTGATGCCGCGCTTGCGACGTTTGTTGCAGCGTGCAGTACCGGACAAGGTTGAAGTCAACGTGCTGCGCGGCATTCTCACGGCAGTGGAGCGCAAGATGCAGGCATCGGCGAAAAAGGGTGATAAAGAAGATGTTTAAGCAAATACGTGAAGACATACGTTCGGTCTTTCATCGTGATCCGGCGGCGCGCAATGCCTTTGAGGTGCTGACGGCCTATCCGGGTTTGCATGCCATCTGGTTTCACCGTCTGGCCAATTGGTTATGGCGCAAGCAGTTCAAATGGCTGGCGCGGATGGTGTCCAATCTTGCGCGCTGGTTGACCGGCATTGAAATTCATCCTGGGGCCACTATTGGGCAGCGTTTTTTCATCGATCACGGCATGGGTGTGGTAATCGGGGAAACCGCCGAGATCGGTGATGATGTAACCCTGTATCATGGGGTCACGCTGGGCGGGACCAGTTGGAACAAAGGCAAGCGTCACCCGACACTAGGTAATAATGTGGTCTGTGGTGCGGGCGCCAAGGTGTTGGGGCCGATTACCATCGGTGCCGGTGCGCGCGTGGGCTCCAATGCCGTGGTGACGCGCGATGTGCCCGAAGATGCCACGGTTGTCGGCATTCCCGGGCGTATCATTAAGCGTCATGCCGAGGAAGAGAGTCCCGAAGAGCTCAAGCGTCGTCAGATGGCGGACAAGGTTGGCTTCGATGCCTATGCGGTGACCAAAGAGGTGTCTGACCCTGTCGCACATGCGATTCGTTGTCTGCTTGATCACATGCAGGCGATGGATCACAAGGTCGAAACCATGGGCAAGGCGTTGTGCGAACTCAAGCCGGGCTATTGTGACGAGCAGTTGCCTGAACTGAAGTCGGAAGATTTCGAGGCAGCGGTGGATGATACCAGTGGCATGCCTTCAAGCATGTCTGCTGATGACGATGCCGTTTCGTCAGTGAATACAAATGTCCGACAGAACAAGTCGGTTAAATAGTTGACTAAAATGGTAGGGAATCGCATAATGTTGCCATGCTGTAAAGCCTGAGCATGAGGAATATTATGCGATTGACAACCAAAGGGCGATACGCCGTAACTGCGATGCTGGATTTGGCGTTGCATGAAGGTAAGGGGCCGATCAGCCTGGCTGATATATCCGAGCGCCAGGGGATCTCACTGTCTTACCTGGAGCAGCTGTTTGCCAAGCTGCGCCGCAACGAGCTGGTACGCAGTGTGCGTGGGCCGGGTGGCGGCTATCAACTCAAGCGCGATCAGGCTCACATCAATGTGGCGGAAGTGATCGATGCGGTCAACGAGTCCGTCGATGCCACCGGTTGTCAGCACAACGGTGGCTGTCAGGGAGGTGAAGTATGTCTGACTCACCATCTCTGGTGCGATCTAAGCGACCAGATTCATGGCTTCCTCAGCAGTATCAGTCTGGCTGATCTGGTGGCTCGACGCGATGTGCAGGAAGTGGCCGGCCGTCAGCAGCGTCAGGTGGAGCAGCTGATCGCCAGCAGTACAGAACAGCCGGTTGGCAAAAAAGCCGCCGTGTAGAGTTTTTTTGGAGAGAGATGATGAAACTGCCGATCTACCTAGATTACGCCGCAACAACACCGGTTGACCCCCGTGTGGCAGAGAAAATGATTCAGTGTCTGACACCGGATGGCAATTTCGGTAACCCGGCATCGCGCTCCCACCTGTTTGGCTGGAAGGCGGAAGAGGCGGTGGAAACCGCTCGTCGTCAGGTGGCTGATCTGCTGGGCGCCGATCCGCGCGAGATTGTCTGGACCTCTGGTGCAACCGAGTCCGATAACCTGGCGATCAAGGGTGTTGCTCACTTCTACAGCAAAAAAGGCAAGCACATCATCACCTCCAAGATTGAACACAAGGCAGTGCTCGACCCCTGCCGTCAGCTGGAGCGTGAAGGCTTTGAGGTGACTTATCTGGAGCCGGACAGCAATGGTTTGATTACGCCGCAGCAGGTGTCTGATGCCTTGCGTGATGACACTATTCTGGTCTCGCTGATGCACGTCAACAACGAGATCGGCACCGTGACCGATATCGCCGCAATCGGCGAGATCACCCGTGCCAAGGGTGTGCTCTTTCACGTGGATGCGGCACAGAGCGTCGGCAAGCTGCCGATCAATATGGACGAGATGAAGGTTGACCTGCTTTCGGTCTGTGCCCACAAGATTTATGGACCCAAGGGTGTGGGTGCTCTCTACGTGCGTCGTAAGCCGCGTGTGCGTCTGGAAGCACTGATTCACGGCGGTGGTCACGAGCGCGGCATGCGTTCCGGTACTCTACCGACCCATCAGATCGTCGGTATGGGTGAAGCCTTCCGTATTGCAGGCGAAGAGATGGCGGCTGAAACCGCGCGTCTGGAAGCGCTGCGTGAGCGCCTCTGGGCCGGTGTCCAGGATATGGAAGAGGTTCACCTGAACGGTTCTGACGTCCAGCGTGTACCGGGGATCGTTAACATCAGTTTTGCCTTTGTAGAGGGCGAATCTCTGCTGATGTCGATCAAGGATCTGGCGGTGTCATCAGGTTCTGCCTGTACGTCAGCCAGTCTTGAGCCGTCCTATGTGCTGCGCGCACTGGGTCTGAATGACGAGCTGGCACACAGCTCCATCCGCTTCTCTTTGGGTCGCTTCACCACTGAAGAAGAGGTGGACTACGCCACTGAACAGGTCCGCACTGCGGTGAGCAAGTTGCGTGAACTGTCCCCGCTTTGGGATATGTATAAAGATGGCGTAGATCTGAGCAAGGTTGAGTGGGTCCACCACTAAGGTCCCGAAGACGTTTTGGAGGTATATCATGGCTTACAGTGAACAGGTTATTGACCATTACGAAAACCCGCGCAACGTCGGTAAAATGGATGCGGAAGATCCGCATGTTGGTACCGGCATGGTGGGTGCGCCCGCCTGCGGTGACGTGATGCGCCTGCAGATCAAGGTTAACGATGAAGGGGTGATCGAAGATGCCCGCTTCAAGACCTATGGCTGCGGTTCTGCCATCGCATCCAGCTCGCTGGTGACCGAATGGGTCAAGGGCATGACGCTGGATCAGGCGTCCGAGTTGAAAAACTCTCAGATCGCGGAAGAGCTGGCGCTGCCGCCGGTGAAAATTCACTGCTCGGTACTGGCCGAAGATGCGATCAAGGCTGCGGTGGAAGACTACCGCAAGAAACAGCACAAGTGACACCGTAACGGAGGGCTTGGCCCTCCGTGCTTGGGGTAATTATGGCAATTAGCATGACACAGGCCGCGATTGATCATGTCGCGCGCTACCTTGAAAAACGCGGTCACGGCGAAGGCATTCGTCTCGGCATCAGAACATCAGGCTGCTCGGGCATGGCGTATGTGCTGGAGTTTGTCGATGCCAGTGAGCCGCAGGATCAGGTGTTCGAGTTCGGCGGTGTCAAAGTGATGGTCGATCCCAAAAGCCTGGCCTATCTGGATGGGACTGAACTCGACTTCGTCCGTGAAGGGTTGAATGAAGGGTTCAAGTTCAACAACCCGAATGTGCGCAGCGAATGTGGTTGCGGCGAAAGCTTCAACGTCTGACGTTGCGGCAAGTGAGGCCGGTTGATGGATATCACACGTAACTACTTCGAATTTCTGGGTTTGCCTGTCGGCTTCGATGTGGATCAGTCCCGCCTCACCGAGCGTTACCGCGAGCTGCAGAAGCAGATACACCCAGATAGACACTCACATCAGTCTGATCGAGAACAGCGCCTGGCCGTGCAGTACACGGCCTATCTCAATGAAGCGCTCACCACCCTCAAATCGCCGCTGAAGCGTGCGCAATACCTGCTCTCCCTCAAGGGGATTGATACCCTGTCCGACAGTCGCAACCAGCTTGATCCCATGTTTTTGATGGAGCAGATGGAACTGCGTGAACGCGCGGCTGAGGCGGTAGATCACGATGATCCCGAGTCGGAACTGGAAGAGCTGCAGGCGCATGTGGCTGATGATTTCCAGCGGCTGCAAGACGCATTTGTAACGGCCTGGGAGAGCGAGCAGCTTGAGCAGGCCGAAATGCTGGTGCGCAAGATGCAGTTCAACTGCAAGTTGCAGAGCGATATTGAGGCGCTGGAAGACAGACTGTTCGACGACTAACGGAAGTTCTATGGCACTACTGCAAATAGCTGAACCCGGACAAAGCCCCGAACCGCACGCACGCAAGCTGGCGGTCGGGATCGATTTGGGTACCACCAATTCACTGGTTGCTTCGGTACGCAGCGGCGAAGCCGTTACGTTGGCGGATGCGAGCGGACAGCATCTGTTGCCGTCGGTTGTACGTTATCAGCAGGGCGCAGCGCCCTGCGTCGGTGCTGAGGCGCTGGCGCAGGCCTCTCAGGACCCCTACAACACCATTATCTCGGTCAAGCGTCTGATGGGGCGTGGTGTGGAAGACATCAAGGGGCTGGGAGCAGAGCTGCCCTACCGTTTTGCTGCCGCCGAATCCGGTATGCCTTATCTGCAGACTGCGGCCGGTGACAAGAGTCCTGTGGAGGTGTCGGCGGATATCCTGTCCGCACTGGCTGAGCGTGCGCGTGATTCTCTGGGTGGCGAGCTTGAAGGGGTGGTCATTACGGTACCGGCCTACTTCGATGACGCTCAGCGTCAGGCCACCAAGGATGCCGCCCAGCTGGCAGGTCTCAAGGTGTTGCGCCTGCTCAACGAGCCCACGGCAGCGGCGGTTGCCTATGGTCTCGATAAGCAGGATGAAGGTGTTATCGCCGTCTATGATCTGGGGGGGGGCACCTTTGATATATCCATCCTGCGTCTGAATCGTGGTGTCTTTGAGGTACTCGCTACCGGCGGTGACACGGCGCTTGGCGGTGACGATTTCGACCGTCTGCTGGCGGAAGAGCTCTTGCACCAATCGGCCATCGGGGATCAGCTGAATGCGTTCTCGGCACGTGGATTAACGACTTTGGCACGGCGTGTCAAAGAGCGTCTGACCGATGAAGATCGAGTGGTTGAAACGGTCGAGATGGATGGCCATGCCTTTACCGTCGAGGTGACACGCGCGCAGTTTGATGCGCTGATCGAATCACTGGTCAAGCGCACGCTGAGAACCTGTCGTCGTACACTCAAGGATGCCGGTGTGGCGGTGGACGAAGTGGCAGAAGTGGTCATGGTGGGTGGTTCTACCCGCGTGCCATTGGTGCGTGAGTCTGTGGCCGAGTTCTTTGGTCGTCCGCCCCATATCGATATCGATCCGGACCGAGTAGTAGCCGTGGGTGCGGCGCTGCAGGCCGATGTGCTGGTAGGCAACAAGCCTGACAGCGATATGCTGCTGCTGGATGTGATTCCGCTGTCGCTGGGCCTGGAAACCATGGGTGGGCTGGTCGAGAAGATTATCCACCGCAACACCGCCATCCCGGTCGCACGTGCGCAGGAATTTACCACCTATCAGGATGGTCAGACGGCGATGGCGATTCACGTGGTTCAGGGTGAGCGTGAACTGGTGCAGGACTGCCGTTCTCTGGCGCGTTTCGTGCTGCGTGATATTCCGCCGATGGCGGCCGGTGCCGCCAAAATTCGTGTCACCTTCCAGGTGGATGCGGACGGCCTGCTCGGCGTTGCTGCCGAGGAATTATCCACAGGCGTGACGAGCAGTATTCAGGTTAAGCCGTCCTATGGTCTCAGTGATGACGAGATCACGCGCATGCTCAAGGAATCCTACAGCCATGCGGCCGAAGATCTGGAAGCGCGCAACTTGCGCGAGCAGCAGGTTGAAGCCGAGCGTATCATCGCTGCCTTGCGCGCGGCGATGGCCCAGGACGGTGAGTTGCTCAACGATGAAGAGCGGGAGCGGTTGGAACAGGCGGTTGCCAAGCTCGAAACCATCGTCGCTGAGGGCGACTACCGCCGTATTGAAAGCGGGGTGGAGGAGCTGGCCAAGGCCAGTGACTTCTTTGCCTCTCGACGTATGGATCAAAGTATTTCCCGCGCCCTGTCGGGCCACTCGATTGATGAAATTGATAAGGAGGCACGTTAATGCCCCAGGTGATTTTTTTGCCGCACGAAGAGCTTTGCCCGGAGGGTAAGGTGGTTGAAGCCCAGGCGGGGATCTCGATCTGTGATCTGGCACTGGCCAACGGCATTGAGATCGAACATGCCTGCGAAAAGTCCTGTGCCTGCACCACCTGTCACGTCATCGTGCGTGAAGGCTTCGATTCGCTGAATGAAGCAGATGAGCTGGAAGACGATATGCTGGACAAGGCCTGGGGGCTGGAACCCGAGTCTCGTCTCAGCTGTCAGGCTTTGGTCGATAATGAAGACCTGGTGGTGGAGATTCCGAAATACACCATCAACCAGGTATCGGAACAGCACTGAGGTGTAGCATGGGTTTGAAGTGGGTAGATGTGAACGATATCGCCATTGAGCTCTATGAAGCCTATCCGGATGTGAATCCTTTGCAGATCAGCTTTCCGGATCTGTATACCAAGGTCCTGGAGCTGGATGAGTTCGACGATGATCCGGATCACTGTGGCGAAAAAATTCTGGAAGCGATCCAGATGGCCTGGATCGAAGAAGCCGAATGATGATCCTGCAAAAGCCCGGGCGCAACATCCGGGCTTTTTCGCTTTTTAGAGTTGTCTGTTCAGTGTCTGGTGCTTTGCGTATAATGTTGCGCCTTATTGACCTGTAGCACTATAGATTGGGGATTATACCTATGGCAGTTGAACGTACTCTTTCCATCATCAAACCGGATGCCGTTGCCAAAAACGTGATCGGTGAAATCGTAAGCCGCTTCGAAAAAGCAGGCCTGAAAGTAGTTGCCATGCAGATGAAGCAGCTGAGCAAGGCCGACGCTGAAGGCTTCTACGCTGAACACAAAGAGCGTCCTTTCTTTGCCGACCTGGTTGCATTCATGACCTCTGGTCCTGTTGTTGTTCAGGTTCTGGAAGGTGAAAACGCCATCGCACTGAACCGTGAACTGATGGGTGCAACCAACCCGCAGGAAGCGGCTGAAGGCACTATCCGTCGTGACTTCGCTGAATCCATCGACGCCAACGCCGTACACGGTTCCGACTCTGCAGACTCTGCAGCGCGTGAAATCGCCTACTTCTTCGGCGCTTGATCCGTATCGGGTCGTCCACTCCGGACGGCCCGTCATTTAATACGAGTAACACTACGATATGTCTGAGACCCCATCCAAACTCAACCTCCTGGGTCTGTCTCCTGCCAAGCTGGAAGCCTTTTTCGATCAAATGGGCGAGAAGCGCTTTCGCGCGACTCAGGTCCTCAAGTGGCTGCACCAGCAGGGTGCCTCCAGTTTTGATGAGATGACCAACATCAGCAAGGCGCTGCGCGCGAAACTGGCTGAAATGGCCGAGATTCGCGAGCCGGAGATCCTGCTTGATAAGACCTCCCGGGACGGTACCCGCAAGTGGGTAATTCGCATGGATGGCGGCTCTGCAATCGAAATGGTGCTGATCCCTGATGGTGACCGCCGAACCCTGTGCGTGTCTTCACAGGTGGGCTGCTCGCTGGACTGCAGTTTTTGCTCTACCGGCAAGCAGGGCTACAACCGCAATCTGTCTACCGCTGAGATTATCGCTCAGTTGCGGGTGGCTATCCGTGCCTTTGGGCCATTCGATCCCTCCGAACGTCGCGTATCCAACGTGGTGTTGATGGGAATGGGTGAGCCGCTGATGAATTTTGACAACGTTGTCGACGCCATCGAGCTGATGATGGATGACAACGCCTATGGTCTATCCAAGCGCCGCGTAACCCTGAGTACCTCGGGTGTGGTGCCGGCGATCGACAAACTGCGCGAGGTCAGTGACGTATCCCTGGCAATCTCGCTGCATGCGCCCAACAACCCGCTGCGTGACCAGTTGGTACCGATCAACAAGCGCTACCCGATCGAGGAATTGATTGCGTCCTGCAATCGCTACCTCGAAGGCTTGAATGACAAGCGGGTTATTACCGTGGAATATACCCTGATAGAAGGGATCAACGACCAGCCAGAGCACGCGCGTGAACTGGTCAAGGTACTGCGTCAGCTGCCCTGCAAGCTTAACCTGATTCCGTTTAACCCCTTCCCGAACTCAGGCTACCGCCGACCCGGTGAGGAAGCCATTCAGCGCTTCAAGGACATCATGCTCAAAGCCGGCATCATTACGACGGTGCGACGTACCCGTGGTGATGACGTGGATGCCGCCTGTGGTCAGCTGGTGGGGCAGGTCGAGGACCGTACCCGTCGTAGCCAAAAATATATTCCTGTGGTACAAGAGGAGCCTGTTCACGGAAAGACTGAAAGGGTTTAAGGGGGAAAAGTGAAAGGCTCCAGCTTGGTTTCGCTGCTGCTTGCGGCAGCGTTGGTGTCCGGCTGTGCATCACAGTCGGGTGGTACCGGTACCGGTAGCGCACAGGGCGCTGAACCTGATGAGGCGGTGGAAGCCTATACCGGGCTGGGAGTGCAGTATTTGCAGGCGGGCAACACCGTCAATGCCAAGATGTCCCTTCAACGCGCCCTTTCTATCGATCCCGATTATGCGCCTGCCTACAACGCCATGGCACTGGCATTTCAGGTCGAGCAGGAGTTTGAGCTGGCGGAAGACTACTTTCGTCAGGGAGTCGCTGCCGATCCGGACTCGGCCATGTTGCACAACAACTTCGGTGCCTTTTTGTTTGCCCGCCAGCGCTATCAGGAAGCCTGCGTAGAACTCGACCTGGCAACCCGTGACGCCTTTTATCCACAGCGTGCTCAGGCCTTTGAGAACCTGGGGCGTTGCTATGTTCTGGTTGGTCGTACCGCCGACGCCGAAAAAGCCTTTACCCGTTCGCTTGCAATCAACGGTAATCGCCCGGTTGCATTGGTAGAGCTGTCCCAGGTGCTGCTCGAACGGGGTGAGCATGCGTTGGCGAGTCGCTACTTCGAGCGCTTTCGACAGCTGGTTGACCAGAAGCAGGCAGAGCATTATCCAAAAAGTCTCTGGGTTGGCATTCAACTGTCGCGTCTGGATCACAACGTATCTCGAGCCGCAACCTATGCGCTGTTGTTGAAAAACATGTTTCCCCAATCCGAGGAGTATCGCCTCTATCAGGAGAGTGCCCAGTGAGCGATGAAACCGAAGTAGTCATTCCCGCGGTTGCTTTTTCCGGTGACACATTTTCTGCGGCACGCCAGCGCCTGGGGCTGAGTACGGAAGAGGTTGCTCGTCAGTTACACCTGTCCGAAACCGTCATTCGGTCAATAGAGCAGAGCGCCTTTGATCAGCTCAAGGACCCGGTGTTTTGCCGTGGTTACATCCGTTCTTACGCACGATTTTTGAAACTGGACGCCGATGCCCAGGTTGCAGCCTACAATCAGCAGACCGGTAACCTTTCCACCACTGCACAGGTGAGACCCATAGGTACGGTTTCGACCGTGCAGGGGCGGCATCACGGCCACCCCATACTCAAGGTGGGCAGTTGGCTGTTTCTGCTTGCGCTCGTAGCCGTCAGTGTTTGGTGGTGGCAGGCGCAATTTGGTTTCAATGCCGAACAGCGTCCGGCGCTGGATGATCTTCCGGTATCGGTCGAGACCACAGACGGCACGACTCTGGTGCTGCCGCAGCTGGACGATGCCGAGTTCCAGGAGCTTGAGGCTGAAGCGCCTGCAGCGGGTGATGTTGACTCGGCGCTGGATAGTGATGCTCCTGCTCTGCCGGAGATGCCCGCAGCATTGTTGCCGAATGAACAAGCCTCCGTCACCCTTGCCACGCCTGCAGCGGACACCATGGCGCAGGAGCCTACGGTTGTAGAGGATGCTGCAACGGTTGAGAGTTTTAGCGGCCTTGCGCTGAGTTTCTCGGAAGATTGCTGGCTCAGTGTCAAGGATGCCAGTGGTCGCACAGTGTACAGCGGTGTAGCCAAGGCAGAGAGTTCGCTCGAGCTTGGCGGCGAGGCGCCGCTGGCAGTCGTGATCGGCCGTGTCAGTGCCGTGGCCGAGATGCGCTATGCCGGTCAGGCAATTGATCTTGCTGCCCTGAGCAAAGACAATGTGGCCCGCCTGAGTCTTCCTCTGTAAACCTTTTTTGATTTGACAGGAAAGCTGACGTTTTGACAAAGATTAAAGCCATTCGCGGCATGAACGACATTCTGCCGGAGCAAACACCGGTCTGGCAGTATCTTGAAGCCACCATCAAGCGTGTAGTAGGCGCATACGGGTACTCAGAAATCCGTATGCCGATCGTCGAACAGACAGACCTGTTCAAGCGTTCCATCGGCGAAGTGACCGATATCGTCGAAAAGGAGATGTATACCTTTGATGACCGCAATGGCGAGAGCCTGACCTTGCGTCCTGAAGGCACCGCTTGCTGCGTGCGTGCCGGTGAAGAGCATGGTTTGTTGTATAACCAGACTCAGCGCCTCTGGTATCAGGGGCCCATGTTCCGCTACGAAAAGCCGCAGAAGGGGCGTTATCGCCAATTTCATCAGGTGGGTGTTGAGGCCTTCGGCATGGCCGGTCCTGATGTGGATGCCGAACTGATCCTGATGACCGTGGCGCTCTGGCGTGAACTGGGTATGAGCGATGCCGTTACTCTGCAGCTGAACTCGCTGGGCAGCAATCAGGCGCGTGCCGAGTATCGCGATGCGCTGGTGACGTACCTGAAGCAGCATTTCGAACAGCTGGATGAAGACAGTCAGCGCCGCCTGGACACTAACCCGCTGCGTATTCTCGACAGTAAAAACGAGGCGACAAGGGTCATCCTTGAGCAGGCGCCGGTACTGACCGACTACCTGGACGAAGAGTCTGCCAACGACTTCCGCCAGCTGTGTGAAATTCTTGATGCCGCAGGCGTACGTTACGAGGTGAACCCTTATCTGGTTCGCGGGCTCGATTACTATTGCAAGACTGTTTTCGAATGGGTGACTGACGAGCTGGGGGCTCAGGGAACGGTTTGTGCCGGTGGTCGCTATGATGGATTGGTCAAGCAGCTGGGCGGCAAGCCTACCCCTGCAGTGGGCTTTGCCATGGGTGTAGAGCGACTGATTCTGCTGCTTGAAACATTGGAGTTGGTACCTGAGTCGGCCCGTCAGACCTTTGATCTTTACCTGGCTGCCGAGCACAAGGGCATTCAGGCCGATGTTATGTTGCTGGCGGAGCAGCTGCGTGCTCAGGTGCCCGGACTGCGTATCCGCGTCCACTGTGCCGGCCTGAAAAATATTGCCACCAAGGCCAGGCAGACGGGGGCTCCGGCCATCGTGCTGGTAAAGAGAACGGATGACAACGGTCTGCGTGCGTCACTCTGGTACAACGACGAAACCGAATATGACCTGCAGCCCCAGTCGCTTGCCGAGCGATTGTCTGGGTTGTTTGGCAACTAATTCATACCGAATACAGATAAATCAGGAGTCGGAACGTGGCTGAATTGCGAACGGAAGAGGAACAGCTGCAGGCATTGAAAGCCTGGTGGCAGGAGAACGGCAAGTCGCTGGTTCTGGGTGTCGGCCTGGCCATCGCACTGGTTCTTGGCTGGCAGGGTTGGCAGGCGCGTCAGGAGCAGCAGGCAGCTGCCGCATCCGCGCTTTATCAGAATCTGACGGAAGCGGCTCAGCTGCAGGCGATGAATCCGCAAGATGATGCTCAGTATGTGACCGCTCAGCACCTGGCTCAGCAGCTGAAAGCCGATTTTACCGATACGACCTATGCCCGTTATGCCGGACTGGTACTGGCAGCCATGCATGTTCAAAACGCTGACTACACTCAAGCCCGGACGGAACTGGAATGGGTACTGTCCGTTTCGTCTGAAATGGACAGCATCAAGCGTATAGCCACTCTGCGCCAGGCTGCACTGATGCAGCAGCAGGGTGAGGTGGAAACAGCAGTCAGTCTCGTGCGAGATCTGGATGCGGGCAGTTTCGAGGCGGAAAAACAGGAGTTGCTGGGTGACCTCTATCTCTCGCTGGGGCAGACAGAGCAGGCACGTACTGCTTATGAATCCGCGCTTCAGGCTTCCGGTGGTGCTGCCAATAACCCGCTGCTCAAGATCAAGCGGGATGATCTGGCCGAGGTGAGCTCATGAAACCGGGTATGAAACTGAAAACCCTGCTTGCAGCCGTCGTGATCGGTTCAACTCTGTCCGGGTGTGGCATGTTCAGTTCAGAAGAGCGGATCAAGCCGGCAGAGCTGGTGGATTTCGAGCAAGAGCAGCAGTTGCAGGTGTTGTGGAGCATCAATACAGGTGGTGATCTCGGCAACAAGTTCCATCAGTTGGTGCCTTCCATCGATGGCAACCGTGTTTTTGCCACCAGTGCGGAAGGTGACTTGGTTGCGGCTGATCGTCAGTCCGGCCAGGTGATCTGGCGTCGTTCTCTGGATGCCGACGTAATTGGTGGGGTGAGTGCCGGCAATGGCCTGCTCGTTGTATCAATGCTGAACGGTGAGATCCTGGCGTTGTCGGCCGAGGACGGCAGTGATCTCTGGCGTTACCAGGCTACATCAGAGGTTGTCAGTGCGCCGCAGATGAATTCAGAGATGCTGGTCATCCAGCAGCTGGATGGCAAACTGACGGCGCTTGATCTGATCACCGGTCGAAAGCTGTGGAGCTTTGACAGTCAGATCCCGCGCCTGAGTCTGCGTGGTACGGCTGCACCTGTTGTCGCTGCCGACCTGACACTGGCGGGTTTTGCCAATGGCAAACTCATAGCGATTGAAAATCGCAGCGGGCGCCCGGTCTGGGAGCAGCGCATTGCGTTGTCGGAGGGGCGCTCCGAGCTGGAGCGCATTATCGACATTGATGCGCAGCCACTGGTGTATAACCGACTGGTCTATGTCAGCAGTTATCAGGGGCGTCTGGCGGCCGTCAATCCGGCCAATGGTCAGCTGGTATGGGCGCAGGATCTGTCCAGTTATCGCGGTCTGGCCGGCGGTTTCGGCAATGTGTACGCGGTAACCGCTGACGACAGTCTGCAGGCCTTTGACGCTCGCAACAGTGCCAGTGTCTGGCGCCAGGATGGTTTGCTGAACCGACGCCTGACCAAGCCAGTGGTGTTGGGCAATAATGTCGTGGTCGCCGATGCCGAAGGCTACGTGCATGTTTTGTCACAGATCGATGGTCATTTTACGGCTCGATATAAGTTGAACTCTTCAGGCGTGCAGAGTGATCTGCTGGTGAAAGATGATGTACTCTATGTACTGAGCAACGATGGCCGTTTGACTGCATTGACGCTTAAGTAAGCACACATGAATTTTTTCACGGCGGCGCTCTGTTCTGCAGAGGGCCGCCGTGTTGTTTCCAGGTGAAATCCTATGTTACCCGTTATCGCTTTGGTTGGTCGCCCCAATGTTGGCAAGTCGACCCTTTTCAACCGGCTGACCCGTTCCCGTGACGCGCTGGTCGCCGACCTTCCGGGCCTCACGCGAGATCGCAAGTATGGCGAAGGACGTGTGGGCGGCTGTGATTACATCGTAATCGATACGGGAGGGATTTCCGGAGATGAAGCCGGCATTGATCAGCGCATGGCTGAGCAGTCACTGCTGGCCATTGATGAGGCGAACATTGTTCTGTTCCTGGTTGATGGCCGGGCCGGGTTGAATCCAGCGGATGAAATGATTGCCGATCACCTGCGCCGCAACAACAAGGAGTGTTGGCTGGTCGTCAACAAGACCGATGGTCTGGATCCTGATACCGCGATGGCGGACTTCCATGCCTTGGGTATTGGTGAGCCTGTTCCCATCGCAGCTGCACACGGGCGTAATGTGACGGCACTGATTGATGAAGTGCTCGCGCCGTATATGCCTGACGAAGAAGCGCTGGAAGCTGAAGAGCATGAACAGAAACGGGATGACAGTATCCGCATTGCGGTTATTGGCAGGCCCAATGTCGGCAAGTCAACGCTGGTTAACCGCATGCTGGGTGAAGACCGGGTCGTAGTCTACGATCAGGCCGGGACCACTCGTGACAGTATTTACATCCCCTACGAGCGTGATGGCCAGAAATATACCCTGATTGATACGGCCGGTGTGCGTCGTCGCAAACATATTACCGAAGCGGTGGAAAAATTCTCCATCGTGAAAACACTGCAGGCGATCAAGGATGCCAATGTGGTGATCAGCGTGATTGATGCGCGTGAGGGGGTCACCGAACAGGATCTCAGCATGCTGGGCTTTGTGATCGATTCCGGTCGTGCGCTGGTGGTCACCCTGAACAAGTGGGATGGCATGACGCCTGATCAGCGTGCGGACGTCAAAACACAGGTAGAGCGTCGACTTGCCTTTGCGGCCTTTGCACGTTTCCACTTTATTTCGGCATTGCATGGAACGGGGGTTGGGGATCTCTATGCCTCGGTCAACGAAGCCTATGACTGCGCGATGGCAAAATGGTCAACCAACCAATTGACGCGTCTGCTTGAAGATGTGGTAGCCGATCATCAGCCACCAGCGGTCAACAACCGTCGCATCAAGCTGCGCTATGCGCATCAGGGCGGTTCGAATCCGCCGATCATCGTGGTGCATGGTAATCAAACGGCAGCACTGCCGGGCTCATACAAGCGTTACCTTGAGAATCGGTTCACCCGTTATCTGAAAGTTCGGGGAACACCTATTCGATTCGAGTTCAAAACCAGTGAGAACCCTTTTGCTGGGCGTCAAAACAAGCTGACAGCCCGTCAGCTAGCCAAGAAAGAGCGTAACCGTCAGCACATCAAGTCGATGAAGCATAAAGCCAAGAAGAAGGCGCAGCGTTAAAATGGCAAAGGCGCATGTCATTGCTGCGGATGCAGCCATAGGTGTTTTTGACTCGGGCGTTGGTGGGCTGACTGTCCTGAATGCCCTGCGCGAAGCCTTGCCAAACGAAAATCTGGTTTATCTTGGTGATACTGCAAGGGTGCCCTATGGCACCAAAAGTGCGATATCGGTCATGCGTTATGCCGAGCAGGCGGTGAAGGCTCTGCAAACCCGAAGGCTCAAGGCAATTGTAATAGCATGCAACACCGCTTCGGCTATGGCTTTGGAACACCTTCAGGCCTGCTATCCGGATCTGCCTGTTCTCGGGGTGATCGAGCCTGGGGCAATCGCTGCATGCAACGCGACCAGGCGCAAACACATTGGTGTGATCGCAACCGAAAGTACGACGAGTAACCAGGCGTATCAGAAGGCAATTCTTGAGCTCATGCCGGAAGCGCGGGTTCAGGCTCAGGCATGTTCACTTTTTGTGGCGCTGGCTGAAGAGGGCTGGCACCAGGGTGAACTGGTGGAGAGCATAATCGCCAAGTGTTTGTCGCCTCTGCTGGAAAGCAGCGAGCAGGATGATGCGCTTGATACGCTAGTTCTTGGCTGCACTCACTTTCCGACTTTGAGTGCAGCCATAGCCCGTGTTGTGGGTGATGACGTTACTTTGGTGGATTCGGCGGCAACAACAGCGACTGCCGTCAAATCGCGGTTGGCTAACGAAGGACTGCTGAATCCGCAGGAGAAATCCGGTCAGTTAAGTTTTCTGGTTACTGACGGGCCGGACAGGTTCGCCCGGGTTGCCAACAACTTCTTCGGTGAAGTGATAGATGCCGCCAGTGTTGAATTGGTTGATATTCAGCATTACTCGGCCAGTGTTAAATAAATGTGAAACAGGTGTTGACACCCAGGCGTGGATCAGTAGAATACGCCTCCTCGCTTGAGACGACAGGGTTCGCGAAACACTG
>CAYMHL010000010.1:0-11725 GCA_964390205.1 uncultured Marinobacterium sp.
CGCTCGTCTTCATCGATCGACATGCCCATCATCGCTCGCATCTGGAAGTTGCACTTGACCATTTCCACGAACTGAAACGCCGCCATCTCGGTATCCCGAATCTGCATCACGCCCAGATCGACCTGCCGCTGCAGGTAGGCACTGAGCTTGTCGTTGATGCGCTTGGGACCCTGGGCGTAGAACAGCGCCTGTATGTGTTCGCGTTCACTGCTGCATTCCATGGTGACCAGACGATACAGCCCTATCGCCTCGGGACTGAGTACACGCTCAAGCAACAGGTGACCGTAACGTTTCAGCGCCTGCTCGGGGGAATCGCCCCGCTTGGCTGCGCACTCCACCGCTTCGAATGCGGCAAACACCCGGTTGGAGGTTTGCGTCATCATCGCTTCGAACAGGCCCAGCTTGTTACCGAACAAGCGGTAAAGCGTACTCAGCGAGCCACCGGCACGGCACATGATGTCGTTGATACTGGCATTGTCATAGCCCTGTTCGAGGAACACCTCACGGGCCGCATCAAGAATGCGCCGCTGGCGTTCCAGCCCCTTGGGCGTCAGGCCACAGGGTTTGGCATTGGCTTGCAGTTGTTCGTTACTCATCTGACTGTCTGCTGTCTGGAATGCGTCAATTATATCAGGCCGCTGCTGCAAGTTGTCGGCTTGCATCAATACAGTCACCATATTATTGTAATGTATATTACACTACATTCTTGCCGATGCCTCGACTTCCCGGACTCACGCGTTCACCAGTGAACGCCTGTTGCAGTTGCAGCGGGCACATCGGCCATTCAGAGCACAGACATGACTGCACAGCAGACACTTATTCCCGGCCTGATCTTGATGCTGGCCGGGCTGACCGCATTGGGCCCCCTGTCGACGGATGCCTATCTGCCGGCAATCCCGGCCATCGCCCAGGATCTGGGTGTATCCATCCATGATGTCGAGCTCTCGGTCAGCCTGTTTCTGGCCGGTTTCTCACTGGGCCAGCTCACCGGCGGGCCTTTTTCCGATCGTTACGGCCGTCGCCCTGCCATCTTTCTGGGGTTGAGCCTGTTTTTTGTCGGCTCAATGGCAGCCACTCTGGCACAGTCCATCGAAACCCTGTGGATCGCTCGCATGTTGCAGGGCTTCGGCGGCGGCATGAGCGTCGTCAACTCCGCGGCGGTGATTCGCGACCGCTATGCCGGGCGTGAAAGCGCTCAGGCGATGAGCCGCATGGCCAGCATCCTGATGGCCGCGCCGTTGCTCGCACCGGTGCTGGGCACCCTGCTGCTGGAAGTGGCCGACTGGCGCAGTATCTTTATTTTCCTGGCCGCCTATGCGCTGCTGATTCTGCTGGTGCTGGCACTGCGCCTGCCGGAAACGCATCATCCACGACCAGGTCCCAGACCCAACCCGCTGCGCAGCTATCTGGACGTACTGACCCACCGTTCGGCGCTGGGCTATCTGATTTCAATCGCGCTCAGCTATGCGGGCATGTTTGCCTTCATCACCGGCTCGGCCGGGAGCTATATTCACTACTACGGCGCATCACCCGCCCTGTATACAGGGCTGTTTGCGCTCAATATTGTCACCTTGCTGGCCTGTAACCAGATCAACATCCGGTTGCTGCATCGATACAGCTCGCGCCAGCTGCTGCAGTTCGGCCAGCGCATTCAGCTGCTCTGCGGCACGCTGATGCTGGCGGCCTTTCTGCTGTTCGAGGCACCGCTGTGGCTGATCGTCGGCCTGATCATGCTGTATATCGGCGTACAGGGATTCGTCATCGCCAATGGCATGGCCGGCACCTGCGAGTTTTTTCCCCATACGGCGGCAACGGCGACGGCCCTGCTGGGGGCCTGTGGCTTTGCCAGTGGCGCCCTGGCGGGTGCATTGGTCGGCCTGCTGGGTGACGGCACACCGCTGCCGATGATACTGATCATGTTCACCGCCAGTCTGGCCGGCAACCTGATCGGCCTCTGGCTGCTAGTGGACGCCAGCACTACCCGGTCGGTAACTGAAAGCTGAAGGCGATGCTGTCGGTATTGCCGGCACTGTCAACGACACTGAGGCGGTAGTGTCCACTTTTCGTCAGCCTCAGGGTGAAACCCTGACCTGTCTGCTCGGGCAGGGGGTTGCCATCGAGATACCAGTTCAGTGCCCCCCGAGCCCCCCGCACCCTCAGGTCCACTTCAAGTTCACGACGTCCGGCGGGCAGCTGCAGATGGCTGCCCGCCTCGATGCCAATGATACGCAAAGGCGCCATCGGAGCATTCAGGCGGGTACAGCTGTTAGCCGCCGGTGGCAGACGCTGTTCATGACGCCACTGCGGCTTCAGCCAGGGCTCGGCCTGCGCTGGCCAGAGCGCGATTTTCTGCATATGCAGATCCTGTCCCTGTTCACGGCAGCCCGGCAAAACTCTCTGCCCACTGGCATCATCGAGCCACACCGACTGCAGCAATGGCGACTGCATGAGATCAGGCGTCTGCGCCAGTGTCGGCGGTGCCGTGTCGTTGAGCAGCCAGGCCTGATGCGTTTGCAGGCAGTTGCCGTGCCGGTTGTCAGGATGATCCAACAGGGTGCCAAGCGGCCAGCAGATCGACTGGTGGCTGACGCTGTTTGGCTGTGCCAGTGGCTGGCGTGTTTCGGGCAGTAGCGCATGCACCCTGAACAGCAAAGGCGCCGCCGCTTGCCGTCCGTAACGACCAGGGCTTGGGCTACCGTCCGGTCGGCCCACCCAAACTCCGATGGTCCATTGCGGCGATACCCCCAGCGCCCAGGCATCGCGATAGCCATAGCTGGTGCCCGTTTTCCACGCCAGCCACCAGGGTGACTCACCCAGCTGCTCCAGCCCACGCCAGGGATTCTGCGCCAGCATGCGCCAGCTGATCCAGGCAGCACCCGGACTCATCAGCCAGCGACTGCTCTGAGGTGCATGCGGCTGCAGCCGAACGCTTCCTGCCTGGCCGTCGCGCGCCAGTGCCGTGTAGGCCCCAACCAGCGATTCCAGCGTCGTCCCCACACCACCCAACACCACCGAGGTGTTCGGCTGACGCATGCCCTCGCCCTGAAGATTCAGCCCGGCATGCTGCAGCCCGGCAACAAAGCGATCCGCACCCAGGTGATCCAGCAACTGAACTACCGGCAGATTGAGTGAGCGCTGTAACGATTCGATAGCCGTCACCGGACCGCTGAAACCACCGGTGAAGTTATGTGGCCGATAACGCAGGCCATATCGAGGGGTATCCAGCAGCAGCGAATGGGAGTGAATCAATCCACGATCCAGCGCCATGCCATAGGCAAAGGGCTTGAGGGTGGAACCGGGCGAGCGCACGGCCGTGGTCATATCCACATGCCCCTGACTGAGCACGTCGCCAAAGCGAGCACTACCGATATAGCCCACAACCGCAAGGTCGCGGTTGCGTACCACCAGTACCGCCAATGACTGACGCTCATCCAGCCGGGCGCTGTAGCTGTCGACCAGTGCCTGTAACCGGCGCTGCAGCGCGGCATCGATCAGGGTCGGCAGCTCGGTGCAGTTCGGGCAGCCAAGCTGCAGTCGCCGGGCAAGCAGCGGCGCCAGCAACGGTGGTTCAGGCGGCAGAGCCGCCACAGGTTCACGCAGCGCTGCCGTTACCCGCGCGTCGGACCAGAGCCCCAGTTTCTGCATCCGCTGCAGTACCTTGTCTCGCGCCCGACGCGCCCGCTGCGGATAGCGGTCGGGGCGCCAGTCACTGGGCCGCTGCGGCAGCACCGCCAACAGCGCCGCTTCGGCATCACTGAGCTGCAGGGCCGGCTTGCCGAAATAATGCCATGACGCCGACTCCACGCCCGACAGCATACCGCCAAAGGGGGCCAGATTGAGATACAGCGCCAGAATCTCGTTCTTGCTGTAGTGCCATTCAAGCTGCAGGGTTCTCAATGCCTGGCGCACTTTGCCGCCCAATGTACGGGGATAGGGGTCCAGCATGCCGGCCACCTGCATGCTCAGCGTGGAACCACCGGAGACCACTCTGCCGGCTTTCAGGTTCTGCCCGGCGGCCCGCAGGATCGCAAAAGGATTGATGCCGGGATGCCGGTAGAAAGCGCGATCCTCGTAGGCCAGCAGCACCTCCCGATAGACCGGCGCCACCTGCTCCGGCGTGACCGGATAGCGCCAGGTCTGATCCGGTGCAGGAAAGGCGCGCAGCAATTCGCCATTCTCCGCCAGTACCCGTATTGATGGACCCGGCGGCATCGGCAACGGAAAACGCCGATCCAGTACCCAAATCAGGCCGATTACCAAGACCGGCAACAACCAGAGCCTGCGTGGCTTCAACATGCGCAATCAGCGTGCCCGAATGCTCAACAGACTGCTGTCGTCACCCAGGTGGCGCAATTCCGGGCGATACATGGATTCGGCAAAGCTCGGTGGCAACCGATACTCACCCGGCGTTACCGCCCGTGCCAGATAGAACAGCCGTGCCCGCCCCCAGTCAAGCCTGATCGCTGCCACATAACGGTCGTCCCGGAACTCCTGGTGACGCAGATCCACCTGCGCCAGCAGATCCGCGATGCTGTCTTCGCCAACCTTCAGCTCCGCCAACGTCAGACTGGTGGCCAGATTCTGGTTTTCCAGTTCCAGCCCTGCCGGCAGCAGGTCGACGATCAGTGCATCCGGGATCGGCTCGTCGCTGCGTACATCCAGCTCGACCAGCACCTGATCGCCGGTTTTGAGCTGATCCAGCGCCAGCGGTTGACCATCGGCATCGTAGTAATGACGCTCGACGGACAGGCCACGGCTGTAGGCCGCCGGAGGCTGATCACTGTAGCCCTGCAGCTGCAGGTTGAGCCATGCCTGATATTCACCTCGGTTGTGGATTTGGAGTCCGTCCAGCAGCGACTCGCCCGTCAGTCTGAAGCGACGTTCGTCATCATTGACGTCGACGGCCAGCGCACCCTGAATCTGCAACTGCATGGCCGCACCCGTGCGCTGGCTCAACGCCTGACCGGCCAAAAACAGCGCATTACGCTCCTGAGTACTGAACCAGCGACGTTCGGCAATGGCGGCCTGCAGCGGTTCCAGCAGCGGCAGCCACTGCGTCTCCGGCTGTTCCGCTTCCAGCAGCCAGAACAGAGCCAGAGCAGCGTCGCGTACCCTGCTGCCATAGTCAGTGGCTATAAACGAGTCCGTAAGCGTAAAGTTATCTCGACTCATGGCCTGCAGCCCGAGGCGCAGTGCCTGTTCGGCACGGCCGGCATCACCGGCCTGCTGCAGCGCCAGCCCCAGCTGAATCATCGCCAGGGGCGTCGACTCATCGGCACGGTGATCCAGCAGGTTGCGCAGTTCAGCCAATGGCGCCTGACCGATACGCGCCAGCACCTGAGCCGCATAGGCCCGGACGGCGAATCGGGAACGGCTGTCATGCAGCAGCTCGCCATTGATTCGACTTGGATTGCGCAGATAGCGGTTGATCTGTTCCAGCGCCTGCTTCAGCGCCGGTTCGGAGACGGCGTAACCGGCATCACGGGCGCGCAGCAGAAAATCGGTGATATATACCGTCAACCAGGGCTCCTCGGGGCTGTCTTTGCTCCACAGGCCAAAACTGCCGTTGTTGCGCTGCATGCCAAACAGGCGACGAATGGCCAGTTCGAGTGCTGCGCGCTGTGCCTCGGGCGCCTCGCCTTCAAGCCCCAGCGTTGCCAGCAGATCACGGGTGGCGTAGAGCTGCGCAAACACCCCACTGGTGGTTTGCTCGGCGCAGCCATAGGGATAGGCCCGCAGCTCGCTGAAGTGATGCGCCACATTGAACGGCGGACGGCTGGACAGGCTTAGCTGTGCATTCAGCGTCGACGGCAGCAGCCCCTGCAGGGCTTCACCTTTAAACTCAAAGGCTTCACCGGGCAGGATCGGCTGCTGCCAGTGCAGTGACTGCGCCGGCCAGGCAGGGCGTACACCCAGCACCCAGTGGCGCTCAATGTCCGGCTCGCCTTCGATATTACTGACACGCAACGACAGCGGCACCGCCCCAAAACGTTCGCCCGCGGTTGCCTGTAACGCCAGCGTGGTGCGTGCGCCGGGCGCCAGTGCCACGGACTGCTGCCAATCCTCAATGCGACCGTCAAGACGCATCTCCATGCCGGCGGACAACTCGACCTGCAAGGTTTGCGGCTGTTCGGTGCGGTTGTGCAGGTCCAGCGTCAACCGCGTTGTATCACCCGGCGACAGGAAGCGTGGTCGATTCAGCTCGGCGACCACCGGTGCCACAATCTGAAGCTCCTGATCAGCGGCGCCCAGGCTGTCTTCGGAGAAAGCCACTGCCATCAACCTTACCCTGCCGTTGAACGCCGGCAGGTCCAGGGGTACAGAAACACGCCCTTCACTGTCCACCGCCAGCGGACCGGAGAACAGCGACAGTATCTGCACCTCGGTCGGCGGTTGGGCGCCCCCGCGACTCAGGTCGGCATCACCACCAAAGCGCAGACGGGCCATCTCGCCAGCCTCGGCGTCGATCAGGTCACCATAGTTGTCTCTCACTTCGACCGCGTAGGCGCCCGGATCGAAAAACCAGGCCAGAGGATCAGGAGTATCGAAATCGGTAATCGACAGCACCCCCACATCCACGGCCGCCAGCGTCACCTGTACCTGATCCGGCAGCGGCTGACCGTTGCGACGACTGACCCTGAGCGGCACATCGATACGCTGTTCCGGTCGTACCTGCAGCGGCAGGTCGGTGAAGGTGATTTCCAGTGCTTGATCTGCACTGGCCAGCGGCACCGGAGCCACCCCCAGCATGCGCATCGGCAGACTGCCCTTGTCGGCATCACCCGGCTGCAACAGCAGCACGCTGATATACAGGTTTTGCTGCATCCACTCCGGTTGCAGTATCAGTGACAACTCCTTGCCTTCGGCAGGAATCTGCACCGCCTCACGATGCAGCAACCGATCCGACTCCAGCAGCAGGTATCCCTTGCCGGCGGCCGGAGGACGTACCTCTACCTTCAATTCATCGCCGGCCGTGTAGCTCTGCTGATTGAGACTCAGGCCGATTCGGTCCGGCCGACCCGCCATCAACTGGGCGTCCGGATCCCAACCGGCACGGAAACGATAGGCCGAGACCAGACCGGTCTGCGGGTCCTTGAGTTCAACCCGATAATAACCCCACTCCACCGGCAAGCTGACCTCGACGCGCCCCTGTTGCGTCAGACTTAGATCACGCTGCTCAACGGTGTAATGGCGCTCGGTGAATTCACTCTGCCAACCGTCGGCATCGCTCCAGCGCCAGTGGTAATCGCGCCGTTCACGCACCAGACTCAGCTGCATGCCATCGGCCGCCAGGCGTGCTTCACCGTCGGTCAGCACCAACTCGAAACTCGCCTGACTTTCATAGTCGACCTGATCATCGGCAAACAGCGGACGTATGCCCGGCAGGCGTTCCCCAGGCAGCACCAGCGATGTAGCTCGCCGTGTGACCGGACGGCCACCGGAATCAAGCAAGCTGACATGCGTCTGCAGACGCAGCGGACTGGTCAGGTTCTGCCAAAATGATTCGATCTGAATCAGGCCGCGGCCCTGGGCGTCCAGCTGGATTTCAGCCAGATCCTCGCGCCGTTCCAGCGCCTTGTCATTGGGATGACCGAACCAGAAATCCCTGAACGCCGGGAAAGGATGCGGTTCCAGCCGAGCCAGCAGTTGCGATTGCAGACGTGCATCGGCCGCCGGAGCACCATAGAGATAATCCCCCTGCACCTGCACGCTGAAATCGGCATCCGGCTTCAGGGTTTCAGTGGTGGCAAGGTTCAGCGCCATTCTTTCAGGCAGGAAGGACTCTACCTGCACCGCATATTCGCGCTGACTGCCATCGGGCAGCTCCAGTTGCCAGCGCCACTCCCCAGTGGGTGCATCGGCCGGCAGCGGCAGTTCGGCCTGGTAATAATTCAATGTCTGCGGCTCGATGCGCGTGCTGGCAACAATACGGCCATCAGGCTGCAGCAACTGCGATTTGAGTGCGATGCCGGGCACGGCTTCACCACGGTCGGAGCGCAACAGCGCACTGAACCTCAGCGTCTCACCCGGTCGATAGAGGTCACGTGGACTGTAGATGAACACTTCCTGCGGCCGCCTGTTCGGTCCGGTCACCGGAAATTCGGCCAGATCCAGCGCAGGGCCGGACAGGCGCAGCAGCGACGTTTCCGGGCCTTTTTGCAACAGCAACAGAGGCGCACTGCCCAGCGCTCCCGGTGCCAGCTCATCGGCGACAAAGGCGGCACGGCCCTCGCGGTCGGTAGCTTTCTGCGCCAGCGTACGTCCTTCACTGTCCAGCAGTGTCAGTTGTACGCCGGCCAGAGGGTCAGCGCCTGACAAGGTATTGACCTGCACCTGCAGCTGATCCCGGTACAACCGCACCTGGGCACCCAGATCCGTCACGGCAAACCAGGTCGCGGGATAACGGTAGCTGATATTGCCGGCCTCGCGCATCACCGCCAAATAGACGCCGCTGTAACCCAGGGCATCTACCTGATGAATTGGCAGGTAGCGAGTGGCGCGGGTGTTGACGTCCAACTGCAGATCAAAGCGCCCGGACCAGGTCAGCTCGACCCTGTCCAGATAACGCTCGGCATCCCAGCCACTGAGCTGAGTGGACTGGCCGAAGTTGGCCAGAAAATCCACCAGCCTGTCCTGAGGAATGCGGTAGAAATCCACATCCACCTGTTCCACATTGACCGCCATCACCGGCAGTCCTTGACGCAACCGATGGGCCAGCAGGTTGCCACGGCCGGCAAACCCCAGTGCCGACTGGATCTCGGGGGTTTCAATCACCACACTGGACAGGCTGGACAGGATACTGCCGTTGGCTGCCACCAGTCCTGGCCGCACCCTTACCCGGTAGCTGCGTCCGGGTTCAAGCCCGCTGAAATAGAGCACCTTGCCGCGAGTGTCAGCGACCCAACCACCCTCAAGCAGATCACCGGAATCGGTTTCGATCATCAACCAGCCATCCAGCGGCAGATCCAGCGCCACCGGCGTGGACAGGGTCACAGCGGCGGCCTGACGCCCCTGCCAAGTCTGCACACTGATATCCTGGACCTTGAGTGCCGCAGCTGCGGAGCTGTTAGCGCTGATGCTGCTTGCATCCACTGCTGACGGCTTCGTCCGAGGCACTTCGGCGCTGTCCGTCGGCGCCTCATCGGAACAACCGCTCAGCAGAGCGCCCAGCAGCAGGGCAAAAACAACTATGCGCGGGAAAGCGGGAAAACTCATGAGATCAAGAGAGCGCGTAGCAGCAGGCATGATCGACTCCATTGCCATAATGACCGGCCTGACTCAGACTTTTGCCTGCGTCAGGCCTTTTCCTTAAAACCTGAATTATCGGCACCCTTGTACCGATACCCTAAGGCTTCGCAACCCTGAAGCGGCGAAAAATAATATGTTCGCCATGCCGAAACCGGCAATCAGGGCTGTATAGACTTTAGCAGCATAATGCCCTCAGGTTCGGCCGGTAACAAGTCGATTGCTCTGATCCAGCTCAGCTGCGGTCATATCCGTGACCTTCAAAATCATCACCAGCAATGCACCCAGCAGCACGAACCCACCTGCCAGCCATAGTCCCAGGGTGTAGTCGCCGTTCTGTTCCGCCAGCATCCCGGTCAGCGCCGGAGCCACAATCTGGGCCAGACCATAGGACAGCGTCATCTTGCCCATGAGCTTGGCCGGCTTGGTCGGATAGAGGCGTCCGGCCATGGTCAGCACCAGACTGACACAGCCAATGAAAGTGCCGCCATAGAGCACCGCACTGAGCAGCACCATGGTAAGACTATCGCTGAAGGTCGGCATGACGATCCCGACCACTTGAATCAGATAGGCCAGCAACAAAGCACCCAGATATCCCATTCGGCGTGCAATCAGATCCCAGACCATCACCGCAGGCGCCGCTGCCAACCCCACCATCAGGAACACCAGCTGCCCCATCCCGGCCAGCGCCGGTTCACGCTCAACAATGGTGACAATAAAGGTGGCGCTGATCACATAGCCATAACCGGCACAGAAATAGGCGGCCATCATCAGCCACATAAAGCGGGCACCGGGTGGCTGATCCACCATGGCCTGACCGCCATGCGTCACCGGGGTGATGTCCGGCCGGGGCAACCAGCGCCAGGCCGGAATCGCCAACAGCGCACCCAACACGCCGAACCACAGCCACTGATCGGCCCAGCCCAGTGACAGGCGCAGCATGGCTTCCACCACGATGGCGGCAAACATGATGCCCAGCCCTACCCCGGCAAAATGGATACCCAGTTCACTGCGATGATGGTGGCGAATCAGCCAGTTGAGAATCAGGCCGGAGGCGATCAGCATGGAACCGGCACTGCTGAGTCCGGACAGGAAGCGCAGAATTGACCAGAGCAGCATGTTCTCGGTCAGCGCCATGCCAGCGGTCGTCAGCACGGCCATCACCAGGCCGATGCGGTAGAGTCGATCCTTGAGGTGCAGGTCACTGACCGATGCCGCGACCAGCGCACCGCACATGTAACCGGCGTAGTTGACTGCGGCCAGTAAGCCGCCCTCGGCATCACCGATCCAGGTTTGACCCTGCATCACCGGCAGCAAGGGGGTATAGGAAAATCGGGCGATCCCGATACAAAGAATCTGACTGAAGATCCCGGCAAAGAGCACCTTCAGCCGTTGGGCCTGTTGCGACATGGTGGTTCCTTTTATCGTTATATCCACCCATCCGATTGTGCCCTGCAGCATGAGGCAGATCCAGTCCCCGTTGACTGAATCTGCCCCTGCAGCAGAGGTGTTACTGCCAGGCGCTGGCGAACAGCTCCTCCGGCAGCGCCATGATGGACTGACTGCCGTCATTCAGCATCTCGGCAAAGCCTTTCCAGCGCGGCAGTATTTGCGCCATGTAGAAACGGGCACTCTCCTGCTTCGCCTGCAGGTAGGGATCGTCATCCCCTTCCGCCGCCAGACGCACGGCCGCACTGGCCTGGCGCAGCAGCTGCCAGCCGCCGCAGACATAGCCGGCCAGCATCATGAAGTTGTAGGCAATGGCGCCCGGCAGAAGCGCATCGGACTCGGCACCCTTGAGCAGCAGTGCACGTGCCGCTTCCAGACCCGCAACCGCCTCTTCCACCTGTTTAGCCTGTGCCGTCAGGGACGCATCACAGTTTTTCAGCGATTCCCGCATCTCGGCGATCAATGCTGCCAAGGCTTCGCCCTTGTCCATCAGCGTTTTGCGACCGACCAGATCCAGCGCCTGAATGCCGTTGGTGCCTTCATAGATCGGCAGGATGCGGGCGTCACGATAATGCTGAGCGGCACCGGTTTCCTCGATGTAACCCATACCGCCATGCACCTGCACACCCAGCGAGGTCACCTCCTGCGCCACTTCGGTACACCAGCCTTTGACGATCGGGGTCAGCAGTGCCGCACGCGCCTGCTCGGCCGCTTTCTCTTCAGCGGTCTCCGCCTTCACGGCAAAATCCAGGCTGCCACAGGCATCATAGGCGATGGCGCGACCGGCTTCGGTCAGCGACTTCATGGTCAACAGCATGCGACGTACATCGGCATGACGGATGATCGGGCCGGCCTCTTTGCTGCCCACCGCCGGGCCCTGAATGCGTTCAAATGCATACTCCAGTGCCTGCTGGTAGGCGCGTTCGGAGATCGACACGCCCTGCAGGCCCACGCTCAGACGGGCGTTGTTCATCATGGTGAACATGCAGGCCAGACCGCGGTTGGGCTCGCCCACCAGATAGCCGATGGC
>CAYMHL010000010.1:11825-32373 GCA_964390205.1 uncultured Marinobacterium sp.
CCTTCCGGCTCGGCCTTGGCTCGCACCACGGAAAGGTCGGAACCGGCATTGGACTCGGTCAGGTTCATGGTACCGGTCCACTCACCGCTCACCAGCTTGGGCAGGTACTTGGCCTTGAGTTCATCGCTGCCGTTCAGATCCAGGCACTCAACGGCTCCCTGGCTCAGCATCGGGCAGAGGCCCCAGGCCATATTGGCCGAGTGCCACATCTCCATCACCGGGATCGACAGCAGGAAGGGCAGGCCCTGACCGCCGTACTCGGGATCGAACTGCAGCGAACCCCAGCCGCCTTCGGCGTACTGTTGATAGGCCTGCTTGAACGACTCGGGGCAGACCACAGTACCGTCCTTGAGCTGGACGCCCTGCTGATCCCCTTCCCAGTTGGTCGGTGCCACCACATCGCGAGCCACGCGAGCGGCCTCTTCCAGAATCGCCTCCACCATATCGGCCGACGCATCTTCAAAACCCGGCTTTTCGGCCAGCTCCTGCATCCGAGCCACATGGTTCAGAGTCAGTTTCATATCCTTCAAAGGCGCATTGTAATCTGCCATGGGGTACCTTCTTTAACGATCATGTGTTCGTGGATGAGTGCCCATGCCTGCAAGGCTGGCACTCACAAATATAAGGGAATACACTTATATTAGCATGCAGGATCGATTTGATAAGCAGGGAATCGTTCATTCATACGATTTCCTAACCACTACTTTGGTTATACTCACACGAAATTCGACAACAAGAGAGTGATTCAATGCAGGATATGCACGGTTACTACCTGGAAGACCTGGAAGTCGGCATGAGCGCCTCCTATGCCAAAACCATCACGGATGCGGACGTGGTCCTGTTCGCCGGTCTGTCCGGTGACAACAACCCGATTCACATCAATGATGAATATGCCAAGACCACGCCGTTCAAACAGCGTATCGTCCACGGCATGTTCAGCGCCGCTCTGATCTCCACCGTTGCCGGCACCCGCCTGCCGGGGCCGGGCGCCATCTATGTCGACCAGCAGCTCAAGTTCAAGGCTCCGGTGCACATCGGTGATACCGCCAACGCTACCCTGACCGTGACCGAGATCGACGAACGCCGCCGCCGGGTAAAATGCCGCACCGACGTGCATGTGGGCGATACCCTGGTTGCCACCGGCGAAGGCACCTTCATGGTAGACCGTCGCGAAGCCTGATGAACCCTGATTGGCAGACAACATAAAGCCGGCAGAAGATGCCGGCTTTTTCGTTACCATGTGCCAGCCAATCAGGCTTTACGCCGTCTCGTTGGCCTGGGTACGCAGCACAAATTTCTGGATCTTGCCGGTGGATGTTTTAGGCAGATCGCAGAACACGACGCGCTTGGGCGCCTTGAAGCGGGCCATATTGTCGCGGCAGAACTCGATGATATCCGCTTCGGATACATCCGCACCGGCTTTCAGGGTCACGAAGGCACAGGGCACCTCGCCCCACTTCTCATCCTGCTGCGCCACAACGGCGGCTTCCATCACCTGCGGGTGGCGGTAGAGCACGTCTTCGATTTCGATACTGGAGATGTTCTCGCCACCAGAGATAATAATGTCTTTGGAGCGGTCCTTGATGTCGACGTAGCCATCTTCATGCCACACGGCCAGGTCACCGGAATGGAACCAGCCACCTTCGAACGCCTTGTCCGTGGTACTGGGGTTTTTCAGGTAACCCTTCATCACCAGATTGCCGCGCATCATGATCTCGCCGATGGTCTTGCCATCCTGAGGCACAGGCTCAAGGGTGTTCGGGTTCGCCACCATCAGCCCTTCCAGCATTGGCGCCTTCACGCCCTGACGGGACTTGAGGCGAGCACGGTCTTCGATCGGCAGCTCGTCCCATTTGTCATGCCAGGCACAGAGGACACAAGGACCATAGGTTTCGGTCAGACCATAGACATGGGTGACGCTGAAGCCCATCTTTTCCATGCCTTCGATCACGGATGCAGGCGGCGCCGCACCGGCGGTCATCACCTTGACCTGATGCTCGATACCGGCTTTAAGCTCATCGGATGCGTTGTTAAGCATATTCAGTACAATCGGCGCGCCGCAGAAGTGGTCGACCTTTTCGGCCTTGATCAGGTTGTAGATGTCATCGGCACGCACATGGCGCAGACAAACGCTGACGCCCGCAGCGGCCGCGATTGACCAGGGGAAACACCAGCCGTTGCAATGGAACATCGGCAGCGTCCACAGATAGACCGGGCCATCACCCATGCTCCATGAAACAACATTACTGATGGCATTCAGGTAAGCACCGCGATGATGGTAAACCACGCCCTTGGGGTCACCGGTGGTGCCCGAGGTGTAGTTCAGGGTGATGGCATCCCACTCGTCCGCCGGCAGTGACCATTCGAACTCGGGATCGCCGCCGTCGATAAAGGCCTCATAATCCATTTCGCCAATGAGTTCACCGCCCTCGTAAGAGGGATCATCGATGTCGATCAGGATCGGGTTGATACGGGCGATCTTGATGGCACGGGCGATCACTTCGGAGAACTCGCGATCAACGATGATCACCTTGGCTTCACCATGCTGGAGGATGAAGGCGATCGCCTCGGCATCAAGACGAATGTTGAGCGCGTTCAGCACCGCGCCGCACATGGGCACGCCAAAATGCGCTTCAAACACTTCCGGCAGATTGGGCGCCATTACGGCAACGGTATCGCCCTTGCCGATGCCGCGTCGGCTCAGCGCACTGGCCAGACGACGGCAGCGGCTGTAGGTATCGGCCCAATTGCGACGCACCTGATGGTGTACCACTGCCGTGCGCTGCGGATAGACGGCGGCGGTGCGGGCAAGGAAACTCAGCGGCGACAGGGTCGCGTAGTTGGCCGGGTTCTGGTCCAGCCCCAGCATGTAAGGATTATGGTTGGTCATTGTCATTATTTGTTCCTCTCCACCGGCAGAAATGGGGGAGCCATCCTCGGTTGATTTGATTCCATCCAACCGCATCCATCATACGTATTTTCCCTTATTACACAATAGGACCTAATCGTCATACCATTGTCGCTCATCAGTGCCTGCAGCCCCATTCGACGCCGCTTTTGCTTCCCAGGCACTCCGTACGGACTCATAAAGGAAACGGCATGCAACCACTGGAGCAGGAACTGAAAAAATGCCTTCAGGAAGCCGATCGCTACCGTCTGCTGGCCGAGCAGTCCACCGACATGATCTCCCGGCATACGCCGACGCCGGAATGGACCTTTATTGACGTCAACCCGGCCATCGAGCGACTGCTGGGCTACAGCGCCAACGAGATTATCGGCACGCCCGGCTATGACCTCTTCCATCCGGATGATGCCGACAACCTGAAAAAGCGTGCTGACTCGGTGCGCTATCGCCGTGGCATGTATACCAATGTCTACCGTTTTCAGCACCGGGATGGCCACTACATCTGGCTGGAGACCACCAGCCGTACCATCCGCGATGACGCCGGTAATCCGCTGGAAATCATCTGCGTTTCCCGCGATGTCACCGAGCGGGAACTGGCGCAACAGGCAACCCGAAGACTGGCGCGCGTGGTAGAAGCGTCATCCGACCTTATCCTGTTCTGCAATCACCGCAGCCTGCAGCTGACCTACATGAACGAAACCGCCTACCGTACTCTGGGTGCCGAACGGGAGAATCTGGCGGTGTTCTATCTCAACCAGATGTTTCCGCTGGAGGTGCTGCACTCGCTGGTCGAACCCGCCTTGCAGCACGCCGCGCTCTATGGCACCTGGTACGGCAGCATACCGCTATACCCTGCCGGCAATCCGGGACGCACCGCGGAGATCCGCGAGATCATTGCCCACCGCAACCGGGCCGAGAACATGCAGGTGGAGTACTACTCGATCATTGCCCGTGACATCACCCTCAAACGCCAGGCCGAGGAGAAGGCCAAGCGCCAGCAGCTGGAGATGGCGCACATGTCGCGGCTATTGTCGGTGGGCGAAATGGCCACCGAGCTGGCACACGAGATCAATCAGCCGTTGGCCACCATCATCAATTACTGCAACGGCACCTTCCGCCGCCTGGATGAAGGCCAAATCACCGAGATCAGTCAGATCACCCGCGCCATGGAGCTGATCTCGACTCAGGCCCGGCGAGCATCCGAGATCATCAAGCGCATGCGCCGTTTCGTGCGCCGTACCGAATTTCAGCGGGTCAGCTTCCCGATCAACGAGACCTGTATCGAGGTCACCCGCTTCCTCAATCAGGAAGCGATCGATCACGACATCCGTTTCGAATTTGATCTGGATGAAACCAATCCGATCATCGAGGCTGACAGGCTGCAGATCGAGCAGGTACTGCTCAACCTGATCCGCAACGCCATTGAAGCCTACGGCGAGTGTCTTCTGCACCCGCGACCGGTTAAAATCCGCACCCGAATCGAAGGGCGCCGACTGCAGGTCAGCGTGTCGGACCAGGGGCCCGGGATCAGTGCCGAACAGCAGCAAAGGTTATTCGAGCCCTTCTCCACCACCAAGGAGAACGGACTCGGCATGGGCCTGTCGATTTCACATACCATTATAGAAAGCCATTCGGGCCGCCTCTGGGTCGAGAGCGACGGCAACACTGGCACCTCTTTCCATTTTCAACTCCCGCTTAAGGGGCAGGCATGAGCATCAGTAACGCAACGGTTTTTATCATCGACGACGACGCCGACTTCCGCGAATCGGTTCAGTGGTTACTGGAATCCACCCAGTACAACATCGAAAGTTATGCGTCTGCGCAGGCGTTTCTGGACCATTACGACCAGCGCCCCGGCTGCATGCTGTTGGATGTGCGCATGCCGGAAATCAATGGTCTGGCCCTGCAGCAAATCATGCAGGAGAAGGACATACGTCTGCCGGTGATCATTTTGACCGGACACGGCGATGTGCCCATGGCCGTGGCGGCGATGAAAAATGGCGCGCTGGATTTTCTGGAGAAGCCATTTGACGACGATGTGCTGCTGAAACTGGTTGATCGTGCCATGCAGGAAGCCGAGCAGCGCTTCAGCCAACAGAGCGAAGAACGCGAGCTGCGTGAACTCCATGACACCCTGAGCCGGCGCGAACGCGAGGTGATGGAGCTGGTGGTCACCGGCAATTCCAACCGTGAAATTGCCGAAACCCTGGGCATCAGCCCGAAAACGGTTGAAGTTCACCGCTCACGGGTGATGGGCAAGATGCGCGCCGAAAGTCTGGCCCATCTGGTGCAGATGCATAACCGGCTGGCGCTGTGACCCTATTCAGACCGACGGCATGATGCCGATGCGGCGCAGAAAATCACCGGTCTGCGCCAGCACTTCCTCGGTTTTTTCCAGATGAGGCACGTGACCGCAGTCTGTAATGAAATGTGCCTGCGCCTGCTCACCGATCATCGCGCAGGCATCGGTGACCTGCTCGGGTACACCGTACTCGTCCCTGTCGCCCTGCATGATCAGTGCCGGACAACGGATGCGTGACAGCTGCGGTTTCAGATCCAGCCCCTGATGACAGGAAGGCCGCAGCCAGGTTTCAGACCAGGCACGGAAGATCAGGTCGGTACGATCACCATGGTAACGCGCCAGTCGCTGCGGCAGATCGCTCTCCCGGTAACGTGCCACTGCCTGGCGAATACCCTCCAGCGTCAGATGATCGACGTAGATATGCGCCGCCAGAGTAACAATGGCCACCACCTGATCGGGACAACTGGCTGCACCGATCTGAGCGATGGAGCCGCCGTCGCTGTGACCAAAGAGAATGACCTCTTCCAGCCCCAGTCGATCCAGCAGCTGCGGCAACCAGACCTCGCCCTCCTCGAGCAGGTAGTCATCCGGTCGCGGTAGGGTAATGGGGGTCGAGCGCCCGTAACCACGGCGTTCGAACACCAGCACATCCAGCCCGGTCGTTTCCGCCAGCTGCTGCGGAAAACGCTTCCACATGTCGATGCAGCCCAGTGCCTCGTGCAGCAATACGACGACCGGTCGGCCCTGCCCCGATGGCTGACGCCCCCAACGCAGCTGCAGGCTGACGCCATCATTGAGCTGCACCTGTTCATCCTGCCATTGAATCACGTTCATCGGGCCTCCGGTATCGAGTAGGTAATAGTGGCGTGGGCCACAGGTTCCTCATCGCCCTCGGAGCGCACATACACCTCGCCCACGCCCAGACGCTTGCCAACCTTGAGCATTTGCGCCCGCGCCAGCAGGTCTGCATCGGGTCGCGGCTTGCGCAGGAAATTGATGTTGAGATTGATCGTCACTGCCAGGGCGACCGGGCCGATCCGACTGAGCAGTGCAGCATAAAGCGCCACATCGGCCAGCCCCATCATGGTGGGCCCGGATACGGTACCGCCCGGGCGAAGATGATCATCACCCACCGCCAGCCGCAGTTCCGCCCAGCCATCGCCGAGCTGTTCCAGCTGCCCGTACTGCTCGCCCTGCGGGAAATGATCTTGCAGGAAGGCGCGCATCTCATCAAAACTCATTACTTGCATTCTTCACTCCTTGTCACAACCGGCCTCGTCACGACCAGCCTTGTAGAAACCGACAACCAGCGCTACTGATCCGCTTCTTCCCGCGCCTGGTTACGCAGAATAAAGCGTTGAATCTTGCCGCTTGGGGTTTTGGGCAACTCATGCACAAACTCGATTTCGCGCGGGAAGGCATGGGTTGACAGGCGATTGCGCACCAGCTCCTTGAGCTCATCCGCCAGATTCTCGTCGGCATCGTACTGGGGCTTGGTGACCACATAGGCCTTGATCACCGCACCGCGCGCGCTATCAGGTTTGCCAACCACACCGGACTCGGCCACCGCCGGATGCTCCAGCAGCGTGCTTTCCACATCGGCAGGCCCCACACGGTAACCGGCTGTGGTGATGATGTCGTCGTCACGCCCGGTAAAGGAGAAGCTGCCATCGCCATGGCTGATGGCCACATCACCGGTCAGGTAGTAGCCGTCATGAAAGGGATCTTTTTCGTCCCAGGTGTAGCCCTGGAAAAAGAACAGCGGTGACCGATGTATATCTACCGCCAGCTGACCGGTTTCACCGGCACCGACTTCGTTGAAATCTCCGTCCAGAGCCACCACGCGATGCCCCGGCAGCGAATAGCCCATGGAGCCTACCCGCAGCGGATGCTCCAATGCATGGTGATTGCAGCAGGTCATACCGGTTTCGGTCTGACCGTAGTGGTCCATTACCGGACAACCCAGGCGACGCGCCACCCAATTGACCACTTCCGGATTCAGCGGCTCACCGGCGCTGTTGGCCACCCTGAGGCCCAACTGCTCGCCCTCGGGTAAAAGCCCATCATGGGCCATCAGCAGACGATAGGCGGTGGGCGCTGCGGCCAGATTGGTGATGTTGTAGCGCCTGATCATGGCGTAGGTGGTTTCCGGGGTGAAGCCGTTCTCGTTGAAATGCGTGGTCGCACCGAGCAGCAGGGGGCCGATGACCGCATAGTAAAGTCCGTAGGCCCAGCCCGGATCTGCCACGTTCCAGTAGCGGTCATCCGGCTGCAGATCGATGGCATAGCGCATGTAGACATAAAATGACAGCAGCGCACGCGCCGGAACGGCAACCCCCTTGGATTTACCCACGGTACCCGAGGTAAACATCTGCAGAATGGGCTCATCGGCCTGAATCAGCACCGGCTCGAACCGGTCCGACTGACGCGCCATCTGCTGGTGATAGTCGAGATCCGTATGAGTATCGGCACCACGACTACTGACCCGCACGATCGGTGGACACTGCTGCACATCATCCAGCTTGAACCGGTACTGATCGTCCGTCACCACCAGCCGGGTGTTTGCCTTGTCCAGGCGGTATTCAATGGCACCGGAGCCAAAGGCGGTAAACAGCGGTTGATAGACCGCGCCGGCTCTCAGCGTACCCAGAATGACCACCAGCAGCTCCGGTGTTCGCGGCAGCAGCCCGGCTACGCGATCTCCCTTGCCGACCCCCTGCTCTGCCAACAGATTGGCAAAACGTGCGGCTGCCTGCTGCAGACGGGCAAAGCTCCAGCTTTCTGCTTCCCGCTCCACACCCTCGAAGTTAAGTGCCAGCCGTTGCGGGTCAGAGGCCCACTTGTCGCAGATTTCCTGACAGGCATTAATGCCAACGGCAAGGTCCGTCGTCAGAACCTCCTGCGCCAGCCGGTCAACATCAAACTGGTCATAGAACGGCTGATAAGCCTGCTTGCTCATCGGTTGCTTCCCTCTTGTTATCTTTATTATCGGAATTTTGATATCGGAGCCTGTTGTAAACAGAACCCTGGATTGTCGAAAAGCCCTGCCCCGCCATCAAAATCAAGGCTTTCACCTAGGGGATATCCCGAATATATAACCGGTTGTCGTTTACGTAAACCTCCGCCAGTGATTTCGCCCCGAATTCAGTCACGCCAACAACGGTATTCTCGGCACTGACTTTGGTGGTATTGCGCTGACGCAACACTGCCGTAAAATACGCACGCTAGAATAACAACAATCGAAATACTGCAAGAGTACATCATGGCTAAAGTATTGGTCAGCGCCTGCCTTTTGGGCGCAAAAGTGCGTTATGACGGACGCGATAACCTGCTCGACCACCCTATTCTGAAGCGCTGGCATCAACAGGGACGATTGATAGCCGCATGCCCCGAAACCCTTGGCGGCCTGCCGACCCCCCGTCCACCTGCCGAAATTCAGACCCGTTTTCCCATCCTGATCACCACCGATGCCAATGAGGACGTCACCCCCGAGTTTCTCAGCGGTGCCGAGCAGGCACTGGAACTGGCGCACCAGCACGACTGCTGCTGTGCGCTGATGAAGGCGCGCAGCCCTTCCTGCGGCAATCAGGAGATCTACGACGGCAGCTTCTCCGGCACCCTGACCACGGCACCGGGCGTGGCCGCCGATGAACTGCTGCGCAACGGGATACCCGTGTTCAATGAGCTGCAGCTGGATCAGTTGATCGCGTTCGTGGAACAACAGAGCCAGGCAGCCTGATATCCGGCGCCATTTCAGGCCCCTTTTCAGGGGGCCACTTGTTCGCCTGACGCTGGCCCCCTAAAATGGGGGCCATTTTCATTCTGAGACGGACCCTGGTTCTATGCGAGCAAGCCAATTTCTGATTGCAACCCTGAAAGAGACGCCCTCCGACGCCGAGGTGATCAGCCATCAGCTGATGCTGCGTGCGGGCATGATCCGCAAGGTTGCCGCCGGCCTCTACAGCTGGTTGCCTCTGGGCCTGCGCACCCTGCGCAAGGTTGAACGCATCGTGCGTGAAGAGATGGATGCCGCGGGGGCTCAGGAAGTGCTGATGCCGGCGATTCAGCCCGCCGAACTGTGGCAGGAGTCCGGTCGCTGGGAGCAGTACGGTCCCGAATTGCTGCGCGTCAATGACCGTCACAACCGCGAATTCTGCGTCGGCCCCACTCACGAAGAAGTGATCACCGACCTGATCCGTCGCGAGATCAAGAGCTACAAGCAGCTGCCGGCCAACTTCTACCAGATTCAGACCAAGTTCCGCGACGAGATCCGCCCACGCTTCGGTGTCATGCGTTCGCGCGAGTTCATCATGAAGGACGCCTACTCCTTCCACACCGATGTTGAGTCACTGGCGGCCACCTATCAGGTGATGCACCAGGCCTACACCAACATCTTTACTCGCCTGGGGCTGGATTTCCGTCCCGTACTGGCGGACACCGGCTCCATCGGTGGCGAATCTTCCCATGAATTCCATGTTCTGGCCCACTCCGGCGAGGACGATATCGCCTTTTCAGACAGCAGCGACTACGCCGCCAACGTGGAGATGGCCGAAGCCCTGGCACTGGGTGAGCGCCAGGCTGCAACCGAAGAGATGCGCCTGGTCGATACCCCCAACGCCAAGACCATCGCCGAGCTGGTGGAACAGTTCAACCTGCCGATCGAAAAGACCGTCAAGACACTGATCGTGGCCGCAAGTGACGCTGTCGATGCCGATTTTGTTGCCCTGCTGGTTCGTGGCGATCATGAACTGAACGAAATCAAGGCGGAAAAACTGCTGCAGGTTGAAGCGCCGCTGCGCTTTGCCACCGATGAAGAGATCCGTCAGGTGATCGGCGCCGGTCCCGGTTCTTTGGGCCCGGTCAACCTGCCGATCCCCTGCATCATCGACCGCAGTGTTGAAACCCTGTCCGACTTCGCTGCCGGCGCCAACATCGACGACAAGCACTACTTCGGTCTCAACTGGGAACGCGACCTGCCGACGCCGCAGGTCGCCGATATTCGCAACGTGGTCGAAGGCGACCCCAGCCCCTGCGGTCAGGGCAAGATCCAGATCCGTCGCGGCATCGAGGTCGGTCATATCTTCCAGCTGGGCACCAAATATTCCGAAGCGATGAATGCCACGGTGCTGGACGAAAACGGCAAGGCGACCGTCATGTCCATGGGTTGCTACGGCATCGGTGTTACCCGCGTGGTGGCGGCAGCCATCGAGCAGAACCACGACGACAAAGGCATTATCTGGCCGGAAGCCCTGGCACCGTTCAGCGTGGCTCTGGTTCCGCTCAACTATGACAAGTCCGAGGACGTTCGCGCCAAAGCGGATGAGCTCTATGCCGCCCTGCAGGCAGCGGGCATTGACGTGCTGATGGATGACCGCAAGGAACGTCCGGGCGTCAAGTTTGCCGACATGGAGTTGATGGGTATTCCGCAGCGCCTGGTCATCTCCGATCGCGGTCTGCAGAACGGCACCCTGGAATACAAGAGCCGTCGTGATGCCGAATCTCAGGATATCCCGGTGGAAACCGCACTGGAATTTCTGCGCAGCCAGATGAGCTGATAATAGCGTGCCCGGATCCTGTCCGGGCACTCTCCCTTTGAGTGCATCCCCTCCTGAAAACTGATCTCCCTCAGTGACCTGCCACCTTGGCAAACACGCCTCTCTGCCCTGCTTCCAAAGCCTGTTACACTGCACGCATCTGCACAATCAGCTTTCGGAGTAGTAATGTCCACTCAGGTCCCCGAACCCTCACACCCTCATGCCACCAGCGTACCCGACTTGCCCCACGACTTTGGTCAGGGCCAGAAGCGCAGGGCTGAACAGCGCGCCACGCTGGTGACTCTGCTGACACTGGTGACCATGATCGGCGAGGTCTTCGCGGGGCTGATCACCGGCTCCATGGCGCTGCTGGCCGATGGCATCCATATGGCAGGGCACGCCATGGCACTGGGGCTTGCTGCACTGGCCTATTACCTGTCACGCAAACATGCCCATGATCGCCGCCTGAGCCTGGGCAGCGGCAAGATTGCCGATCTGGCCGCCTATACCAGCGCCCTGCTGCTGGGGGTGTCCACCGTCTGGCTGGTGTATGAATCCGTGCATCGTCTGCTCAACCCGGCAGAGCTGATGCCCAGAGAAGCGCTGGTAGTCGCTGTCATCGGTCTTGCGGTGAACCTGTTGTCGGCCTGGCTGCTGGCCGGCAAGCATGAGCATCGTCATGCTCATGGCGAAGAAGACCATCACCACGACTCCAATCTCAGTGCCGCACTGGTGCATGTGGTGGCGGATGCTCTGACGTCCGTTGCCGCGATTGCGGGTTTGGCCGCCGCCTGGCTTTGGGGCTGGAATTGGCTGGATCCGGTGATTGCACTGGTGGCCGCCGTGGTGATTTTGCGCTGGTCCTGGGGCCTGTTGCGCCAGACCGCCAGCGTGCTGCTGGATCGTGAAGGCCCGGACGAGATCCGGCGGGCTGCACGCAAACTGCTGCAGAAGAACGGCGATACCGATGTGGTCGATCTGCACATCTGGTCGGTGGGTCAGGGTTCCTGGACACTGGTAGCGGCGGTTGTCGCCCATGGCACCAGCACTCCGGAGGAGTACCGCAGCAGCCTGAACTCCATCAAGAACCTGCACCATCCGATCATTGAAGTCAGCTACTGTCGCCAGTGCGCCCTGGCGCGCAAGAGCGATTGAGGATCAGTGAGATACTGAGCTGCCCCGGTTGCGGATCGCAGCATCGGAGAAGCCGGGCGACAGCTCGCCCGGCAGCAGAGATATCAGCAGCGTGCGCTGCGCACGGCCGCTGAGAGTTGGCGGGTTAGATCCAGCACCGCCTGAGTACCTGCCTCAGGCGTTTCGGCCTTGGCAATACAGTCAATCAGTGCCGAACCCACCACGACGCCATCGGCAAATTGTGCGATGCGCGCCGCCTGTTCCGGCGTCCGTATACCGAAGCCAACCCCGATCGGGATATCGGTATGGGCACGGATGGCTTCAACTTCACTCTGTACCTTCTCCGGCGTGGGTGCGGCCGAGCCGGTAACCCCGGTGCTGGAGACGTAGTAGAGGAAGCCAGAGGTATTGTTCAGCACACCCGGCAGACGCTTGGCATCGGTGGTCGGTGTGGCCAGACGAATGAAGTGGATACCCGCCTCACGCGCCGGGATGCACAGCTCATCATCATGCTCCGGCGGCAGATCAACCACAATCAGACCATCCACGCCCTCTTCCGCGGCTTCTTCCAGGAACCGCTTCACGCCGTAGCGATAGATGGGGTTGTAGTAGCCCATCAGGATCACCGGCGTATCCTGATCCTGCTCACGCAGAATACGCACCATCTGCAGAGTCTTGAGCATGTCCTGACCGGCGGCCAGCGCACGCTGGTTGGCCAGCTGAATGGACGCACCGTCCGCCATGGGATCGGTGAACGGCATGCCCAACTCGATCACATCGGCACCGGCTTCGGGCAGCCCCAGCAGGATATCCAGGCTGTTGGCGAAATCGGGATCGCCGGCGGTAATGAACGTCACCAGGGCGGCACGATTATCCTGTTTCAGCGCGGCAAAGCGACGCTCCATTCGGCTTGCAGTCGTAGTCGTCATTAGGTCTCCCCTTATTGCGCCAGTTCGGCCGCCAGATGTTCGGTTACGGTTGCCATGTCCTTGTCGCCTCGACCACTGAGGTTGATCACGATGATGTGATCCTTGGGCAGGGTCGGTGCCAGTTTCAGCACATGGGCGATGGCGTGGGATGACTCCAGCGCCGGAATAATGCCTTCGTATTTGCACAGCGCCTTGAACCCTTCCAGCGCCTCTTCATCCGTAATGGCTACATATTCCACACGCTTGATATCGTGCAACCAGGCGTGCTCAGGACCTATGCCCGGGTAGTCCAGGCCCGCCGAAATCGAGTGCGCGTCCTGAATCTGACCGTCTTCGGACTGCAGCAGGAAGGTACGGTTGCCGTGCAGTACGCCCGGCTCGCCGCCCTTGAGGCTGGCCGCATGACGCTTGTCCAGACCTTCACCGCCGGCTTCAACGCCGATCATTTTCACCGACGTATCGTCGAGGAAGGGGTGGAACAGACCCATGGCGTTGGAGCCGCCGCCGATACAGGCGACCAGCGTATCCGGCAGACGCCCTTCCTTCTCCAGGATCTGCGCCTTGGTCTCTTCACCGATCACCGACTGGAAGTCACGCACCAGCGCCGGATAGGGGTGCGGCCCGGCTACGGTACCGATGATGTAGAAGGTGCTGTCGACGTTGGTCACCCAGTCACGCAGGGCTTCGTTCATGGCATCCTTCAGCGTACCGGTGCCGCTGGTCACCGGAATGACCGTCGCGCCCAGCAGCTTCATGCGCTGCACATTGGGCTGCTGACGGTGGATGTCAGTGCTGCCCATATAGATCACGCATTCCAGGCCAAAACGCGCCGCCACCGTGGCCGTCGCCACACCGTGCATACCGGCACCAGTTTCGGCGATGATACGCTTTTTGCCCATGCGCTTGGCGAGCAGAATCTGGCCCAGGCAGTTGTTGATCTTGTGCGCGCCGGTATGGTTCAGGTCTTCGCGCTTGAGGTAAATCTTGGCGCCGCCCAGCGCCTCGGTCAGACGCTCGGCCAGATACAGGGGCGTCTCACGACCGACGTAGTCCTTTTGCAGCTTTTCCAGCTCGGCATGGAAGGCCGGGTCCTGCTTGGCTCTTTCATACTCGGCCTGCAGCTCAAGAATCAACGGCATCAGGGTTTCGGCGACAAAACGACCACCGAAGCGACCGAAAAAGCCGCTGGCGTCGGGCCCCTGTCGCAGGGAAGTATCTGTACTCATGATTGCGACCTCAAAGTGTATTCTGATGTTTTCAGTCTAGAGCATGCACCGGGCAGAGAAAATCGATAAAATCACACCAACCTGTGAGAAAAAGTAACAGCAAATGAGTTCATCACTACCCTCTCTCAATGCGCTTCGCGCCTTCGATGCCACTGCGCGTACGCTGAGCATGACAGCTGCCGCGGAGCTGCTGCACGTCACTCATGGTGCGGTCAGCCGTCAGATTCGTCAACTCGAGGAGCAGCTCGGGGTCGGCCTGTTCGAACGCGCAGGACGCGGGGTACGACTGACCCCGGCCGGGGTTCGTCTGGCCGGCACGACCCAACAGGTTTTCTCCCAACTGGAGCAGACCTGTGACCAGTTGCGCCGAGAAGCCGAAGGCGCACCACTGGTACTTGGCTGCTCCGGCAGTTTTCTGGCACGCTGGTTCATTCCACGTCTGGATACGCTCAAGCGGGACTGCCCGGATCTGGAGCTGCACCTGACCGCCGTGGACGAAGATCAGCCGATTCGCTCCGGCATTGATGCGGCACTGCGTTTTGCCACCCCGCCCTGGCCGGCCGGCAGTCAGGTGATCGAACTGGCACCGGAGCGCATAGGTCCGGTGTTGCGCCCGGACCTGCTGCCGAAGGCCGATCAGGCAGCACCAGAGGCTCTGCTGCAGCTGCCGCTGCTGGAAACCCTGTCACGCCCCCAGGCCTGGCCGCAGTGGTGCCACCAGCAGGGGCTGGATTCAACACGGCTGAACATTGCCCAGTCTTTCGAACATCTGAATTTCATGCTGGAAGCGGCGCTGGTCGGGCTGGGCGTTGCAATTGCGCCCGCCTATCTGGTGGAAGAAGATCTGAGAACCGGACGCTTGATCGCGCCCTGGGGATTCATCGAGACTGACGCCAGACTGTCGTTATGGTTGCCGAACACGGCACAGGATCCCCGTGCCCGGCAGCTGGCCGACTGGCTCGGGCGCATGCTCAATCAATGATATCGAAACCGACCAGGTCGGCATCATATTCGGCATCCGTGGAGGCAACTTCGGCCACATTGGCCAACTCGGGACCGCGGTTGAGCCAGGCTTCCACATGGCGCACCGCCTTTTCCTCACCACAGAGCATGGCTTCGACACGCCCATCCGACAGATTGCGTACCCAGCCGGTCAGGGCATTGGCCTCAGCCTGCTCACGGGTAAAATGACGGAACCAGACGCCCTGGACGCGCCCACTGATCAACGCATGCACACAGATTTTCGCCATCGTTATTCCTGTTGCTGTTCAAGGGTTGGTATGTGCCCTCGACGATAAAGATCCTGCAAGCTCAGATTCAAGACCTCACCACGCTGTCGCTGCAGCATCTGCAGCCGACTGCACAGCTCCTGCTGCCAGGGTTCATCCTGTTCGGGCACCGGGTCAGGCAGTGGCCAGGGCAGCTCACGCTGCAGCTGCAGCAAAGTATAACGGCTCAAGTCACGGCTGAGCAGATACTGCCCACCTTCGGTACGTCGCATCAGGCCGATTTTCATCAGCAACTGAACATAGTCGTCCCAGCGCCCCTGATCCAGCCCCGGTACCTCCTGCAGCAGTACCTGATCCGGCAGGGTTTCGCCGTCCTGCTGCGCCACCCAGAGTCGCTGCAACACCGCAAGAATGGTGTAGAAGTGCGGCTCGTTGCTGCGGTACTTGTTGACGTGGGAAACGGTCAGCAGGCGGGTTAACTCAGCCCCCAGCAGGATGATGGTCCAGCTGATGTAAATCCAGAGCAGGAACAGCGGCACCGCCGCAAAGGCGCCATAAATCAGCTGATAGGAAGGTGACAGGGTGACAAACTGCACAAAGCCCCGCTTGGCCAACTCGAACAGGATCGCTGCGAACAGGCCACCGACAGCGGCACTGCGCAGCGGCACCCGGCAGTTGGGCACCGCGGCATAGAGCAGCATGAAGGCCAGTGCCGAGAAAAACGGCGGCAACAGCGACAGCAGCCGTGCGCGACCGACCATTTCGGTGGCGCTGGAGATGAACGGCAGACTGGCGATATAAGAGGTCAGCAGCAATCCAAGGCCGATCAGAATCGGTCCCAGGCTCAATACCGCCCAGTACAGCAGAAAACTGGACAGTCCCTTGCGCGGTTCGGTGACTCGCCAGATACGGTTGAAGGCCGCCTCGATGTTTTTCATCATCATGATCGAGGTCACCGCCAGGAAGACGATACCGATCACCGTCAGGCTCTGCGCCTGGGACGAAAAAGTCGCCAGGTAGTCCTGCACCACTTCACCGGTCGCCGGAACAAAATTCTCGAAAATCCAGCCCTGCAACTGCTCACCGACACCGCGAAAATTGGGCACGGCCGCCAGCATGGAGTAGGACACGGTCATCAGCGGCACCACGGCAAACAGCGTGGTATAGGTCAGTGCCGCAGCATTCAGGATCCCTTGATTGGCCTGAAACTGCTGGATAAGGGTACGAACAAATACCAGCACCGCCGGCAGGCTTCCCTTCTGCATGGTCTCTCTCTTAACTAATCAATGCTCTGCCCTATACAATAGGGCGCTCATCCGCCTATTGAAAGCCGAAACGGAGCACTCATGTCGATTTGCATCTATCACAACCCGCGCTGCTCAAAGTCTCGTGAAACCCTGAAGCTGCTGCAGGCGCGCGGCATTGAACCCGAGATCCGCGAATATCTCAAGGACGTTCCCAGTGCCGACGAGCTGAAATCCGTACTGGCGGCATTGGGCATCAGTGCGCGTGAACTGCTGCGCAGCAAGGAAACCGAATACAAGGAAGCCGGTCTGGATGATCAGAGCCTGAGTGAGGACGCGATCATCAAGGCAATGACCGAGTACCCGAAACTGATCGAGCGCCCGATCGTGATCAACGGTGACAAGGCCCGCATCGGTCGTCCGCCGGAATCCGTGCTGGAGATTCTCGCGTGAGCCAGCCCTACGTTCTGGTCCTCTATTACAGCCGCAACGGCGCCACCCGGGCTCTGGCTCGACAGATCGCCCGTGGTGTCGAGGAAGCCGGACTGGAAGCGCGCCTGCGCACCGTGCCGGCCATTTCGACTGTCTGCGAAGCCACTGAGCCGGAAATCCCCGAGTCCGGTGCGGTCTACTGCAGTGAAGCCGATCTGGCCCAGTGTGCAGGTCTGGCACTAGGCAGCCCGACCCGCTTTGGCAACATGGCGGCACCGATGAAGTATTTTATCGACTCTACCAGCAGCCTTTGGCTGTCCGGCGCCCTGATCGACAAGCCTGCCTGCGTGTTCAGTTCCAGTTCCAGCCTCCACGGCGGCCAGGAAAGTACCCTGCTGAGCATGATGCTGCCCCTGCTGCATCACGGTATGGTGCTGGCAGGACTGCCCTACAGCGCCACCGAACTGCTGGAAACCCGCGCAGGCGGCACCCCTTACGGTGCCACCCATGTCAGCGGCAGTGATGGCAAGGCACAACTGGATGAACTTGAGGCCGCACTGGCACTGCAACAAGGCAAGCGTCTTGGCCGGCTGGCATTGAATCTACTGCAAAAGGAATCATCTTGATGCAATCACTGGCTGCCAAAACCCGTATCAGCCGTGCGCTGGTGCTGCTGAGTTATTTCGGTCTGCTGCTGTTGTTCACCCTCTGGTATCTCTGGCTTGCGCCCTCACAGGGTGACAACCCCTGGGTGATCTGGCTGGTTCACCTGCTGCCGCTGCTGGCATTTGCGCCGGTGGTGATCAAGGGCAAACCGCGCGGTCATGCCTGGCTCTGCTTCGTGCTGCTGCTCTATTTCCTTGAAGCCGTGATCGCCGCCCTGATACCGCCACCCACGCGCTGGCTGGGCCTGATCGACTGCACCCTGCTGGTGACCCTGTTCACCTCGGCCATGCTGTATGCCCGCTGGCGCAGTCAGTTGGACCGCGTCCAGGCAACGGGTAGCTCTGCGTGAGCAGCGCCGACCCCAGGCTCTGGCGACGGGATTTTCCGCTGCTGTCTCTGCGTGTGCAGGGGCAGCCGCTGGTCTACCTGGATAACGCCGCAACCACGCAAAAACCGCGGCAGGTCATCGATGCGGTCAACCGTTTTTACAAGACGGCCAATGCCAATGTGCATCGCGGCAGCCATGCGCTATCGGCACAGGCGACAGCAGCCTTCGAGCAGGCCCGTGACCGGGTAGCAAGCTGGCTCGGGGTGGAAGACAGCGCGACACTGATCTGGACCCGCGGCACCACCGAAGCGATCAATCTGGTGGCGCAAAGCTGGGGCCGTCAGCACTTGGGGTCAGGTGACCTTATCCTGCTGATGCAGAGCGCCCACCACGCCAATATCGTGCCCTGGCAGATGCTGGCCACTGCCACCGGTGCGCGCATCGAAGTGATCCCGCTACAGGCCGATGGCGATATCGACCTTGAGGCCTATCACCGACTGCTTGAGCAGCAGCCGGCACTGGTGGCGCTGAGCCATGTTTCCAATGCACTGGGCACTGTCTACCCGATCGCCGAACTCTGCCGTGACGCCAAGGCCACCGGTGCCACCGTGCTGGTCGATGGCGCTCAGGCCCTGCCACATTTTGATGTGCATCTGGATCAGCTGGATTGCGACTTCTATGCCTTTTCCGGCCACAAGGTATTCGGCCCTACCGGTATCGGTGCCCTTTGGGGCCGCCGTGAGCTGCTCGAAGCCATGCCGCCCTGGCAGGGAGGTGGCGAAATGATCGAGCACGTCAGTTTCGAGCATACAACTTATGCCGGACTGCCCTTCAAGTTCGAGGCCGGCACGCCCAATATTGCCGGCGCCATCGGTCTGGCCGCTGCCATCGATTATCTGAACAGCCGGGACCGGTTGGCCATGGAGCAGCACGAGCAGCAATTGCTGCAGCGCGCACTGAATAGCTGCCATCAGGTGGCCGGATTCAGGCCGATCCCTGCAGGCTCCCGACAGGTCAGCCTGATCTCCTTCGAGCTGGCGGGCCATCATCAGCAGGATGTCGCCCACTGGCTCGACCGCCAGGGTATCGCAGTACGTGCCGGACACCATTGCGCCATGCCTTTGATGCAGGCACTGGGCCTGCCCGGCACCCTCAGAGCCTCGTTTGCCTGTTACAATACATTCGCCGAAGCTGAACAACTGGCACTGGCACTGGACCAACTGGTACAGAGCGAAAAAATCACTCAGCCCGTTGCAGATTTGGAACAAAGTAACTACCAAAACGCTATAAAGAGAGTATACTCTGCAACAGATTGGACCAGTCGCTACCAGGCCCTGATGCGTCTGGGGCAGGCATCTCCGCCCCTGCCCCCCGCACTCAAGCAGGATGCTTTTCTGCTGCCGGGCTGTGAGTCCCGGGTATGGCTCATCACCGAGCTGGATGCCGATGGACGCCTGAACTGCCGCGCCGATGCCGATGCACGTATCCTGCGTGCCCTGCTCGCCCTGCTGCTCGATCAGGTAAACGGCCTGACACCCTCGCAGCTACTGGCCACCGACCTCGAAGACAAATTGAGTCAACTCGATATTCAGCGACACCTGAGCCCGTCTCGGGGCAATGGACTGCTGGCGATCATTCGTGGCCTGCAGGCATATGCACGCACACAGGCACACACTGGATAGTTAAGCCCGGGCGCCGCCGATCAGTTCTGGAGTAATGAATGAACCTTAACGACCTGAGTCTTTTTATCCGCGTGGTAGAAACCGGCAGTTTCACCGCCGCGGCTGAAAGCCTCAATGTGCAGAAATCCACCATCAGCCGTCGCATCGCCCAGCTGGAAGACACCCTGGGCATACGGCTGATTCAGCGCACAACCCGCAAACTCAAGCTTACGCCGGAAGGTGAAGAGCTGTTTTCCCGCGCCCAACCGCTGGTGGATGATCTTGAAGCAGTACAGGACGACATTAGCGCGTCGAAAACCGAGCTGCGCGGCCGTCTGCGCCTGACCATGCCCACTGAGATCGGCGTGTTCATGATGAACGAGGTCATCGCCACGTTCATGGAAGCCTACCCACGCATCGAGGTGGACGTGGAGCTGAGCACCCGCGCGGTGGATCTGATCGAAGAAGGCGTCGACCTGACCCTGCGTCTGGGGCCGCTGCCCAACTCCAGTTTGATTACCCGCCATGTGGCCGGTCTGCACCGCGGTCTTTTTGCCACGCCGGATTACCTCGACAAGCATGGCTTGCCGAAAACCCCTGACGAACTGGCACACCACCAGTGCATCACCCTGCTCAAACCCTTCGACCACCTGCGCTTCATCAACTGGAACGAGCAGGAACCGGTCACCATGGGCGGACGTTTGCGCACCAACAGCCTGAGTTTTGTACGCGAGATGATCCTGCAGGGTTACGGTATTGGCCGCCTGCCGGAAGTGTTCTGCAGCGAACTGGTGCAGAATGGCACCATCATTCGGGTACTGGGAGACTTTGACCTGGAACCGCTGGAGATCAATGCGCTCTACGCCAGCCGTCGCAACCTGAATCCGCGCGTACGTGCCTTCCTCGATCACATGACCGATCGTCTGCGCGACCATCCCTGGGTACAGAGCCGTCTGGT
>CAYMHL010000010.1:32473-33894 GCA_964390205.1 uncultured Marinobacterium sp.
CTCCAGCCGGTCACGACTTTTACTTCCAGATATTCTTCCAGTCCCCAGTGACCACCTTCGCGGCCATTGCCGGACTGTTTGTAGCCGCCAAAAGGCGCGCCACCGGCCAGCATCTCGCCGTTCATCTGCACCATACCGGAACGCAGCTTGCGCGCCACCCGTCGAGCCTTGTCGGCGTCCTGCGTCTGCACATAGTGAGTCAGACCATAGGGGCTGTCGTTGGCGATGCGCAGCGCTTCTTCTTCGCTGTCGAACGGGATGATCGACAGTACCGGGCCGAAGATCTCTTCACGGGCGATCGTCATCTCGTTGCTCACATCGGCAAACACGGTGGGACGCACAAAGTAGCCTTCGTCAATACCGTCCGGCCGTCCGAGGCCACCGGCTACCAGCCGAGCACCCTCATCAATGCCCTGCTGAATCAACCCCTGAATCTTGTCGAACTGCGCCTTGGAGACCACCGGGCCGATGTGCTTGCCTTCCAGTGAGGCCTGATTGACCTCGGTTTTGGCTGCAACATCGATTGCCGTCTGGACCGCCTGCTCGTAAAGGGAACGCTCCACCAACATGCGAGTGGGCGCGTTGCAGGACTGGCCGGAGTTCATGAAGCAGTGACGCACCCCGCGCACCACCGCCTTCTCGTCCGCATCGGCAAAGACGATATTGGCGCCCTTGCCGCCCAGTTCCAGACTGACTCGCTTGACGGTATCGGCCGCATTTTTGGAGATAGCGATACCGGCACGGGTCGAGCCGGTGAAGGATATCATGTCGACATCGGCATGGCCGGAGAGCTGAGTGCCCACCCCGGCACCATCACCGTTGACCAAATTGAAAACCCCCGCCGGGAAACCGGCTTCATCGATCATCTCGGCAAACAACATGGCGGAGAGCGGCGCAATTTCGGACGGCTTGAGCACCATGGTGCAGCCTGCAGCCAGTGCAGCAACCACTTTCAGCGTGACCTGGTTCATCGGCCAGTTCCAGGGTGTGATCAGGCCACAGACGCCGATCGGTTCGCGCAGGATCTGGTGACCGGGGGCATGCTCGCCCATGGGGCCTTCAAATTCATACTGCTGCAGCAGACTGATAAAACTTTTCAGATGCTTGGCGCCCGCGCCCCACTGGGCCGTACGGGCCAGTTCGATCGGTGCGCCCATCTCCAGCGAGATCGCCTCGGCCATCTCCTCCGAGCGCGCCTTGTAAAGACCGTAGAGTTTTTCCAGCAGCGCCAGCCGCTCTTCCTTACTGGTTTGGCTCCAGCTATCAAAAGCGGTGCGTGCCGCTGCCACGGCGGCATCGGTATCGGCCTGACTGCCCAGCGAGATAACGGCACAGACATTTTCGGTGGAGGGATCGATCACCTCAAGATCATGGGCCTGAGCTGGTGCCACCCACTGGCCGTTGATGTAGAAATCGCGTTT
>CAYMHL010000010.1:33994-39150 GCA_964390205.1 uncultured Marinobacterium sp.
GCGGCCGTCGTCGTCTTTTTGCGCGCACCGGTAGCCGTCTTGCCGCCGGTTTTACCACTTCGCGAGGCGTTGCCTCCGGCAGACCGCCCTCGATTTGACCGCCCCTTGCCACGCGCCGGTGCCTTGATGCCGTTCATCGCCTGCGGCCTGATCTGCTCGATCAGCTGCGGCAGCGCCTGCTCCAGCGGCTGCATGAAGCCCTGATACGTGAACGCCTTGCGGCTGATCGCATCCAGCTGCGACTCCCAGTGTGCGGTCATGTCCGGTCGGCTCAGCTCCTCCGGCAGCGCCGCGATCAGTGCCTTGCCCGCCTCGGTGGCGTGGATCTGCTTGCCCTGGCGCTGCAGAAAACCGCGTTTGAACAGCAGCTCGATAATACCGGCACGGGTGGCCTCGGTACCCAGCCCATCCGTGTCGCGCAGCACCTTGCGCAGTTCCGCATCCTGCACAAAACGGGCAATGCCGGTCATCGCCGCCAGCAGGCTGGCATCGGTGAACGCTTTTGGCGGTTGGGTCATCTTTTCCAGCAGCTCGCCACGCTCACAGTGCAGAGACTCACCCACTTTCAGAGCAGGCAGCTGACCTTCGTCCTCCTCCTGCGCCTCCTTGCCCATCAACGCCTTCCAGCCCGGATCGGTAATCTGACGTACCTTGGCCACAAACAGGCCACCGGCAATCTCCACCTCAACGCGCCGGTCGGCATAGCGACAGGGCGGGTAGAACTGCATCAAATACTGGCGGGCGATCTGACTGTAAACCTGCAGCTCGGCACGGCTCAACCGATCCGGTGCAGCGGCCTTGCCAGTGGGGATGATCGCATGATGCGCCTCCACCTTCTTGTCGTTCCATGCCTTGGATTTGAGGCTCAGGTCGGCATTTTGCACGGCACCGGCCAGCTCCGGCTGGGTACGGGAAATCGCCTGGGTGACACGCGCCGCCTCGGAAAAATGCTCGGCAGGTAGATAGCGGCAGTCGGAACGAGGATAGGTGATCAATTGATGTTTTTCATACAACGCCTGAGCCGCATCCAGTACCTGCTGGGCATTGAGACCAAAGCGCTTGGCGCAGTCGATCTGCAGCGATGACAGGTTATAGGGCAGCGGCACCGCCTGCTGGCCGGTCTTGCGCTCGTCTTTGGTGACCACACCCGGCTGGCCGGTAATGCGCTGCACCACGTTCTCGGCCAGCGGTTTTGACAGCACCCGCCCCTCCTCGTCCTGAAAACGGGCACAGGCTTCACTGGGCTGCCAGCGGGCGGTGAAACGCTCGCCCCGTTCGGTAAGCAGATGGGCATCCACTTCGTAGTAGGGTTTGGGCACAAAGGCGGCAATCTCGGCATCACGCTGTACCACCAGCCCCAGAATCGGTGTCTGCACCCGTCCCACTGACAACACGCCATCATAGCCTGCGCTGCGCCCCTTAATGGTCAATGCCCGGGTCATGTTGATGCCGAACAGCCAGTCGGCGCGTGAGCGCGCCAGTGCGGATACCGACAGGGGCACAAACTCCTGATTGGGTCTCAGCCGTGCAATGGCACGGCGCACCGCCTCGGGGTTCAGGTCCGAGATCAAACAGCGCTGTACCTGCGCCCGCTTGACGGCCGGTACCTTGAGAAAGTCAATCACCTCATCCACCAGCAGCTGGCCTTCGCGATCCGGGTCACCGGCATGAATGATCTGATCCGCCTGCTTCACCAGCTTGCGCAGCACCGCCACCTGCTTGGCCACACCGCTGCGCGGCTTCAACTGCCATTCACCGGGTACGATGGGCAGATGCTCCAGCCGCCACTGTTTGTAGGCCGGATCGTAGGCATCCGGCTCGGCCTGCTCCAGCAGATGGCCGATGCACCAGCTCACCACCTGATCGCCACCACAGCGGATCAGCCCCTCCTCTTTCTTCTGTGGACCGGGCAGAACAGCGGCAATGGCACGGGCAAGACTGGGTTTTTCGGCGATGTAGAGCTTCATGGCGATTCTGGGCTGAGAAACAAAACACCTAGGGTAAGAGATCCCGGATGACAAGTCGATAAAATACTGTATGCATAAACAGCAAACACACCCTGTTATGCGATGATCAGAAAAACTGATCAATACCTCCATCTCCTTGCCGTGTTTCATCGTTCAGCCACTGACTATAGTGAATTCATGACAACGCTTGAGGAAGGAGAACGCCAATGGGCCTGCTGATTGATGGCCACTGGGAAGACCAGTGGTATGACACCGAATCCACCAAGGGGCGCTTTGTGCGCACCGAAGCCCAGTATCGCAACTGGATTACCGCTGACGGGAGTGCCGGTCCCAGTGGCGAGAGTGGCTTCAAGGCAGAGCCGGGCCGCTATCATCTGTACGTATCCCTGGCCTGCCCCTGGGCCCACCGTACCCTGATCTTTCGCCGCCTTAAGGGCCTGGAAAAGATGATCTCGATTTCGGTGGTCAACAGCTACATGGGTGAACATGGCTGGACTTTTGACAGGGAAACCGGCGCGAACGGCGATGATCTTTACGGACTGGACTATATGTATCAGCTCTATCAGAAAGCCGACCCGGACTATTCAGGACGCGTCACCGTGCCGGTTCTCTGGGACAAGCAGCGCCACACCATCGTCAACAACGAGTCGGCAGAGATCATCCGCATGCTGAACTCGGCCTTTGACGGGATCGGCGCGACACCGGGGGACTACTACCCGCCGCAGCTGCGTGCCGAGATCGACAAACTGAATGACGAAGTATACGACCGCGTCAACAACGGCGTTTACAAGGCCGGCTTTGCTACCACTCAGGATGCCTACGAGCAGGCGGTAGCACCCCTGTTCGAGACGCTGGATGCATTGGAGCAACGTTTGAGCCGTCAACGCTATTTGTGCGGCGATCAGATTACCGAAGCGGATTGGCGTCTGTTCACCACCCTGATCCGCTTTGATGCGGTCTATCACGGTCACTTCAAGTGCAACCTGAAACGGATTGTCGATTATCCGAACCTGTGGGACTACCTGCGGGAGCTGTACCAGTGGCCGGGCATTGCCGAAACGGTGAATATGGATCATATCAAGGGCCATTACTACCGCAGCCACGGCACCATCAACCCGACCGGGGTGGTGCCTGCGGGTCCGGTGCTGGACCTGCAGCAACCCCATCAACGTGAAGCAATCAAGTAATCACTATCAAAAAGTGACAATCAAGGAGACACACGCATGAGCAAGATTCTCGTACTCTACTATTCCTCTTATGGCCATATTGAAACCCTGGCCCAGGCCATTGCCGAAGGTGCCGGCTCGGTTGAGGGTGCCGAAGTGGTCATCAAGCGCGTACCCGAACTGATGCCGGAAGAGGTCGCCAAAAATGCAGGCGTCAAACTGGATCAGTCTGCGCCTGTGGCCGATCCCAACGAGCTGGCCGACTACGATGCCATCATCTTCGGCACACCGACCCGCTTTGGCAACATGGCCAGTCAGATGCGCAACTTCCTCGACCAGACCGGCGGGCTCTGGGCTCAGGGCAAACTGATCGGCAAGGTTGGCAGCGTCTTCACCAGCACCGGCACCGGTGGCGGCAACGAGACCACTATCCAGTCGTTCCACACCACCCTGTTCCATCACGGCATGGTTGTAGTGGGCATGCCCTATGCGCTGCCTGAGATGACCGATATCAGTGAGATGCATGGCGGCTCTCCGCTGGGCGCGGCGACCATTGCCGGAGCCGATGGTTCACGCACGCCATCCGAGCAGGAACTGACCATGGCGCGTTATCAGGGTGCGCATGTGGCCGGTATTGCAGCCAAACTGAGCGCCTGATAGCACATCGAACAGGGCCGGATCCCCTCTCCGGCCCCTTCCTCATAATGGATGACCTTCACGGAACTGCAATCCCCTGTACGCTATACTCGGCATTTTGCAGTTGCCGTGACCGATCATGCCCGACACCAAAGCACAAGCTTCTATCAAAGAACACGCCTCGTTTGTTTCCATTCTGCTGATTTTTCTGCGCCTGGGCCTGACCAGCTTCGGCGGTCCTGTCGCTCATCTGGGTTATTTTCGCGAAGAGTTTGTTAACCGACGCCGCTGGCTCAGTGAGCAGCACTACGCCGACCTGGTGGCGCTGTGCCAGTTTCTGCCCGGCCCGGCCAGCAGCCAGGTCGGTCTGGCACTGGGACTCTCACGGGGAGGTTTCAAAGGCGCGCTGGCGGCCTGGTGCGGTTTCACTCTGCCTTCGGCACTGGTACTGATACTGGTCGCCTATGGCGTGATGAGCCCCGATTCAGGGCTGCCTCAGGGCGTCATTCATGGCCTGAAACTGGTGGCGGTCGCGGTGGTGGCACAGGCGGTCTGGGGCATGGCGCAATCCATGTGTCGCGGCAAAAAAGAGGTCGCACTGATGGTAGCTGCCGCTGCGGCCCTGCTGTTGTTGCCCAGTGTCTGGCTGCAGCCGCTGCTACTGCTGCTGGCCGGTGTGATCGGCGTATTCCTGTTTCCGGCCAGGCCGCTGAATGATCAAACTCACCTGCCGATTCGGGTTTCGCCCCGGCTGGGTGCGGCTCTGCTGCTGGTTTTCTTTGTTCTGTTGCCGGGGTTGCCGCTGCTGAGTGCAATGGTGTCATCCCCGGCACTGACTCTGTTCGATCTGTTCTACCGTGCCGGTTCACTGGTCTTTGGTGGCGGCCATGTGGTGCTGCCCCTGCTGCAGGCGGAAACCGTTTTGCCGGGACACGTCAGTGAGGACCTGTTTCTGGCGGGCTATGGTGCGGCCCAGGCAGTGCCGGGACCGCTGTTTACCTTTGCCGCCTATCTGGGTACCAGCATGCAGCTGCTGCCGGGCTGGCTCGGCGGCGTCATTGCGCTGGTCGCCATTTTTGCCCCCTCCTTCCTGCTGGTGGCCGGTGTGCTGCCGTTCTGGAACCGACTCAGTCGCAACCGGCCGGTGCGCTCGGCGCTGGTCGCCATCAATGCGGCTGTGGTCGGACTGCTGCTGGCGGCGCTCTATGATCCCATCTGGACCAGCAGCGTTCGCTCGGGCGTCGATTTTGCCCTGGTTCTGCTGGCGTTCGTTGCACTGCAGCTGTGGAAGCTGCCGGTATGGCTGCTGGTGCCGCTGTTTGCACTGGGCGGCTGGCTGCTCTGAATGTTGCTTTGAAGACAGATTTCATCTTCAACACACAGCCCT
>CAYMHL010000011.1:0-34436 GCA_964390205.1 uncultured Marinobacterium sp.
GAAATTCAGCTATTCCAGTCTGTCGCTGGCAGTGATGGCCGCTTTGTCCGTGCCTGTGGTGTCATCCCCGGTTTGGGCGGAAAACGTGTTGGAGGTGACCAAACCTCTGCCGGTGTCGGCGGTTATTACCAGCAGCGATACCGAGACGGTGCAGGCCGCGCCGAGCAGTGATGGCGGCGATCTGCTGCGGTCGATCAACGGGGTGTCCGGTTCGCGCATGGGCGGACGCGGCATTGATCCGGTGATTCGTGGCCAGAAGCAGAATCAGCTGAATGTGATCCTTGATGGTGCCTTCCTCTACGGCGGCTGCCCCAACCGCATGGACCCGCCGACTACGTACACGGCCGCTGAAAGCTACGACCGGGTAACGGTGATCAAGGGCAACCGCAGTGTGATCTACGGCCCGGGCGGTACCGGTGGCACTGTGCTGTTCGAGCGTGAGCGCCCGCTGTTGGACGCTGACACACCCTATCGCGGCAAGGTATCGGCGGCCTACACCGGCAACAGCGATACCACCAACCTGTCGGCGGATCTGGCGGCTGGTGGTGAGCAGGGATATGTCCGCTTTGTAACTGAATCAGCCGATGCCGACAACTACGAAGACGGCAAGGGCAACGAAGTACGTTCTTCTTACAAGACCGAGAGCAATGCGCTTATGGCCGGTGTTCGCCTGGGCGAGCAGACCTGGTTGGAGGGCAGCTACGAGCAGGTCAATGAAGAGGATGTGCTTTTTCCGGGTGCGGGCATGGATTCACCCTACAGTGATTCCGATACATGGCGCCTGAAGCTGGACCATACCACCGATGGCGGTTTTATCGAGCGGGTGCGCGCCGAGGTGTATCGGGCTGAGGTTGATCATTTGATGGATAACCATCGCCTGCGCCCGCTCACGGCCATGATGAAGATGGACGCCCCGACCAGTTCGGATACTACCGGCGGTCGCCTGTTGATCGATAGTCGTGTGCGGGGCCATGAGATTCAGTGGGGTGTGGATCATCAGGAAAACAACCGTGATGCCTCTGCAATCATCGCAAGCGGCATGATGGCGGGGCGTGTGACCGGCATTCAGTGGCCGGATGTGACCATCAAACAAACCGGTCTGTTCGGTGAGGCCAGGCACTATATGGCCGGAGGCGATCTGCTCAAGGCGGGCGCACGTTATGATTATGTGCGTGTCGATGCCGGTAGAACCAATGAGGCCTTCACCGGAGGCATGCTTAACGGCCAGACACCGAACGATCTTTATGGCAGCAACGCCGATGACAAAACCAGCGAGCATAATCTGAGCGGTTTTGTCAGCTGGACTCACCGCCTCAATGATCAGTACCGGCTGGAGTCCACGTTGTCGCGCAGCGTGCGCACCGCCGATGCGACCGAGCGCTACATGGCCACCGGCAACTGGCGTGGCAATCCTTCTCTGGACCCCGAAAAACACCACCAGCTGGAACTGGTGCTGGCCTCCGAAACAGCCGATCTGAGCTGGTCGCTGGCCGGTTACTACAACCGGGTGGATGACTATATCAACCGCCAGAACAACCGCTATGACAATATTGATGCCGCCCTGTACGGTCTGGATTTTGAGCTGGCCTGGCAGCTCAACAATAACTGGCAGCTGCGCAACGGCATCGCCTGGGTGAAAGGCGAGAACCGTGACGATAATACCGACCTGTCACAGATTCCGCCGCTCACGGCCACATTGGCGCTGGACTATCATCGTGATGCACTGAAAGCGGGTGTTGAGTGGGAAGTGGCGGCAAAACAGAATGATGTCTGTTTGTCCGGCAGCGCCTGCGGTGGTCAGGATGTACGCAAGACACCGGGCTACGGTGTGGTCAATCTGAATGCAGGTTATGACTTCAACTCGTCACTGAGCCTGAATGCAGGCATCAACAACCTGTTCGACAAGGCCTATGCCTATCATCTCAACCGTGAAGATGCCTTGCGCAACTCGGCTCAGGTCAACGAACCCGGGCGTACCGGTTGGGTGCGCCTGACGGCACGCTTCTGATCGACGTTTCTGCTCTTTCCTGTTCTTCATCATACTTCGGGGCCTGTTCAGGCCCCCTTTTTTGCGTCAAACGTTGCGCAGGGTATTCATGCTGACGAATAGGCGCATGGGGTTGTCGGCAAAACATTCAAACATGTCGAATTGTTGATAGAAGTGTAGAGCGTCCCGGTCCAGCACATCCAGCATTAGCCCGTGTGCCGGCAGTCCGCTGTCACACAGTTGAACGGCATGGCGTAAGGCATATACCAGTGATTTCTCACCAAGGCGTTGGCGTTGGTAATGTGTATCGACGGCCAGACGGGCCAGCAGAACGACAGGAACGGGGTAAGCCGGGAGGCTTTGTGTATTGGGCAGACTTTGTCGGGTCACTGTTGCAGAGCAGAGCGTGTAGTAGACAGCAACAGGCCGTTTGGATGCTGACGCGGTATCCTCTGTCAGCACAAAGGTTGAACTCAGTCCCAGTTTGCCATGTTTGACGGCATGCTGAGTCAGAAAACGATTCATCTCCGGCTTGCCGCAATCGAATCCTTTAAGGTCATGCACTGTTTTATCAATGCGCTCAAAGCGTTGCTTCAGCGCCACTCAAAAACCCTCTTGGTCCAGTCGCCGGGCAGCCTGACGCAGCCGGGTGCTGGGGGTGGGTGCCCGGGCACAGAGTTCGGCAAAATGATCAAACTGCTGATTGGTCAGCTCTATCTCATGCAGTTGGTTGAGAACCTTGGGAGCATCATTCTGTACCAAACGAGAGATGTATTCGGTCACTGAGCATCCACTGGCGGCGGCGGCACGCTCGGCCAGCGTTTTGATCTGCTCACTGACGCGCATGTCAATGCGTGTTTGTGTTGTGCTTGCCATTGGTTGCCTCATGGGGAAATGATTTCTATCTGTACGTAACATTTCCGTACATTTTTCAACTTTAGTCAAGTTAACGTCGGAAGTCCACCAATCGCCGGTTTCCCCGTTAATGCAGAGCTGCTAAATTTCACGTTTATACAGTCGTTACAAAAATAAGACACTCACAGGCGACGATCGTAGCCTGAGGACTCAAGAGGACAGCGCATGCAGGTGTGGCCAGGGAAAAGCTCGGCGGATCAAACGCTGGATCTGCGTTTTTGCGCACTGAGGGATTTCAAGCACAACATCACCCGTCTGGTGGGCTTCGGTATCGATATCTCTGATCGACGGATAGCCGTGACCCAGACGCTGAAAGCGATGGCGTCGGTGGAGGAGGTCAGCGACCGTATTGCCAACATTGTGACCAGCATCAACCAGATTGCCGAGCAGACTAATCTGTTGGCGCTGAATGCCGCTATAGAGGCTGCAAGAGCCGGTGAAGCGGGCAGAGGCTTTTCGGTAGTTGCGGACGAGGTACGCAATCTTGCTCAGCGTTCGGGGGCGTCGGCACGTGAAATCGGCCAGCTGGTTGAAGAAACTCACAGTCGGGTTGGTGAACTGTCGGACGCCATGCGCAAAATTGACCAATGAGCATATTCTTATGCATCTCCGCCTCTGAACTGTATTAGAATCGGAACATATAAATAGTCAATAGATCCTCAATGGAGGGCACATGAGTTCAGGCTTGTTCAATTCCATCAAAAACCGTCTGCGCATGCTCGTTGCGGTGTTTACGCTGGTTGTGGTTGCACTGACCGGTTTTGCCCTCTATGGCTTGAAATATGAAGCTTTTCAGTTCGACGATAACTTTGATCGTCGTATGGTGCCGCTGTATCAGGTGGAGCGTATTGGCGGTCTGATGGGTGATATCCGCTCACAGCTGTTGCTCAGCATTCAGCATCAGCCCGGCACTGAGTTTGTTAAGGCGCATAACCATCCGACCAGTTTGCATACCAATCTGATCCGTGACTATGAACGGGAAGTGGAAGCACTTTGGAAAGACTTCATGTCGGTTCGTCATGGCGGTGAAGCCAGTGATCTGGCTGCGGCCTTTGAGCGCGAGTTCGAACGTTTCTTCAAGGAAGGGGTTGACCCTACCGTTCGTCTGATTGAGCAGGGTGATTACGTGCGTGCCAACTGGCACATTCTGCAGCAGGTGAACCCGCTGTTCGCTGCAGCCGACAAGGCCCGGGCCGATCTGAGTGACCGCAAACTGCGCGGTGCTCAGGAGGCAAGAATCGAAATCAGCGATACTACCCAGCTGCTGACGGCTGAACTGCTGGCTGTAGGAATCGCGGGCCTGCTGATTTCATTTGGCTTTGCGCTGCTGGTGATCCGCCGCATCGGTCGTGGCATGGACAACTTGGGCAGCCTGGCTGATGCCATGGCGGCCGGTGATTTTCGTGACCATGCGCTGCCCCACCCCTCCAATGATGATGAAGTGGGCAAGATTACCCAACGTTTTATCAAGACCCGTCAGGCGTTGGCACAGCTGGCCCGCGAGATCGGTCAGGTGGGCGAGTCTTTGAGTGATCAGGCGGAGCGTGGTGCGGCCATGGCGGAACAGTCGCGCAGCGGCATCCAGGCGCAGAAGGCGGAAACCGATATGGTCGCCAGCGCCATGTATGAGATGAATGCGACCGTGCATGATGTGGCAAAAAGTGCAGCGACGGCGGCCGAGAGTGCCACGGCGGCCGATCACTCGGCCCATCAGGGCCAGAAAGTGGTGATGCAGAGTGTTGACGGGATGAACCATCTGGCCTCCGAGGTTGAGTCGGCGGCGCGCGTGATTGCCGAGCTGGCGCAGGATGCGCAGGAGATCGGCAAGGTGGTGGATGTGATCCGCGCCATTGCCGAACAGACCAACCTGCTGGCGCTGAACGCCGCCATCGAAGCGGCCCGTGCCGGCGAGCAGGGGCGCGGCTTTGCCGTGGTTGCTGATGAGGTGCGCAGTTTGGCCGGGCGTACGCAAAGCTCAACCACCGAAATTCACGACATGATCAGCCATCTGCAGGCAGCAGCGGTGAAGGCCGCCGAAGTGATGGAGCAGGGCCAGCATCAGGCCGTGGAAGGGGTGGAAAAGGCAGCGCGGGCCAACGAAGCTCTGGAAGAGATCATCGAGCAGATCATGCGTATGAACGACATGAATACTCAGATCGCCAGTGCCGCTGAAGAGCAAAGTTCCGTGGCTGATGAGATGAACCAGAACCTGAACCGCATCAATATGGCGGCGGATGAAACCTCAACGGCAGCCGACAGTGTGGCCTCTAGCAGTCAGGAAATTGCGGCCCTGGCCGAACAGCTCAGACGCGCCGTCAGCCGCTTTAAGGTGTAATCGGCAAGTCTAGTCAGTCCGCGCATTAAAAACGGCGCCCGGTGCAACTGCAGCGGGCGCCGTTTTCGTATCCAGCCAATCAATTCTGTTCAGTCGGCCAATCTTCAGCTGAAACGATGCCAGCAGTTTTTGCCGCGGGCCTTGGCCTGATACATGGCATCATCGGCCAGTGTCAGTAGGGCGTCGGCGCTGGTGCCGTCCTGCGGGTAGAGGGCGATGCCGATAGAGGCGGAGACCTGTAACGACAACGGGCCGCGTTGCACCGGAGTGCTCAGGCACTGCAGGATCTTGTCAGCGACCTGGGTCGCGCTCTCCGGGGATTGCACGGTTTCCAGCATCACTACAAATTCGTCACCGCCGATGCGCGCGCAGGTGTCGGTTCCTCGCAGTTGATCGGTCATGCGCCCGGCCAGAACCGAGAGCAGATCGTCCCCGGCGTCATGGCCGTGGCGGTCATTGATCAGTTTGAAGCCGTCGAGGTCGATAAACATCAGTGCAAACTGCTGACCCTCGCGGTGGGCGCGGCGCAGGTTGCGGCCCAGGTGTTCATTGAGCAGGCTGCGGTTGGGCAGTCCGGTCAGCGGGTCGTGCAGGGCCAAAAAGCGGATACGCTCCATGCGACGGTGGCGCTCAAGGGCTATCGAAGCCAAATGAGCCATGCGTTGCAAAAGCTGGCGTTCGGATTCGCTTGGCGAGCCCGTGTGCTGCGGGTAACAGGCAAAAACACCCACCACTTCATCATAGGCGGCCACAATCGGCTGCGCCCAGCAGGCTGCGATTTGCAGCCGCGTGGCGGTATCGCGCCAGGGTTGCCAACTTTCGTCCTGCCGAATGTCATGGGTCACGGCGAGGGTGCGGGTCTGAAAGGCCCGAGTGCAGGTGGTCAAGGAACCGTTCAACGCCAGGCTGTCTTCGCGGAGATTGAAACCGGGCAGCGAGGGCGAACTTTTGATCCTGAGCTGGCTGCCTGATTCGTCCAGCAACATGACAGCGGTGGCGGCATGGGGAATCAGCTGCTCAACCGTGCTGCAGATTTCGTCGAGTACGCTGTCCAGTGAGTCGCCGGTGGCGATCAGTTCCAGTACTTTGCGCTCAAGTTTCAAAATACGCTCGCCGGCGCGCAGGTGTTGCTCCCGCTTGACTGCGTTGGTGATGTCCAGACACTGCACCAGTGTCAGTTCGCTTCGGCTCAGCGGCTGGATCAGGATCGACTGATGCAGCGGTCGACTTTCGCCCCCGGGCGTGCGTCTTTGCAGTGGCAACAGGCGCTTGTGCAGCTGATAGGACAGCAGGCGTCCCAGACGTTGGTGGCAGGCGGTCTCGATGGCATCCTGCAGGGCCGGTGGTAACTGGCCGGGGAAAAGCTGGTTCAGCGTCTGCCCCAGCATGCGGCTTTCGGTAAAGCCGGTATGGCTGCAGAACCAGCGGTTGCAGAAGATGATGCGGCACTGGGCGTCCAGCAGCAGTACGCCGCCATCAAGACTGTGCAGCAGGTCGGTGCAGTCCAGGTTGTCGAGAATGTTGTTCGGGCAGTTGCCGGACAGGTCAGAGGAGCTCTGCAAGGTAGGACCTCAGGGCATTCACGAAGGTGTCGGCGGAGTGCAGGTCAATGATGAAGGCCAGATAGCCCCGCAGGGCGCTGTTGCGCAGGCTGAAGTCAATTTGCACCAGCATCACCAGGGTGTTGTCGGTATCGCCTGAGTGCAGGTTGAGGGTACGGGTCAGCTCGTCGGCATTGGTGTTGAACGCCCGCGGGATATCGGTCTTGATCTGCTGGTGCAGCTGGTTGGCAAGGGTAGCCAGACAGTGGTTGAGTAGGATGTTGCCCAGCTCGGCCAGCGTTTCATGCTCCAGTTCGGTGATTTCGTCGGCGGAGAGTTCTTCGCCGATCATGGCGTTGACCAGCTCAAGGCTGCGCGCTTCCGGGAACAGCAGGGCAGCACGACCGTTGATAAAACCTTCGAAGTTTTGCATGACCCCGGCCAGAAAAGGGGGCAGGTCATCGTGGAAAGCGCGTTGTGCTTCCGGAACCGAGATGAATTCCAACCGGGGTACCGACAGCAGCACCTCATCATTGACCAGCTGTGACAGGGCATGGGCAGCACGACCGACCCCCAGGTTCATCAATTCGACAATCAGGTCATGCTCGTCAGCGCTGAAAAGGTCCATCAGTGCTCCTGTTTGCGGCTTTGCTCAATAAAGGTGCCCAGCTGTTCTGCCGTAGTCGGCTTGGGCAGAAAGCCCAGCCCCAGCGCGGTGGCGCGCTGTGCCAGGGCATCCTGAATGTTGGCCGTGACCAGTGCCATGCGTACCCCGGGATGCTGCTGCTTGATGCTCTCGGCCAGCTCAAGTCCATCCCGTCCCGGCATGTTGAAGTCGATGAGGGCTATATCAGGCGTTGTAGTCGCCAGTATCGCGTCTGCCGCATCGGCCGAGTCCGCTTCCAGCAGCGCAAGCTCCAGCCCCAGTGATTGCAGCTGGCGTTTCAGGCTCAGGCGAGCGATACGGCTGTCATCAACCAGTAGCAGGCTGAGAGGGGTCTTGGTCATGGTTTTGGATTCAAGGTTATATGAATAAAACAGAAGTTTAACAAGTTAACCGGTTTGAGTCAGCAGCTTAAGGTGTTAACTCCCAAGCATATTGACCGGGTCACCATCCTTAAAAGGTGTATGAAACGGCCAAAGAACCGAAGTTGTGATTGCCGTTCTGCTGCTCAAACTGGCGTGTTCTGTAAATGCGGGCATAGGACAGTTTCCAGCGCTCCAGAGTGGCGGCTACACCAAAGGCCGCATCGGCGACCCAGGGCTCCTTGTCGACGCTGTGGCTGTCGCGCCAGGTGTTGCCGTCGAGAAAGATGTCGCGGGCGACCCAGCGGCCATCCAGTGACACAAAAGCATGGAATCCCCATTCATGGCTGAAGCGCGGATCGCCGCGGCCTGGCACGCTGTTATCGCCACCGGGCCGCAGTGCCGAGGTGCCGAAGTCGTGGGGCAAATGCTTGCCGATACGGTATTCGATACCGGCGTTGAGGTAGGTCGCCACGTTACCCAGGCTGCCGCCGCCATGCAGGATCGCCTCATGCTCCCAGCGGTGGGGCAGGCTTGTGCGCATCCAGCGGTATTTGTGTTCGTAAATCAGCTGCAGGCCGGGTTCGTTTTTGAGCTGATTGTCCCAGCCCTCGAATTTCTCAAAGCCGCGCAGGTCGTGGATAAAGTCCTGGGCTTCCTGAGCCAGCGATGCTGGTCCTACCATGCCCAGGTTGACCTCGAAGGAGTTCATCCGCGCGCGGGTTTGGGTGTGATATCCGAAACCGGCATAGAGCCAGCCGGCATAGGGGCGGTCGTCAGGATCCAGGGTGGTGCGTTCACGGTCAGCCGGGGTGAAGATCAGTTGGCCGAGGGTGAAGATCAGTCTGCGGCTGACATCATCACCCAGCTTGATCGGTTCAGGATCCAGCGGGGACAGCAGGCGGTTGGCCGAACGCAGCCAGTCGGGCAGCTCAGGGTCATCGATGAAGCTGTCGATCTCCGGTGACACCCAGGAGGCACGGATGCCGTTGGTATATTGCTGGTCGGTTTCGCTGAACAGGTCGTTTTCAAAGTAAAAGTTGGCCGTCCAGGTGTCGTCTACATCCTGTGCCGCTGCTATAGGCGGCAGCGCCGCCAGCAGCACGGCTGTGGTCAGGGTTAAGCGCGCTTTCACTTGCGTACCCAGCGACCGTTGGCGTCCTGAATATATTCGCCGGCCGGTGCCATCTGTTGCAGGCGCTCACCGGTACGCAGTTCCATGATTTCCGCGGAGACCCCGGCTTTCTGGGCTTTCTGCTGGTAGAGCGAACGGCGCTTGGCGTTGATGTCATTGACCATCTGCTTGACCTCGGCCGAGGGTGAGCCGGTGACAATGCCAAGATAGCCGGTGCTGCGCTCACCGACGAGGCCCTGTGACTTGGCATCATCCAGCGACAGTGCATGTGCGGGCAGACTGAGCAGCAGCGCCAGCAGGGTGGCGGCCAGGGGGGCTATCAGAGTACGGTAGGTTTTGAATGTCATGTCTGTCCCTCAGAAAAGTTCGCTGTTTTCGTCCAGCATGTCATCGATTTCCTTGTCGACCTTGACCAGGATTTCATGCTTGATCTTGACGTTGAGGTTGATGGTGATCGGCTCCGAGGGAGCGGCCACCTGAACCGTCGGCGTACAGCCGGCTGCCAGCAATGCCAGGGCAAGGAGCAGCGGGGAAAGTTGACGAGCGCGCATCGGTCTTCCTTTATCTATTAATGAGTGAACATTCCGTCCTGCCATAGCGCATAAGACGTCGGTTGATGTTCAGGGTTCCATTCAGCCGGAGCTTAGCTGAACCTTGCTGGAATCAAAAGCTGAATTAAAGCTGCATACAAGCCGCTAGCGCCGAAAGCGCCGGTCAATGGCGTTGGTGACGTTATCAGTCAGGCGCAGGGTGCGCAGCAGATCGAGCAGGTTTTCCTCGATATTGAGATTCAGATCGACCGGTCGGCCCTGCTGCCAGCTCGGATTATAGCCCTTGAGTCGGGCACTTATCAGGGCATCGCCATTGGGCTGGTAGTCCAGCGTCAGGTCAAGCAGATCAAAACGCAGGTCGGTGAGTGCATCCAGCGCCAACTGGATCCCCGGGTTTTGCTGGCCCATCAGCCGTACTTCAGGTGTGGGCCGGTAACGAATGACGCCGCCTTCGCCCTGACTGACCAGTTGACCTCCGCGAATGCTGAGCTGATTGCCTTCAATCCTCATCGGCAGAGCGCCGCCCAGCACTCCACTGCCATACAGCCCCTCCTGGGGATAGAGTTCCAGCAGTCGCTCCAGTTCCAGTGCGGAAACGGCGATGCGGGTCTCAAATACCGGATTCAAGGGATTGAAGCTCAGCGGCGGCACGGCAATGATGCCATCCAGCGCCGACAGGCTGAACGACGACAGGCTGAGACGGGGTGTACCCGCTGCAGGCAGGCTAAGGTCGAAGTCCAGCTGGGGGCCGAATATTCGAACGCCTGAATCAGTGTGGTCGATCTCCAGCTTGCCACTGCTGCGCACCTGACCCTGGCTGTCCAGGCGCAGACGCTGGGTCAGGTTGAGATCGACGATACGGGTATGCTCATCCCAGGTCAGGTTGAGGCCGTGGACAACGGGTGTTGCGTCCAGTGACCAACTGGAGCCGCTGATGCGGGCGTTGCCCTGGGCGCTCAGGTTGCCCTGTTGCACACTGAGTGGCCGCAGCTCGGTCGGGAGCCAAGGGCGCAGCGCCCGATGCAGCTCTGCCACGGAGGTGGAGGCCAGGGTGAGGTCGAACTGGCCGTTAAGATCGCGCTGCAGCTGGCCGTTCACGTTGAGCTGCAAGGGCAGTTGGCGTGTATTGATCTTGGCCTGCAAACTGACCTCTGGCTGTGCAGTGTCCAGCTGCAGGTCCGACAGCACGGACAGGTTTACGGCGGGTTGCCCGGCCGGCTGCAGCTTGATATCGGGCAGTTCAAGGCGGAGCGGGTAGTGCGTGCGCAGCAGCGGGCCTTCGGCAACACTGAGCCTGATCGGCTGCAGTGACAGTTGAATCGGCTGTTCCAGTGTGAGCCCTTGGGGCGCAATGTTCAGTTGCAGGCCGGACAGCTGCCAGTCATGGGGGCTCTGCCAATGGCCCTCAAGTTGCAACGCCTGGCTCAGAGAGGCTTCCACATGCGCCAGACGCAAGCCCGGCTGCTGGATGCTATCGGCGCTTAACCGGCTGTTTTCTGCCAGGGTTAGAGAAAATTGCCCCGCCTGCAGCCGACTCGATAGTTGCAGTGCGGCCTGGCTGCCGCCAAAGCCTTGGCCAGACGCCGTGTTCAGCTTGATCTCGCCGTCCAGCTCAGCTTCAAGCTGGTTGATTAATTCAGGCAGCTGGGTGGGCAGCGGGTTGGGCAGGCGCATTGTCGTGTTCAGGCGCAGCTTGCCGGCAGGGTCGGCAACGGGCAGTTCGAGTTCGGGTTCCAGCCGCTGTAGCCAGTCCGACAGTTGAGCGACATCCAGCAGCAGGTTGGAACCCAGCAGCCATGCGTCTTCATCTGTTTCCAGCCGGTGTGAGCTGCGCAGCAGGTAAAGATTGTCGCGGCTCAGGCTCAGGGCCAGGTTCAATTCGGGGTCGAAATTCAGGTCCAGATAGCCGAGGGCATCGTCATTGCGCAGCAGTTGCATTCGCCCTTGCAGCAGTTCGGGCTCCAGATCAATGTTGCCTCGTGCCTGCCAGCGCGGTTGTTCAGGTGCGCGGTAATCCAGCTGCAGCTGGCCAATAACAAGACGTTGTGAAGGAGCGTACTGAAACAGCTGCGCCGGGTGAAAGCGGTTCAGCTGCAGTGAATCGATCTGCTGTTCCAGTTGATCCAGGCGGCCACGGATGGACGCATCGGCCTCGATGCTCAGCCGTGCCTGTTCGATGCGCAGCTCTTCAAGTTGCCCCTGCAGCAGGGCCAGAGGGGAAAAGCGGATGTCCAGGTTGTCGACATCCAGCACCAGACGACGTCCCTGACTGAGCTGCACAGCGCTGAAATGGTCAATACGCAGCTGTCGCCAGGAGGGGTGCTGTAGCTGTAGCTGCGGCCGTTGGAAACCCTGCTGCAACAACCATTGCTGCAGCAGATATTGGGCGGTCCAGGGCAGACTGAGCCAGAGCAGCAGCGGCAATGCCAGTATGACCAGCAACAGCGCCATCAATCCCTTACGCATCCGGCTCTCCTTTTTTGATCTCTGGCTTCAGCCGAGCTTGCGCACCACGTTGAGTCCATCACGCACGGTCAGAAAGACGTTTTCAACATCGGGGTCTGTGGCGATGCGGCGGTTGGTTTCCACCAGAATATCGTCAATTTCCGACTCGGGCTGTACCACCTTGCCGGACCAGAGCACGTTGTCGAGCACGATCAAACCGCCGGGGCGGGTCATCTCTTTGACGCGTTCATAGTAGTTGAGGTAGTTGCGCTTGTCGGCGTCGATGAAAGTGAAGTCCAGCGGCATATCCAGCGTTTCTAGGGTGTCCATCGCGCGACCGAAGATCACCTCGATCTTGTGGCCATGCTCGCTGCGCTCGAAAAAGCCTTTGGCAAATTCGATGGCGCGCGGGTTGGTTTCGCAGCAGATCAGCTTGCCGTCCGCCGGCATGCCCTCGGCGATGGAAAGTGCCGAATAGCCGGTGAACATGCCGATCTCGAGTGCGTTTTTGGGCTGCACCAGTGCGGACAGCATCTTCAGCGTGCGTCCGACCAGGCGGCCGGACAGTTTCTGCGGCCATCCCATGTTCTGGTTGGTCTGGTCGATCAGCTCCTGCAGCAGCGGCGGTTCTGCGTGGGTGCTTACGAAAGCGTAGTCTTCAATGGTCTCGTCAACGAGGAAGTCGGGCATCTGAGTAAAACCTGAAACAACGATGGATGTTGGCGGCATTCTACCACTTTAGAACTGACGTGTTGCCCATGCAGATCGGCACATTTCAGAGTCAGGACCAGTGGCAGAACGAAGTGACAGGATGCGGATAACGCAAAGGCGTCTGATCGAGTACAATCGCCGTTCAGTTATTGGAGGGTAAACATGTACGAAGCCTTGTATCTGTTTTTGGCCACAGGCCTGGTATCCATGTCGGCGGCGCTGAGTGCCGGGGCATTGAATAAATTGCCGGAAGATCAGCGTCCCGCCTGTATGGCCAGTCGCAACGGCCAGGTAGCCGTTATTCTGGCCGGCAACCTGGGCGCTTTGACCCTGATCGGGGCCCTGGCCTACGGTGTGCGTCAGCTGGACTGGTGGATTCCGATCAGCTGTCTGTTTATCACCTTTCCGCTGCTGCATGTGGTGCTGTTCCAGCGCTTGCTGGGGGATCTCAAGACACTGGTGCTGATGACGCCGCTGGTGATCGCGGCAATTGTTGCACTCTATTACTTCTGGTGATGCCATGATTTCAGTGGTCGGATACGGTTCACTGCTGTCGGAAGCGTCGGCTCGGGAAACAGTGCCGGCACTGCAAAACTATCGTCTGGTGCGGGTGCCCGGTTACCGCCGGGTGTTCGACAAGGTGGGTATCGTCTTTATAAGTCGTCACGGCGAGTCGCCGGACAGTCTGGAGCTGGCGTCCTGCTCCACCGAGGCTGACCCGGCCAGTGAAATCATTGCCGCTCAGTTTGAGTGTTCAGAGGAGGACTTTGTCCACCTCTATGAGCGCGAGCATCGCTACCGCTGGATCGAGGTCGAGACACGCCACTGCGGCAGCGGTGAAGCAGCACTGGGTCGCATGTGTACCGGCTACTCCGATCAGGACTACCGACTCAACAAATGCGTTACCGAAGCCGAATATCAGCGCCGGGTAGGGCAGTATTATCAGGGGCCCTTGTGGCGTCGGGATATTCTGCCCAATCCACGCTATCTGGGTTTCTGCCTGCAGGCGGCCGCCAGTCAGGGGGACGCGGTGCTGGACAACTTTCTCGATACCAGCTTTACCGCCGATGGCCGCTCGTTGCGCGTGTATCTGCACCAGCGTCCCGAGCTGATGCCGGATGCCCGGGTGGAGTATTCCTACCGCTGAAGCCAGGGCCTGGGAAGTGATACACATTTTCTGCTGCAGGGTGTCGCTTTTGGGTTGTCAGTCAGGGTAATCGGCATTACTCTTTTCGTCCGCAACGGGTTTTTGTCCGCAACACGCGACTCTGACCGCTTGCCTGATAACAATAAAAGAGTGTTGGCCCTATGAGTCTCTATCGGCGTATCGAGAAAACCTTCTTTCATACCCTGACCCGCAAAATCCTTGGCAATGTTCTGTTCCTGATCTTCCCCAGCCTGGTGTTGATCGGCCTGAACTATTGGCTGTTCACCTCCATGCATGAGCTCAATTCCCTGCTGGGCACTCTGCCCGATGCCGAGCAACGGGTGACCGAGCTTGCCTCGACCACCGGTCTACTGGCGACGGTCATGCTGGTGATCACCCTGTCGGCGGCACTGTTTGCCCTGTTTTTCATGCGTCATCTGTTTCTCAAGCCGATCGACAGCATGACCCAGGTGTTGAGTGCCGTAGAGCACAAGGACGGTGATATTTCCGCTACGCTGCCGGCGCAGAGTCACGATGAAATTGCCCGCATGGCGCACAGCTACAATCAGTTTTCCGGCAGTCTCAAGCAGATGATTGCCGATACCCGTCAGCGCAGTGTGCAGGTGTCGCTCAACGCCAGTCAGTTGCAGCAGGTGGTGCTCAAGGCTCAGCATTCGGCAGAGGAGCAGGTCGCCAAGGCGCAGGCAGTGTTCCAGGCCAGCCAGGAATCCACTACTGCCATCGATGACATTGCCGGACACACCCAGTCGATTGCCCAGCGCAACAGCCATAACCTAGGCGAGATTCGGGAGTCCACCGCTGAACTGCAACGGGTCAGTGAGCAGGTGGCCGCAGTAGAGTCGCGAGTACGTGAATTCCAGCAGGTGGTGGAGCAGCTGGCAGACAACTCGGCCAGCATCATTAACATCCTGTCGCTGGTGCAGGGGTTCTCCGAACAGACCAACCTGCTGGCGCTGAACGCCTCCATTGAAGCGGCCCGTGCGGGAGAAGCCGGTCGCGGTTTTGCCGTGGTCGCTGACGAGGTGCGCAACCTGTCGCAGAAGGTCAGTACCGCGACGGTCGAGATCGATTCTCGGGTTAATGAGATGGTGTCGCTGGTCGACAGTACCCGTTCCGGTGCCGATGTGATTCTGCAGAATGTCAGTGATACCGATCGCTTTATCGCCGATACCAGCAATCGCTTTCATTCTCTGGTCAATGATTTTGAGGCGCTCAACGGTCAGCTGAACGAGATCAGTGCCGCGATCGAAGAGCTGTCCTGCACCAACCAGAGCAGCCACGAGCAGGTATCCGATATTACCCGTCTGGCAGACAGTATTCGTGAGGAGATGGAGCTGTCAACGCGCTATTCACAGGAACTGGACGGTGCCACCGAAGAGATGCAGGCGCTGTTGTCCCGGTTCACTATCGGTTATGGCGGCTTTGAGCACATTCTCAAGGCTGCGCAGGATTGGGGGCAGCGTGCGCAGCAGGAGCTGGAACGGCTGGCGGATGCGGGGGTGGATCTGTTCGATACCCAATATGTGCGTACCAACCCCAGTCAGCTGCCGGAGAAGTACGATACCCGCTATGTCGATCGCTTTGAGCCGCGCCTGCAACCGCTGTTTGACCAGTGTGTGCAGCAGAACGACGCCTTTATGGTGGCTTCGCTGTTTGATCTCAACGGCTACTGCCCGGCGCACATCTCCAGTGTGTCCAAGCCGATTACCGGTGATTTTGCCACCGACAACGCGCTCAGCCGTCACCGCCGTATCTATGCCGGTACGCGTGCCGAAAAGCGTCGAGCCAATCACGAGCAGCCTTTCCTGTTGCAGACCTTTATTCGTGATACCGGTGAGATCCTCAACTCACTGTCGGTCCCCGTGTTTGTGCATGGACGTCGCTGGGGCTGTTTCTGCGTTGCCTTCACCCCGGAACATTTGATGAAAGCAACTCGCGACTGATCCGCTTCGGGCGTGTTCAGTGCGTGAATGACCGGGTCGTCTGGCCCGGTCGATCCGATTTGATGGTCTCCTGGCTTCTCTTTCAGCCCCTGTCGCAGATGTGCCCAGTGCACATCCTCGTAGACGATTTTGGGTTTAATTGAAACCTGTCGCCATCAAAATCAAGATTAATTTTTGATTTATTGCTGTTTCATCAAAATAAAAAAATGATTCATCATCGCTATTCAAGAGTCGTTCTTGCAGCCCGAAAAAGTGCAGTTCAATATTGATTGTCGATTAAAGCGGCAAATCCCTTCACCCGGCGGCAAATTATCTGGCTGAAAAATAAAGAAAAATACTCAATAGCGGCAATCCTTTGCCGATATATACCGGTAAATCGTTGTTGATTTTTTGACCATGTAACGGCGATACTTAGTATTAATCAATATGCAATCAGACCGCGCAATAATCTGGCCCGGATTTTGCGTATATTCTGGACAGTATCCGTCCATTTGCAGGCTCTGACAGGGACAACCGGTGACAGCACATAAGATGATCGTGGCACTTGATATTGGCACCTCGAAAGTGGTGTGTCTGGTCGGCGAGCAAACGCCGCAGGGCACCATCGAGATCGTCGGAGTCGGCTCCCATCCGTCACGCGGGCTCAAGCGAGGGGTGGTGGTCAATATCGAATCCACCGTGAACTCCATCCAGCGGGCAGTGGAAGAAGCCGAGTTGATGGCCGGTTGCAAGATTCACAGCGTCACCGTCGGCATCGCCGGCAGTCATATCAGTGGCCTGAATTCCCACGGCATTGTCGCGGTGCGCGATCGAGAAGTCTCCGATTATGATCTGGAACGCGTGATTGATGCTGCCCGCGCGGTGGCCATCCCCGCCGACCAGAAGATTTTGCACGTATTGCCTCAGGAATATCTGATCGATAACCAGGAAGGCATCAAGGAGCCTCTTGGCATGTCCTGTGTGCGCCTGGAAGCCCGCGCGCATCTGGTCATTGGCGCAATCAATGCGATCCAGAACCTGGAAAAGTGTGTGCGCCGCTGTGGTCTCGAAGTGGATGCCGTAGTGCTGGAACAGCTGGCGTCCAGCTACGCCGTGTTGACCGATGACGAGAAGGATCTGGGGGTCTGCATTGTCGATATTGGCGGCGGCACCACCGATATAGCCGTATTCACCGGCGGTGCGATTCGGCATACCGCGGTGATACCCATTGCCGGCGATCAGGTGACCGGTGATATCGCCATGGCGCTGCGTACACCGAGCCAGCATGCCGAACAGATCAAGGTGAAGTACGCCTGTGCGCTGGCTCAGCTGGCAAAGGCGGATGAGATGATCAAGGTGCCCAGCGTCGGTGATCGACCGGCTCGCAACCTTTCGCGCCAGGCACTGGCCGAGGTGGTGGAACCGCGCTATGAGGAACTGTTCTCGCTGGTACTGGCCGAGCTGCGCCGCAGCGGTTTTGAGGATCTGGTCGCTGCCGGCATCGTGCTGACCGGTGGTACCTCGAAAATGGAAGGGGCGGTTGAGCTGGCTGAAGAGATATTCCACATGCCGGTGCGTCTGGCCAGGCCTCAGGGCGTGCGAGGCCTGGAAGATCAACTGAGTAACCCGATTTACGCCACCGGTATCGGACTTTTGCATTACGCCCGCAAGGGACAGACGCCCGCTGCGTCAATTACGGAACGAAATGACTTTGTTGAGACCGCGCCCCAGTCGGCGGGTCAACCCAATCTGCTGCTCAGGTTCAAGAACTGGCTGCAGGGTAACTATTGATTTCTAATGAGTACTAACAGGGTAACCGCCGCCCAAGAGCGGAACTCTTGCAGGAGAGGGAAAGAATATGTTTGAACTGGTTGATAGTGTACCGCAGAGCGCTGTAATCAAGGTTGTCGGTGTCGGTGGTGGCGGTGGCAACGCCGTCAACCACATGGTGAGCACCGAGCTTGAAGGCGTCGAGTTCATCTGTGCCAACACCGATGCTCAGGCATTGAATAACATGGTCGCCAAAACCGCGCTGCACATCGGCGGCGAGCTGACCAAGGGGCTGGGTGCCGGTGCCAATCCGGATATCGGCCGGCAGGCAGCGATCGAAGATCGCGAGCGTATCGCAACGGCGCTCTCAGGTGCCGATATGGTGTTCATTACTGCCGGTATGGGTGGCGGTACAGGCACGGGTGCGGCACCGATCGTTGCGGAAGTGGCGCGCGAAATGGGTATTCTGACCGTCGCCGTAGTCACCAAGCCTTTTCCGTTTGAAGGCCGTCGTCGCAAGAAGATTGCCGAAGAAGGTATCCGTGAGCTGCAGGAAAACGTCGACTCGCTGATCATCATCCCCAACGAGAAGCTGTTGCCGGTACTGGGCAAGAACTGCAGTCTGGTCAGTGCCTTCGGTACCGCCAATGACGTGCTCAAGGGGGCTGTTCAGGGGATTGCCGATTTGATCATCCGTCCGGGTATGATCAACGTGGACTTTGCCGACGTGCGCACCGTCATGTCCGAGATGGGCATGGCAATGATGGGTACCGGTATCGCCCGTGGCGAGAATCGTGCGCGTGAAGCGGCTGAAGCGGCGATCAACAGCCCGCTGCTGGAAGATATCGATCTCAAGGGAGCCAGTGGTGTGCTGGTCAACATCACAGCGGGTCTGGATCTGAGTCTGGGCGAGTTCTCGGAAGTGGGGGATCTGGTCGAAGACTATGCCCATGAGGACGCCACCGTGGTAGTGGGTACCGTTATCGATCCCGAGCTGACCGATGAACTCAAAGTGACAGTTGTCGCGACCGGCTTGGCCCGTGCGCAGGCGGCAGAATCGCGTGTGGTCAACGGCGGCACGACGGCATCGGCCACCAGCCGTCAGCCGGTGTCCACCACCGACTTCAGCCAGCTGGAACTGCCGACTGTACTGCGTAATCGTCAGCAGGAGGACAAGGCGCGTCCGGTTGCGGTTGAAAAGTCCGAGCCTGCTGCCGATGTGGCGGCGGTGAAGAAAACCGGAACCGATGATATGGACTTCCTGGATATTCCGGCGTTCCTGCGTCGCCAGGCAGACTGATATCCCTGTCCCGGTAACGCGGGACCACCCTCTCTTCTTTACCCGCCCGGCCTCAGGCCCGGCGGGTTTTTTGCTGGCTGCGTGGCAGGGATGAAACTCAGTGCTCTCGCGCCAGACTGCGTCTGAACAGCCCCAGTGTCAGCAGGAAAAACACCAGCCCTATACCGGCGGTGGCCAGGAAAGAGGGCCAGACCACGGCAAGGCCGGCGCCTCGGTAGAGGATTGCCTGGGCAAAGCTGACGAAATGCGTGGTGGGTGCCAGCAGCATCAACTGCTGGACCGTTTCGGGCATGCTTTCGCGCGGGGTAATGCCGCCACTGAGCAGCTGCAGGGGCAGAATGGTCAGAATCAGCAGCAGGCCAAACTGGGGCATGGAGCGTGCCAAGGTGCCGAGGAAAATCCCGATGCTGCCGGCGGCGAACAGATGGATGGCGGCTCCGGCCAGGAACAGGGGTATTGAGCCGCTGACCGGGACGTCCAGCGCCCACTGCACCACCAGATACAGCGACAGGCTGGCGGCCAGCAGGACGACGCCAGTGTTGGCGGTCAACTTGGCCAGCATGATCTCGGCGGGGGTGAGCGGCATCACCATCAGGTGCTCGAGGGTGCCGTGTTCACGTTCACGAATCAGAGCGGCTCCGGTCAGGATGATCGACAGCAGCGTAATGTTGTTGATGATCTCCATGACGCTGCCGAACCAGCTGCTTTCAAGATTGGGGTTGAACCAGACACGGGTTTCCAGGCGAATCGGCAGTTCGCTGTTGTCCGGGCGGTCGTTGAGTGTCTGCAGCAGTTCCTGCTGAACGATCTGCTGGATGTAACGGCTGCCGAGAAAAGCCTGGGTCATTCGGGTGGCATCGATGATCAGCTGCAGCTCGGGCTTCTGGCCTGCCCGCAGGTCCGCTTCAAAACGATGGGGAATAAACAGTACAAAGGTGTAGTTGCCCCGGTCCAGGGCAAGGTCTACCTGCTGCTCCTCCAGCAGGTTCGGAGTCTTGAACCAGGGAGGGGTAAACAGTGTCTGCAGTCGTGTCGACAGTGGCGATCGATCCTGGTCGACGATGGCAATGGGGGCGTTATGGACCGCCACCGAACTGCTTTTGGCCATCGCGTAAATGCCGCCGCTGAAGGCCCAGATAATCAGCAACAGTAACACCCGGTCATGCCAGAGGCTGCGCAGTTCCTTGATGCCCAGCTGGGCGATATTGGATACCTTCATGTCAGCGCTCCTGCTGCCTGAGCAGGACCAGACTCAACAGCGTCAATACCGGGATGAAGGCGGCCAGCATCAGCAGGTGTGGCCAGAGTTCGGCCAGCCCCAGTGACTTGGTGAAAATGCCGCGGCTGATGGTCAGGAACCAGGTGGTTGGATAGCCGTTGCCGACCAGCGCAGCGAATCCCTCCAGTGACGAGACTGGCTGCGTCAGTCCGGCGAAGTTGATCGCCGGTAGCAGCGTCATGATGGCGGTGCCGGCCAGCGCGGCCACCTGTGTTTTGGTGAAAGCCGAAATGCACAGGCCCAGGCCCGTGGTGGCGGTCACATAGAGCAGTGTTGCCAGCGCCAGCAGCAGGAAGCTGCCTTTCAGCGGAACCTGGAACAGAGTGACCGAGAGCAGTACCAGGCCGATAAAACTGATCATGCTGAGCAGGATATAGGGCAGCTGCTTGCCGAGCAGAAACTCCAGCCGCGTTACCGGGGAAGCGTAGAGGTTGGTGATCGAGCCCAGCTCTTTCTCGCGCACGACGCCCAGTGCCATCAGGATCGATGGGATGAAGATCAGCAGGATCGGAATCATCGCCGGAACCATGGCGTTGAGGCTGCGAAAGTCCTGGTTGTAGCGGTAGCGGGCCTGGAATCCGGCCGGTTGCAGCGCCGAAATATCCACCCGCAGCTGGGTGGCCAGCTGTATCAGGTATTGCAGGTGCATCCCCTGCAGATAGCCGTGAATGGTCTCGCCGCGGAAGGGCATGGCGCCGTCGATCCAGACTCCGACCTCCGGAGACTGTCCCAGCTTCAGTGCGCGGCCATATCCGGCCGGGAGAATCAGTGCGACGGCGAGCTTGCCGCTGCGCATGCGTTGTTCCAGTTCGGCTTCCGAAGCGGCATCCGTCTGCCGGTTGAAGTAGCGTGAGCCGGCAATGTTGTCGACGTAGGCCCGGCTTTCCGGGGTGCGGTCATGATCCAGCACGGCAAATGTCAGGTCTTCCACATCGAACGACAGCCCGTAGCCGAGCACCAGCATCAGAATGACCGAACCTAGCAGTGCGAAAGCCGTGCGTATGGGGTCGCGAAGGATCTCCAGCGTTTCGCGGCGGGAGTAGGCCAGCAGGCGGCGCGGGCTGAACAGACGGTTGGGTTCTGTGGTTGCCGGTTCGGGGCGGGTATCGGCTTCCGGCTTTGTGTCCGGTGGTGTGTCAGCATCCTGTGTCTCAGCCTGAAGGTAGTCGATGAACGCCTCTTCCAGCGTCTCCCGACCCTGTCGTCGGGTCAGAGCGTCAGGCGTATCGCAGGCGAGGACCTGACCGGCATGCATCAACGAAATGCGATCACAGCGGGCGCCCTCGTTCATGAAGTGGGTCGAAATGAAGATGGTGACCCCTTGCTCGCGAGACAAGCGAACCAGTTCGCGCCAGAAGTCGTCACGTGCCCGTGGATCAACGCCGGAGGTGGGTTCGTCCAGTATCAGGATGTCGGGTTCGTGAATGATTGCCACGGCCAGCGAAAGACGCTGACGGATGCCAAGTGGCAGAGCGGCTGCCAGCTGGTCGTGATACTCGGTCAGGCTGAACTGGTCCAGCAGCTGGGCGACGCGGGATTCCCTGTGCGCCGGCGGCAGGTGAAACAGGCGCGCATGCAGCAGCAGGTTCTGGATCACGCTCAACTCTTCATACAGGGAGAATGCCTGCGACATGAAGCCGACGCGGGCGCGGGTCGCCAGATCGCGAGCATTCAAGGGCTGCCCGAACAGTTGCGCCTCGCCTTCACTGGGTTCGAGCAGGCCGGTCAGCATCTTCATGGTCGTGGTTTTGCCGCAGCCGTTGGAGCCGAGGAAGCCGAAGATTTCGCCGCGCCGGATTTTGAAGCTGACATTGTCGACGGCGGTGAAACGGCCGAAACGGCGAGTCAGCCCCTTGGCTTCGATGGCGATGCTCTGGTCATCCAGCTCAAGGGGCGGAATCTGCAAGGGCTGGTGGGTCTTCCCTTCGGACTCGGGGAGCAGACGGACGAAGGCGGTATCCAGTTCCAGAGCGCCCGTGCGGGCAAGCAGCTGCTGCGGGCTGCCGGTCGCCAGCACCTGGCCGGCGTTCATCGCCACCAGCCAGTCGAACCCCATGGCCTCGTCCATATAGGCGGTGGCGACCAGTACACTCATGCCGGGTCGCTGATGGCGGATGCGCTCGATCAGTTGCCAGAACTGGCGGCGGGAAAGCGGGTCCACCCCGGTGGTCGGTTCATCCAGAATCAGCAGGTCGGGGTCATGGATCAGGGCACAGCAGAGCCCCAGTTTCTGCTTCATGCCACCGGACAGCTTGCCTGCCGGTCGATCGCGAAAGGGAGTCAGACCGGTGCTGTGCAACAGATCGTCAATGCGTGCCGCGCGAACGCGCCGGTCCTGATCAAACAGACGGGCGAAAAAGTCGATGTTTTCCGCCACCGTCAGGGTCATGTACAGGTTGCGCCCCAGCCCCTGGGGCATGTAGGCGATACGAGGGCACACCTGGCGGCGAAAGCTCGGCTGCTTAAGGTCGCCCTCGAACAGGCGGATAGTGCCCGTCTGGATCTTGCGCACACCGGCCAGCAGGCTGAGCAGGGTGGACTTGCCGACGCCGTCCGGTCCAATCAGGCCGATCATGCAGCCGGCAGGCAGTGTCAGGGTGGTGGGTTCCAGTGCGGTCACGTCGCCATAGCGCTGGCCGACACTGTCCAGGTGGGCCACTGTGTCCGACATGGTCACCTCCTCAGAGTGCGTCGGCAGTGGCCAGGCCGGCGGGCGGTGTCAGCCATTCCGGCCAGCGGACCTGAGGGTCCAGGCGCAGATAGCTGATGCCGGGCAGGCCGGTCTTGACCTTGTCGCGGTGCTGTTCCAGTACGTCAGGATCGATACTGACCTTGACGCGAAACATCAGCTTGTCGCGCTCACTGCGGGTTTCCACCTCCTTGGGTGTGAACTGGGATTGCGGCGAGATGAAGGTGATGTGGGCCGGGATGGCAACCTCCGGCAGGGCATCAACCAGAATGCGCGCCTCGTCACCCAGGTTCAGGCGACCGATTTCGGCGGTCGGCAGATAGACCGGCATGTAAACCTGGCCGATATCGAGCAGGGTGATCACCTTGCCCCCGGCGGCGAGTACTTCGCCCGGTTCGGTCAGGCGGTAGAGTACCCGTCCTGCGACTGGCGCGGTCAGCAGGGTGTCATCCAGCAGGCTGCGAATCTGCTCCACGTTCGCCTTGGCGGCCGTGATCTGGTCCAGGGCCAACTGCACCTGGCGCTGCGCCGCAAGCAGAGCGGCTGTAGCGGTTTGGCTGGTGTTGAGTGCCTGGTCCAGCTTGTCCTGGGAGACCAGTTTCTTGTCGACCATGCTGCGCACCCGGGCCAGCTCTTTCTGAGCGAGTGTCCGATCGCTCTCGCGTTGCTGAACAACGGCAAGGGTGTACAGGTGCTGCTGCTCGGCCTGGCGCACGGCGGATTCGGTGGCGGCCAGCTGGGCATCCAGCTGGCGGCTGTCCAGTCGCGCCAGAGGCTGCCCCTGTTTGACCAGGTCCCCTTCATGCACCATAACTTCAACGATCCGGCCGGCTACCTTGGTTGCAATATCGATCTCCGCCGCTTCGATACGGCCGTTGGCGGCGGTCAGTCCCGGCGGCAATGCGTGTTCGCCATTCAGTGGGTTGAACAGGTAGATGCCGGCGGTGGCCAGCAGAGCGAGTATGACGACAGAGGGAAGCAGGTGGCGCACGTGTAACTCCTTGTAGCCGGGTTCCTGATGGGGTCAGTGTACCCCGCTGCTTTGGGCGGGACCAGAGCAGCGAGCCAGCTCACATCTCGTGTCGCCACTTCAAAGTGTAGAGGTCGCGGCGGCGGTCTTTCAGGTTGGTCACCGAGCCTTCGTTGCGGATCACACGGATCTGGTCCAGGTCCAGGTCGGAGAACATGATCATCTCCGTGTTGGGGGTGGTTTCCGACATCACGGCATCGTGCGGGAAGGCAAAGTCCGAGGGTGAGAATACCGCCGACTGGGCGTATTGGACATCAAGACTTTCCACGGACGGCAGGTTACCGACGCTGCCGCAGATCACTGTATAGCATTCGTTTTCGATCGCCCGTGCCTGGGCGCAGTGGCGCACGCGCAGATAGCCGTTTTTGGTGTCGGTCCAGAAGGGCACGAACAGGATATCCATGTCCTGATCGGACAGCAGACGGGCCAGCTCGGGGAATTCCACATCGTAGCAGATCAGAATGCCGACCCGTCCGGCGTCGGTTTCAAACACTCTGAGCTGGTTGCCGCCCTTGATCACCCAGTCGCGCCGTTCGTGCGGGGTGATATGCAGCTTGCGCTGTTCTTCCACGGTACCGTCGCGGCGGCAGAGGTAGCTGACGTTATAGAGGGTTTCGCCCTCCAGCAGCGGCATGGAGCCGGTGATGATATTGATGTTGTAGCTCACGGCGAGGTGCGACATTTCACTGCGAAAACGCTCGGTAAACCCGGCCAGAAAACGGATGGCGCTGGTCTGGTTGGTCTGGTCGGTCAGTCCCATCAGCGGTGCGTTGAAGAATTCCGGGAAGAGGGCGAAGTCGCTCTGGTATTCGGACAGGGTATCAACGAAATATTCCACCTGTTTGAGCAGTTCTTCTACCGATTCGACTTCGCGCATCTGCCACTGGATGGCGCCGATGCGTACTCGAGTCGGGCGGCTGCTGATCACCGTATCTTCAGGCTCGAACAGGATGTTGTTCCATTCCAGCAGGGTGGCGTAGCCCTGGGATTTGGTGTCTTCCGGCAGATAGCTGCCGAGCAGGCGCTTGACCTGGAAGTTGTTGGACAGCTGGAAGGTGAGAATGGGGTCGTAGAGTTCGCGCTGGCGCACCTTGCCGATGTATTCACTGGCGGTCATGTCAGCCGCGTGCTTGTAATAGTTGGGGATGCGGCCGCCGGCCAGAATGGCGCGCAGGTTGTACTGTCGGCACAGTTCCTTGCGCGCTTCGTACAGACGACGGCCAAGGCGGAAGCCACGATAGTCGGGATGAATGAGTACATCCAGACCGTAGAGCGCATCCCCCTCGGGATCGTTGAGGATGGTCATGCGCTTGCTGATCAGGTCGTCATAGGAGTGAGGATTGCTGAAACGGTCGTAGCGCACCTCAACCGAGAGGGCGATGCCCGCCAGGGTGTCACCGTCGAAGACGCAGATCTGGCCTTCGGGAAAGTCGTCGATCAGTTTGTTGATGGTATGCTCGGGCCAGGCCCCGCCGATATCTTCATAGACCTGATCCATCAATGCCTGGAGCCTGGGGTAGTCATCGTGCTCAAGGTTGCGAATGACCAGATGCATGTCTTCGATGCGCATGCTCAATCCTCTTCAAACGATTTCGTTGTTCAGTGTGCGGGAGCCTTGAGTCTGGCGCAAGCGTATGACATTCATTGGTATTCAGGGCTGGCGTGCACCCAGGAGGAATTCACGGTTGCCGTCGCCACCCTTGATCGGGCTTTCATCCCAGTACAGCGGTTGCAGGCCCTGCTCCAGACAGCATTGCTCGATGCTGTCGCGCACCCGAGGGTAGAGGGTCGCATCACGCACCAGGCCGCCCTTGCCGATATGCTGAGGGCCGACTTCGAACTGTGGCTTGACCAGAGTCAGCAGCCAGCCGCCCGGGCGAATCAGCGGAGCCAGAGAGGGCAGGATCAGGCGCTGGGAGATGAAGGAAACATCCATTACCGCCAGATCAAAGCCGCGCCCCTCGGGAGTGTAGTCACGCAGGTCGGGATTGAGTTCGCGGGCGTTGTAGCCTTCCAGGCAGATAACCCGGTCATCGTTGCGCAGGCCAGGGTGCAGCTGATCATGTCCCACTTCGATGCCGACCACGCGGGCAGCACCGGCCTGCAGCAGGCAGTCGGTAAAGCCACCGGTGGATTGGCCAACGTCGATGGCGGTAAGACCTTCGGGGTTCAGTGCCAATGCCTTGAGAATGTGCTGCAGCTTGAGGGCGCCGCGGGACACGAAGCGATCCTCGTCACGGGCCTCGACTCTGAGTGGTGTTGATGCATCCAGCTTGAGGCCCGGCTTGTTCATGGCCTGCCAGCCACCCAATTCGGCCTGCACACGGCCTTCCTTGATCAGCCGCTGTGCCCGTGTACGTGTATCGGCCAAACCCTGTTCGACCAGAAGGATATCCAAACGCTGCATCTGTTATTCCCCGTTAAAACCGCTGTCATTATACCCCAGTGTTCGGTGGCGGTATCGACGGATGAGTGGCGGCAAGTTGCTCAATAGATGAACAGGGTGGCGCACGGATGTTGATTTCATTGTCTTGTCTGCCGACAAGAAGCGATTAGTTTTTTGCAAAATCGGGACGAAGGATTAACATAGGCGCTTGGATTTGAAGAGAGTGTCCCAGGTGTCGAATCAAGATCTTTGTACCAGTCGCAAGGCCGCGGAATTGTTGGGTGTTACTCCCAGAACAGTACAGTTGTGGGCCGATTCCGGCATCCTGCAGAGCTGGAAGACGCCCGGCGGGCATCGTCGTTTCAGCCTGAGTGCCATTGAACGCCTGGCCGATGAAATTCGCAGCGGTGAAGTGCGCCCGGGTGTGAGCAAAAGCCGTGAAACCGACGTCGAGATGGACAAGGTGGATGGCAGTGTCGGCCGGGTCAAGGTTCAGGTTATCGAAGACGAAGCCAGTCTGCAGCGCCTTTACGCCCTGACATTCCGCAACTGGGGGCTGCCGATTGAACTGAAACAGGCGACCGACGGCTATCAGGGTCTGTTGGAGCTGGGCCAGTTCGAGCCGGAACTGCTGGTATTGGATCTCAATCTGCCCAACATTGATGGCTTTAGTATTATTCAGGCGCTGGAACAGCAGGGGATGCTGGAGCAGATGCAGTTGATGGTGGTGACGGCGTTGAATCAGGATGAGGTGCAGCATCGTGTCGATAAGCTGCGCCCCGGCATTGAAGTGCTGCCCAAGCCCATTCCCTTCGGGCGTATTCGCGAGCGAATTGAAGAGCTGCTGCTGCAGCGAAATGAAGTTTTTTCTTGATTTTCGTTTTTTGACGCCCTATATTCGGAAAAAGCGGAAGCAACTGATTTCCGTTTTTATGGCCTGAACGGCTATATCAGTAAGGTGGGGGCCATCTGATATAGCTCAATAGGGCCGCTCCCTCCCGCTTTCTCCTCCGTTTTCAGCGACTCCCGTGACTGCGCTCAATGCGTGTGAAATCGGTATAATCAATTCGCAACAAAGCGTTTTCTTGGCAAGACGTCGGCTCTGCGCCATAGTCTGTCACCAAGAGTCTGTCACCACTACAACGTTGAGATCAGGAACAACAGCATGTCCAATCGAAGCATCATCAACACCGACCAGGCTCCGGCCGCGATCGGTACCTATTCCCAGGCGGTCAAGGCCGGCAACACGGTTTACATCTCGGGCCAGATTCCGCTGAATCCTGCCACCATGGAGATGGTGACCGAGTCGTTTGAAGCTCAGGCTGTGCGCGTATTCGAGAACCTCAAGGCGATCGCGGAAGAAGCCGGTGGTTCGCTGGCTGAATGCGTCAAGCTGACCATTCTGCTGTCTGACATGGGGCACTTCGCCAAGGTCAACGAAGTGATGGCGCGTTACTTCAATGAACCCTATCCTGCACGCGCTGCCTTTGCAGTGAAGGAGCTGCCCAAGGCGGCTGATATCGAAGTCGATGCTGTCATGGTCCTGCGGGGCTAAGCACAAGAGGTAGAACGCTACATGAGTCGCAAGGTCCGCGCCGACATTCATCTGGACGCGATCGTTCACAATTACCGTCTGGCGTGTACCCAGGCGCCTGATGCGCGTGCGGTGGCGGTGGTCAAGGCCAACGCCTACGGCCATGGTGCCGTACCGGTTGCGCAGGCGCTGGCGGCTCATGCCGATGCCTTTGGTGTAGCCTGCATCGAAGAAGCGCTTGAGCTGCGCGCGGCCGGGCTGACTCAGCCGATCGTGCTGCTTGAAGGCTGTTTTGATGCCGATGAGTTGCCGGTCATTGCCCGTGAGGGCTTCTGGCCGGCGCTGCACTCCGAGCATCAGCTGCAATGGCTTGAACAGGCGAATCTGTCGCAGCCGATTCCGGTCTGGCTGAAGGTGGACACCGGCATGCACCGTCTGGGGTTCGATCCCGAGGCCGTGCCGGCCATCGTGCAGCGTCTGCGTGCCTGCACAGCCGTGGCGGATATACTGCTGATGACGCATTTTGCCTGTTCCGACGAGCCGGATCAGGGCATGACTGAACGACAGCTGGCGCGTTTCGGTGATCTGGCGGACCGTCTGGGGCTGGCCGCGAGTCTGTCCAATTCCGCCGCCGTTATGGCCTGGCCCGAGGCGCACTGTCAGTGGCTGCGCCCGGGGGTAATGCTCTACGGCGCGACGCCCTTTGAGCAGTCCAACCCGATCGCCGATCAGCTACAGGCGGCCATGACGCTCAGTTCCGAAATCATCGCCGTGCGTGAGGTGCCCGCCGGTGAAACCGTGGGCTATGGTGCCCGTTTCACCTGTGAGCGTCCCAGTCGTATCGGTACTGTAGCCATGGGGTATGGTGACGGCTATCCTCGCCATGCGCGCACGGGTACGCCGGTCGTAGTGGATGGTCAACGTACACGTCTGGTAGGACGGGTCTCCATGGATATGTTGACCGTGGATTTGACTGATCTGCCGCAGGCGGGCGTCGGCAGTCGAGTCGAGCTGTGGGGCCGGCAGTTGCCGGTGGCCGAAGTGGCACGCTGGTGCGATACCATTCCCTATACGCTGATGACCTGTGTGACCCCGCGGGTGCCGCGCTGCTATTCCGCCTGACCCGGTACGTCTGATCCGGTCAAGCCTGGTCCAATAGCTGAACCAGCAGCCGCTTGACCGTTTCCGGTTCGAACGGCTTGTCGGTCAGAGCGTTGACGCCTGCATGAGCCACCTGGCTCAGGTGGGCTTCATTGGCCTCCGAGGTGACCATCATCACCGGCAGGTGGCCGTGCAGCTCTGAATGGCGGATAAACTCGGTCAGCTCCAGGCCGTTGACCTCGGGCATGTTGTAGTCAGTCACCACCAGATCAACCGCCTCGCGTGCCAATACCTGCATCGCTTCACGGCCATCGGCTGCGGTGAGCAGGTGGCGAATCCCCAGGTTGGTCAATACCCGCTGAATCAGATTGCGCGCCATGCGGCTGTCATCGACCACCAGTACGCGCAGGTTTTCGATGTCGTAATGTTCCAGCTCGATATGGTCGGGGTCGAGAATATCCAGGGTGGCATTGAGTGCCGACCCCAGATGCTGGCGGGTGAACGGCTTGGGCAGTATGGCGACCACCCCCGCTTGCTTGAACACTTCCAGCTGCTCCTTGCGGGTTTCACTGGATACCAGCATGAACGGAATCTCGGCCAGCTGCGGCAGGCGGCGCATGGCACCCAGCAGCTCCACGGCACTGCCATCATCAAAGTGCAGGGCGCTGATGACCAGGTCAGGCCGCAGGCGCAGCATGTTTTCCAACGCATCATGCAGGCAGGCAGCGGTATCGATGGCGGTGACCTGCTCGTCCTGCAGCTGCTTGATCATGATCTTGCGTTGCAGTGCGGAAGGTTCCACCAGCAGAATGTTCAGTTCACTGATGCAGAGAGCATTCATGGGATCGTCCGAATCTCATACCAGGAAGGCTGAGACTAGCAGGTGTCGGGGAGAGAGGACAGTCCTGGACCTGATCGGCGTCAGGTCCGGTTGATTTGCCGCGCCCGGTTTACCACATCAGATCGTCCGGGATGACATAGTCGGCGTAGGGATCGTCTTCGGCCGGAGTATCATCCACCGGACGTGGCAGAATCACATCGGCCTGGCGCTGTTCGACGCGCTCAACGATTTCGGCCGGAACCAGGTGGTAGCTGTCATCCAGAAAGGCGATGCGCAACTGGCCACGGGCCAGACGGTCGATCAGCTTCTGATCCAGGTACAGGTGGTGAATCTTGCTGCCATGCGCAAAGTTGTAGCGCAGCTCGGCGTTGTGGGGCAGTGCAAGCCGATGGGACTCGATCAGCTGGCGTACTTCCGCCTGCGCGGCTTTCTCGGCCTGCTCCTGCTGGCGCTGGAGGTTCAGTTCGCGATCGCGCTCGGCTTTGGCCTTGCGTGCGGCTTCCAGCGCGGCCTGCTGTTGCTGCTGTTCATCCACCGCCTGACCGGAGCGTTTCTGTTTCGTTGTTTTACGTTTATGCTCTTTGGCTTGTTTGGCCTGTTTCTTGTTGGCCAGACCTGCCTTGAGTAACTGGTCCTGCAGAGAGCCTGCCATGGTGCGTCCTCAAATCCGCTGCTCGGTATTTCGGGGCAGGACTATAGCATAATGACCGCGGGCAGGCAGAGGCCCCGATTTGATTGAAGTAGAAGGAATCCTGATGTCGTTAATGGTGTGGATGTCATTGTTACTGATCTGTGTGCTGGGTGCCATGTCGCCGGGGCCGAGTCTGGCGGTGGTGTTGCGTCAGACCGTCAGCAACGGTCGGGGGCATGGAATACTGGCGGGTTGCTCCCACGCACTCGGCGTAGGACTTTGGGCGGCGATGACGGTCTGGGGGTTGGGGGTGCTGGTCAACGACTATCAGCCGTTGTACCGCTTGATCACCTGGTTGGGTGCCGCCTATCTGATCTGGCTGGGCATCAATGCTCTGAGGCTGGCGGCAACGCCGGAGCTGCAGGCTGGGCAGGGCGCCCAAGAGCCGGCGTGGCAGGCGGTGCGTTCGGGGGCGTTGATCTCGCTGTTGAATCCCAAACTGGCGGTATTTTTCACCGCGCTGTTTTCCCAGTTTGTTACCGCCGGGCAAGCGTTGACTGACCAGTTGATTCTGGTGTTGACCGCCACAGTGGTGGATGCGGCCTGGTATACCCTGGTGGCGCTGCTGTTTTCACAGCCCAGGCTGCTGGAATGGCTGCGCCGTCACCTCAAGCGGGTCGAGCAGCTGACCGGCGTGGTATTGATCGGCCTGGCGGTGCGGGTCGCAATACCTTGATCCTGTTTGCATTTTGACGGGGCTATGCTTATACTGCGCGCCTGTCTTGTTGAGACAGGGCGCAATGCCACGCTATGGTGGTCCTGTTGGTCCTCTCGCAACGATAAGCCGTGAACCTGGTCAGGCCCGGAAGGGAGCAGCCACAGCGGTGGATTCGTGTGCCGGGATGTGGCTGGCGGGACCGCCTCCAATTCTTGCCCTCATATTTCTTTCCCCCAGTTTCCTATTATTAACTCCTGCTTTTTATTCGCCTTCTTTCTGATCCATTCATGTTTTCATGCGTTTGCTCACTTGATCCTGTCAGCGGAAACCAACAGTTGTTGGATTTTGTAATATTAGTGTTAGCGAAGCAGCCTAGCATTGCTCAAACCGTGATCAACGAGGTGAAATGCGATGGACTTCAGCCAAGATCAGAAAACCTGGGTTGCCGAGTGGATTGACCGTCAGTTTGATACCAACGGCCTTTTTCCCTGTGAGTGTGCAGCGCCTGAACAGGGCGATCCCTGTATCTGTACGGCTCACCTGCGTGCCTACAAGACCTGGTCGAGTACGCCACGCAAGAAACGCCATATTCGCAGCTGGATTGAAGACTGGCTGGGTGATGAGGAAAAAGCACTGCTGCAACGCGAGCTGGCAAGCCGGGAAGCCAGACAGCCTCGGCTGCAGGAGGTCTGAGCGCGTAAAGGCTCCCGGTCGGTCATCAGTGGGCGGCGCACGCCAGTGCTATCAGGCTCTGGCAGTCAGTCGTTGTACGATGCCCTTGGCGATATTGCTCAGCATGCCTCTGTTCTGCTGCTCGTCAGGCAGCGGGCGGCAAAGTCTGATGGCGGTCAGGCCGGTTCTGGCCGTGAACAGACCCGCGCCCAGGCCCTGTCCTGCGCGGGCAGAGAGTCCCGCTGTGAGTGAGCTGCTCAGCAGTGCCGAGCCTGCTTCCATTGCCAGTTCGCTGGCGCCGGCAAAGGCCAGGTTCTGCAGCAGCTGTTTCAGTAGACGCCCCTGAGTCAGCAGCCCGGGTGCCAGGCCATATATCGTGGCGATTTCGCGCAGCATGCGCAGGTTGCGCCAGGCCACCAGCAGCATGTCGAAGCTGGCCCAGGGGCTGAACGCCACCAGTACGCCCGATTCCACACTGTAGCGTTGTACGCACTTATGCGCTGCCTCATCAGCCTGGTTAAGGGCGTGACGGTTCAGGTAAAGCATGATCTCCCGGTCGTTGTAGCTGCTGTCGAGCTGCTGCAGCGCCTGTTGCAGTTCCGAGTTGAGCGGGGTGTGGCTGTAGAACTGCCCCAGCTGTCGGATCAGCGGGCTGCTGTTGCCGTGGCTGCGCTGATCCAGCAGAGCGCGGGCCTGGTGCTGCATCTGCTGCACCTGCTTCAGTTGTCGGCTGCCCTTGAGGCCGCGGCGCAGCTCCAAAGCCACCAGGCCGATCAGCAGCAGAGTTAACACACCCAAGCCGATGCCCAGCAGTGGGTGCAGGCCGCTGCTCCAGCTGATCAGACGGTAGAGTTCTGCGCCAACGGCAGTGATCAGCAGGGCCAACAGGCCGGAAATCAACCAGCTCGGCCTCCGTCGACGGGGCGTAGCCAGAGGGGCAGGCTGTTCATCGATCCTTGTTTCGGCTACATCCTGCGCCATTTCCAGCGGTATCTCGCGAGCCTCGGCGTAATCCGCAGCTGCGGGTTGCTCTTTACTCGGCTCAAGCGCATCCGGTGACAGCTCAACCGGGCGTTGCCAATTGCTATTCGATTTCATTGGAACAGGTCTCCCAGCAGATATTCGACCGCCTGATCAAGACGGATGTGATGTTCCGGCAGCAAGAGGCCCTTGGGCAGGGGGCGAGGGGCAAAGTCGACAAAGCGAAAGCGCTCGCAGCTCCAGTCTTCAGGTCGTGGCAGTTCGACCGGCACTTCACCGGGGAACAAGGCGATCTCCTCGCCGTTATCCTTGCGCTGGCCACGCAGGCAGGACAGGTGTTGTCCATCCAGGCGTGCTTCGGCAGCGGTTGTCGCACGCACCGAGGCCAGCGCCAGGCAGCGGGTATCGACCTGCTCGAAGCGGATTTCCCGTTGAGCAGATTCCACCAGCAACTGCAGGAACAGGTCCAGATTGTGATGCTGGTTGGCGGTGACATGATCAGCCTTGGTCGCGGCAAACAGGACACGGTCGATGCGTGGACGGAACAGTCGGCGCAGCAGACCGTTGCGGCCGTAGTTGAAACTGTGCAGCAGGGTGTTGAGCGCCTGTTGCATGTCGGTGAAGCAGGTCTCGCCCTGGTTCAGCGTTTTGAGGCAGTCGACCAGCACGATCTGGCGATCAAAGTGACGAAAATGATCCTGATAAAAGGGCCGCACCACTTGCTCGCGGTAGGCATCATAGGTCTGCTGTAAACGTGCCAGGAGGCTGTCGTCTGCGGCCTGATCTGCATGGTCGGGCCAGGGGGCAAGCAGGGGGAAGAGGTCCAGCAACGGGCTGTCCTCGAGGTCACCGGGCATCAGTAATCGTCCGGGCTGCAGCAGGCTCAGGCTGTAGGGCGGCTCGCGCAGTTGCTGCAACAGGCTGCGGAAGGTACGGGCCAGCTGTTTTTGCTGCTCATCCGTGGCCGGTGCCAGCCAGTCCACAGCCTGCAGTTGTGCGCGCCATTCGGCGCTCAGTTGAGCGCGGGGTTCGGCCGCAAACAGCGCCTGCTGTTGTTGGCACCACTGCTGGAAGCTCATGTCGAGCATCGGCAGGTCAAGCAGCCATTCACCCGGGTAATCGATCAGGTCGATGTAGAGTGTCGAATGCTCGCCCAGTGCTCGCTTAAGTCCCGGTTGGCGCCGGTAGCGCAGCGCCAGGCGGATCTCGGACAGGGAGTCGGTCGAGGCAGGCCAGTGCGGCTCGGCTGCCTGCAGGTCGGCCAATGTCTGTTGCAGCGGAAAGGGGCGGTCGGACTCCAGGCTTAGATCCCGCGCGCCGATGATACGTCGGTCGGCCGAGGCGCAGAAGAACGGCAGCGAGCGGCCCTGGTCGCTCTGCAGCAGGTGTTGCGCCAGGGTGCTGATGAACACGGTCTTGCCACTGCGGCTGAGCCCGGTGATGGCGAGTTTAACGCGCTGTTCCAGTCCGCGCTCGACGCTGGTTCTGATCTGTGCGGACAGATCGTCCAGGCCGCTCTTGCGTGCCAGCCGTTGCAGTCGTTGCTGTAGGCTCATGCAGATCTCCATGAGGGATTTTTTTCATTATGGCAGCGGCAAGCTGAAATCAAACTGAGAAAACCGGACGCCCGCCGACTGCGGATGTCGTCGGCGGGCCTGAAGCGGGGAGGGTAACGATCAATGCCGCTTAAAGTACTCCCGCGTCAGCTTGAAGACCACCGGGCTCAGCAGTGCCAGCGCAATCAGGTTGGGGATCGCCATCATCGCGT
>CAYMHL010000012.1:0-16553 GCA_964390205.1 uncultured Marinobacterium sp.
CTGTCGTCGACACCGTCATTGTCGGTGACCAGATAGCCATTGCCTTCGACATCAACGGCAAAGCCCTCCACCTTGTCGGTCACATAACCGTTCAGGGACTTCAGTTCGGGGATCAGATCACGCACTCGCTCCTTGGCGACCACCTGCAGCTTCTGCCCCAGCGGCTGGGGATTCAGTTCGGACAACGCCACTCGATAAAGCGCCTTGAGCTGAGCCCGATCACCAATCAGGTTGTCACGTTCGACCACATAGAGATGGTCCTTGTGCAGCTCAAGTTCGGACAGGCCGACCCAGCCATCGCTGACCTGCTCCAGCGGATAATGTACGGCCCCCCAAGTGTCGGTTTTCAGATTGTAGGCCAGCAGCTTGGCGTGATGCTCGGGGTCATCGCCCCAGGGACGCTGGATAGCCACCCACAGGGTATCGTCCATCAACGCTATGCCCTCCGCTCCGAAGCGTGTCTGCTGTTGCAGCAAGGCTTTGGGCAAGGCAACCGTGCGGGTGATTTCTCCGGCGGCGTTTACCTGGTGCAGTGCATGCGGCACCTCCTTGTCGGCATTGCCTTCTGACGCCAGCCAGAAGCCGCCCTTGCCATCGGCCACTATGCCTTCAAGATCCAGTTTTTTGGCACTCTTGCCGTCACGGGTAATCTCGGTCACCGCGGTGATTTTCGCCGGATGCTGAGTGGCATCAATGGTGAAAATACGCGGCTGGGCCGAGTAGAAGCTGTCGTTCACGGCATAAAGAATACCCGCCTGTTTCGGGTCGGCGGTCAGACCCGACAGGGCACCCCAACCGATGGGAGCGCCCTTGGCATCATTGACGGATACCAGCTGCGGATATTGCGCTGCATCAGCCGAAAGACTGAACAGCATCACGTGCGCTCGCGCGCCACCGTCTTCAATCAAATCCTTCTCGTTGGCGCTGATCAGCAAGCCCCGTTCCGGGATGGCGATGGCGGATTCCGGTGCAATGCCCGAAGGCAACAGCTGAACGAACTCGGGATCGGCCCCTGTATCACGGTACACACCGATGACCGAACCACGCTCGGAGAGCACAAAGATGTAGGTATTGTCACCAAAACGGGCCACTTCAAGTCCTTCGGGCTCACCGCCCTTCTTGCCGGAACGCTTGTCCGGGTAGTGCCCCGCACGTACGATTTCGTGTTCGAAGCCGGCACCGGACTCAAACAGCAAACGCCCATCCTTGTGGAAGATACTGAAACCACGGGCACCGCCCTGGTAATCGCCTTCGTTGGCGATGACAAAGCGTTCGTCGTCCAGCCATTTCACTGCATCCGGCTCCCGCAGCACGCCCTGCAGGCTGTCGGTAAAGGTCAGCGCCCCATCTTTCTCGGTATCAATCTGTGCAAGATCCACGCTGCCGGCGGAGAAATGGTTGATCACCTTGCCTGTCGCGGCATTCACAATCACCAGATGGTTGTTTTCCTGCAGTGTTACCACCACTTCGCCAAGACTGTTGAAGTCGACAAATTCCGGCTCCGGGTCCGTTGGCGCGATATCAGCCAGTCCGGTCAGATCGACACGTATGAGGTTGTCACAGTCCAGAGTGCCATCCTTGACCGGCACAATCACCAGATCCCCGGCGGGCAGCTGCGGAATCTGACCGTCGTTAAGCTCTTCATCACGCTCGTTTTCAATCGCCACGGCGATGTATTTCCGATCCTTGGATACCGCCACCGAGTCCGGCTGCCCGCCCAGATCGCAACGGCTTTCAATCGCCTTACGCTCGGGTGACACCAGCGCCAGGAAGCCTGAAGGCGCAACATAACTGCCCGAAGTGTTTACCGCAGTCACCACATGGTTGCCCAGCGCACTGACCGAAGTCGGCTCGCCGTCCAAATTCAGAAAGCCCGCAGGTTTCGGCTGTTCGGCCTGACGAATATCGATAAAACCCAGACCGCCACGAGGGCTGTCCGAATAGACCAGCATCTGGCCGTCAGCGGTCGCGGTGATGATTTCGGCAGAGGTTTCCTGATTGATATCGGCAGCCGGCAGGTTCTGGCTGACCGGAAAACTGGCAATACGATTGAATTGATCGGCATGAGCACCGGTCGCGGCAATCGCCAGCGCCAGCACGGAAAGACGAGAGACAAAAGACGGCATGATTTTGGCACCCTGTTTTAAATGATGAGAGCACACTAAAGCAGGAAAATGACAGAACGATTATGGCAGCAGGCTATTGACACGCAGTTAATGTGTTAGAAAACACGCAATAAACACAACATTAACAGAACATAAACATCGCTGTAATATTTGAAAAATAACATGCACCGCACTTTACAAACACGCTTCATCCTTGGTGCATTCAATGAAAAAAGTTCTGACATCTCTGCTGGTGTCCTGCGCGCTTTACCCTGCAGTTACGCTGGCCGATATCGAATTAAACCCTGCCAACGGTGTTGGTATTTTGGCCATCAACGGCAAGCCGGTTGAGTCGGGAACCCTTTTTTCCGGTGCACCCGAATTGAAGCTGGCCAACGGCAAGGCTCAGATCGTTGCTGAATACACGGCAGAAATTATTGAATCAGCCGATGACTATGTGCTTGAAAAAACTGACACTTTTGTACTGACATTTGAAGCTCGCGATACCACTGTCAGTATTCAGGCACCCGAAATTTCAAGCCGATATGACCTCAAGGCTTTTAATGAAACCGGTAATTGGCGTTTGCTTGATACTCAGGGCAATACCCTTCCCTTTACCTTCGGCAAACTGGAAAAAGAAGGTTTTCAGCTCGGCCGCGATTACGAAAAGGAACTGAAGAAGTTCAATAGTTCCGGTTCATCCGCCGCACTCAATTCGCTGACAATTGAAACTCACAGTTTCCAAAATACCTCTCAACCTTATACTGCAGCAGACAACGCTCACCCTGATCAGAAAATGGTCGGACAAATGCTGCAATTTTGGTTTGAGCAGGCCAACGAAGAAACCAAGAATAAATTCAAGAGCTGGATAAAAACCAGCCAATAAATCATCCCTTTTATTTCTTAATATTCATTTGGAGTCTCGCACATGAAAAAGCTTCTTCTGGCTGTTGCAGTATCTGTTGCTGCCGGCTCTGCCAGCGCCGCTACCATCTATGAAGGTAACGGTTTCACTTACAAGCTGAACGGTGATCTGCAGATTCAGCTGCGTCAGAAAGCAGGCAAGGACAAGCATGCCGACATGGAGTTCGATGATCTGGAGATCAAGAACTACGTCAGCTACGACCTGGGCAACGATATGAAGGCGTTTGGTCGCGTCGATTTCGGCTTCAAGGATGCAGCTGAAGACAAGCAGGACGGCAGTGACCTGGAAGAAGCCTACATCGGTCTGGCTTTCGGCAACACTTCAGTCTCTTTCGGTAAGCAGAACTTCGCCTCTGACGAATTCGGTATCGAAGAAGCTTACGAACTGATTTCCGATGAAGACCGTTTTGATGCCATGGGTACTGACGGTGATGACACCATTCGTCTGGATGTCGAACTGGAAAATGCCCACATCGCTGCGTCCTATGAAATGGAAGCTGAAGATGCCAGCAGCGAAAATGGCGAATACTTCGATCTGTTCGCATCAACCAAGTTTGGTGGGCTGGGCTTGGCAGCTGCTTACCAGAATGTGACACCGAATATCGGTGGTGACGATTTCGACACCTGGGGTGTAAGCGCTTCCTACGACTTCGGCGTTGCAACTCTGGCTGCCGAATACAGCACTACTGACGATATCGCTGACCAGTACGGCCTGGCGACTACCTTTGCAGTTGCCGAAACCACTAAGGTGGCAATTGGCATGGTAGACACTGACTTTGATGCTGCCAACGAAGAAGACTTCACCGAGTGGTACGCCAACGTCACCTACAAGTTCCCGACTCAGAAGAATGTCAGCCTGTTTGCTGAAATCGCCGACACTGACCTGGACGACTCTGACATGGGCTACCTGGCCGGTATGCGCGTGAAGTTCTAAGGACTGGAACAACGCAGCGGGCCTACCCCTTCGGGACTGCTGCGTTCAGGTTACCACCGGCCCAATTGGGCCGTTTTTTTTGTCTCGGGCAAACGAACGGTGTTGGCCAGCACACTCTGTGCGACAGGGCAAAGGCCAATCATGACGTTAACGGTTGGATTCAGCGATGATATTGCAGCACGGAGAGGGCAATCGACAGCCAGATGCGCTGACGCGGCTTCACCACGGTGTTGAATTGCCTGGACAGCCATACGTCCAGGCAATGGCCGCCCTCCAGCGTCAACGACAGCCGCCGGTCCTGCCGGTTCAGAACACGGCAGGAGAGGATAAGATGCTGCTCCGGATCAGGTCCCCAGGGGCCGAGCAAAACCCCGGCATCCATAGGTCTGAAAACCAGCTCGCCGCGGCTGGATGCAGGGAATACAGGAGGGCAAAGCAGCGGCTTTCCGCCCAGCCAGGCACTGCCGGCAACATCCACTTTCACCGGCAGACGATTGGGCACATCCGAGCACTCAAAAGCCGAGCGGTCGTCGGGGGTGCAGATGGATGCCGTTGTGGTCAGGGTGCGGTTCATGGCCGATGTCACTTCATTGCAAGAATGATGATCCTAGTCCACCGCAATGACGTTCCAATGACAGCACGCCGCTTTACACGCCCCCCGCCACTGCTACAATTGCCATCTGTTCAGCCCTTGAAATCCGCACTCAACAGCAGGATGTGTGAATGAAATTTCGTTTTCCCGTCGTCATCATTGACGAAGATTTCCGCTCCGAAAACATCTCAGGCTCCGGTATCCGGGATCTGGCTGAAGCGATCAGTCGCGAAGGCATGGAAGTAGTCGGATTTACCAGCTATGGTGACTTGACCTCATTCGCACAGCAGGCCAGTCGTGCCTCCTGCTTTATCCTGTCCATCGACGACGAAGAATTCGGCTCAGGCTCCGACGAAGATGTAAACAAGGCGCTGGAATCGATCCGTGATTTCATCGGCGAGGTGCGCAAGCGCAATGCCGACATTCCGGTGTTCCTCTACGGCGAGACACGTACCTCGCGCCATATTTCCAACGACATCCTGCGCGAGCTGCACGGCTTCATCCACATGTTCGAGGACACGCCGGAGTTCGTCGCCCGTCACATCATCCGTGAAGCGACAAAATACCTGGAAAGCCTGGCACCGCCCTTCTTCAGTGCACTGATGGAATACGCCAGTGACAGTTCCTACTCCTGGCACTGCCCTGGCCACTCCGGCGGTGTCGCCTTCCTGAAGAGCCCGGTGGGCCAGATGTTCCACCAGTTCTTCGGCGAAAACATGCTGCGTGCCGACGTGTGCAACGCGGTGGAAGAGCTGGGTCAGCTGCTGGACCACACCGGCCCGGTATCGGCCAGTGAAGCCAACGCCGCACGCATCTTCAATGCCGATCACCTGTTCTTCGTCACCAACGGCACCTCCACCTCCAACAAGGTGGTCTGGCACTCGACGGTGGCACCGGGTGACATCGTGGTGGTCGACCGTAACTGCCACAAATCGATTCTGCACTCGATCATCATGACCGGCGCGATCCCCGTGTTCCTGATGCCGACCCGCAACAACTACGGCATCATCGGTCCGATTCCGAAGAGCGAATTCGATCCGGAAACCATCCGCAAGAAGATCGAGGCCAACCCCTTCGCCCGTGAAGCGAAGAACAAGAAGCCGCGTATTCTGACCATCACCCAGAGTACCTACGACGGCATCGTCTACAACGTTGAGACCATCAAGGAGATGCTGGGCAACACCATCGATACGCTGCACTTCGATGAAGCCTGGCTGCCGCACGCCTCCTTCCACGACTTCTATCACAACATGCACGCCATCGGTGAAGGTCGCCCGCGCTCGGATGAGACCCTGGTATTTGCCACCCAGTCCACCCACAAGCTGCTGGCCGGTCTGTCGCAGGCCTCGCAGATCCTGGTGCAGGATGGCAGCAACCGCAAGCTGGACACCCACCGCTTCAACGAATCCTACCTGATGCACTCCTCCACCAGCCCGCAGTACGCCATCATCGCCTCCTGCGACGTGGCGGCAGCAATGATGGAGCCGCCGGGAGGCAAGGCACTGGTGGAAGAATCTCTGCTGGAAGCAATCGATTTCCGTCGCGCCATGCACAAGGTGGATGAGGAGTTCGGTGAACACGACTGGTGGTTCAAGGTTTGGGGACCGGACGTTCAGGCCGAGGAAGGTCTGGGCGATCGTGATAACTGGATCATCCATGAAGACGATACCTGGCACGGTTTCGGCAAGATCGATTCCGGCTTCAACATGCTCGACCCGATCAAGTCCACCATCATCACCCCGGGGCTTAACCTGGAAGGCGAGTTCGATGAGATCGGTATCCCGGCGGCCATCGTCAGCAAGTATCTGGCCGAGCACGGCATCATCATCGAGAAAACCGGGCTGTATTCTTTCTTCATCATGTTCACCATCGGCATCACCAAGGGCCGCTGGAACTCCATGGTGACCGAACTGCAGCAGTTCAAGGACGATTACGACCGCAACCTGCCCATGTGGCGCGTGATGCCGGAGTTTGCCAAGAAGCATCCGCAGTACGAGCGTGTCGGCCTGCGCGATCTCTGCACCGAGATCCACAACGTCTACAAGCAGTACGATGTGGCCCGCATCACCACCGAGATGTACCTGTCCAATATCGAACCGGCCATGACCCCGGCCGATGCCTGGGCCAAGATGGCACACCGCGAGGTGGAACGGGTGTCCATCGATGCGCTGGAAGGCCGTGTCACCGCCATGCTGGTGACCCCCTACCCGCCGGGCATTCCGCTGCTGGTTCCGGGTGAGCGTTTCAACAAGACCATTGTGCGCTATCTGCAGTTTGCCCGTGACTTCAACTCCCGCTTCCCGGGCTTCGAGACCGATGTGCACGGCCTGGTGCGCGAACAGGTCAACGGTAAGGACGCCTACTTCGTGGATGTGGTCAAAGACTGACCGACAAGCCGGACGCAACCCCCAAAAAAGCGACTCTTGCAGTCGCTTTTTTTATACGATTAATAATTTCCACATGTTTTGTGGGTAGTCTATAGTGGTCGTCACACCTCTATTTCCATGGCGACAATAAGGACAAAATGCCCATGAAAAAGAACCTGCCGGTGACCGGCCAAGCGGTCGAATTTTCCGACGATACCAATATTCTCTCCACCACCGATCTCAAGGGGCAGATCACCTACGTCAACCAGTCATTTATCGATATTTCGGGCTTCAAGGAGGAGGAGCTGCTCGGCACCAGCCACAACATTGTCCGTCATCCCGAGATGCCGCCCGCCGCATTCAACAGCCTCTGGAACCGAATTCAGAACGGACAGTCATGGATGGGACTGGTCAAGAATCGCTGCAAAAACGGTGACCATTACTGGGTCAGCGCCTACGTCACGCCGATACAGGCCAATGGCGAAACCGTAGAGTACCAGTCGGTGCGCACTCGCCCCAGCAAGGACCAGGTTGCCCGCGCCGAGTCGCTCTACGCACGACTGAATGCGGGCAAGCCGCTGACACCTGGCCTGGCAGCACGCATGGGCCTGCCGGCCAAATGCCTGGCCACCAGCGCCCTGGCCGGTCTGGCCATCATTGCCCTGTTGCTGACCGGCACCCTGCCCGCAGATGCTCTCTGGCCGGCACTGATTGCCGTACTGTTCACGGGCCTGATGTCCATGCTGATCGTCTGGCCCGTACACAGAGTCATCGAGGCCAGCCGTCGACAGATCTCCGACGACCCCATAGCCCGCTATGTATTCACCGGGCGCACTGACGAGGCCGGGCAGCTCGAATACGCGATGTTCCGCCTGCATTCCGAAGCCCGTGCCATTGCCGGACGCATCAATGATTCCGCTGAGCAGTTGAGCCAGAATGCTGAGCGCCTGACACGGGCCGCCCGGCAAAGCAGCGAGGGTCTCCACCAGCAACAGGCGGAAACGGCGGCCATTGCCTCAGCCATGACCGAAATGGTCGCCAGTATCAGCGAAGTGGCACGCCATGCACAGCTGACGGCGGTCAGTGCCGATGGTTCCACTCAGGTTGCACTGAATGGCAGCTCGCTGATGTCGGATGCCCGTGAAGCGCTGCACCTGCTGAGCGGTGAGATCGAGCAAACCACTGCCGTGATCAACGAGCTGGCCAACAGCAGCAGCAACATTCACCGCATTCTTGAGGTGATCACCGCCATCGCTGAACGTACCAATCTATTGGCCCTGAACGCCGCCATTGAAGCAGCGCGGGCGGGCGAACAGGGACGAGGCTTTGCCGTGGTCGCCGACGAGGTACGCAATCTTGCTTCGCAAAGTCAGGCGTCGGTGGGTGAAATCCAGCATCTGCTCGAGTGCCTGCAGCAGGGTTCGCAACAGGCCACCGGTGCCATGCAGCAAAGTCGACTCAAAGCTGAAACCACGGTGGAACGCGCTCTGGAGGCGGCCAAGGCCTTGCAGCAGATTGCAGCAGGTGTCACTCAGATCAGCGACATGAATACGCAGATTGCATCCGCAGTGGAGCAACAGCTCAATGTCAGCAGTGAAGTGGAACGCAATGTGGATTTAATCAAGGATGTGGCCGGCAGCAACCTTGAGCACGGACGTGAAACTCAGGCGTCGGTCGAGCAGATGAGCCGGATGTCACAGAACCTCAAGCACCTGTCCAACCATTTCTGGTCATTGCGCGTGTGAATGACCACTGCTGACAAAGCAAAAGGGGCGCCGAAGCGCCCCGAAACTTGCCTGTGTTGTGCCTCATTACTGCTTGGTTGACTGCACCCGATCTTCCAGAGCATTGAGCTTGCTGACGATCTCGGCCGAGATCTGGGCTACCTGGTCATAACAGGCCTCGGCTTCGGCATGCGCGCCGGCCGACCGATGCTGAATCGCCTCTTTTACCAGTGCGTGCAGACGCTCATGCGGCGGCTCGATACTGCTGAACTCCTGCATCTGACCATAGTTCTGCTTGCCTTCGCTGTAGTACCACTTGCCGAACGCACAGTCCAAATGCGACACCGCCTCTTTCTCCGTTAACGTCGACTTGCCATCCAGGAAGCTGCGCAGACGTGTTTTCCACGACAGATGTGCCGACTTGGCCGCACTGAGGTCAATACCATGCACATTGGTTTCAAAGCGACTGACCTCTTTCAGCAGGTCTTCAACAAAACCGCTGATTCCCTGTGTCACTTCAACGGACTGTTTGGAATACAGCGCTGTGCGTCGAGATTCGTCGGCAATGCCGGTGATGTGGCGATCCATATCATGGGCCACCTGGCTTTGCTCTTCCGACGCGGTTGCGATCTGTGTATTCATGTCGGAAATAACACCGACGGCATCGACGATGCGCAAGATCACGCTGCGTGCCTCCTCGGCATTGGCAACACTTTCCTCGGCCAGGCGCTGACTGGTACCGATGGACTCCACCGCCGAACGGGACTGACGCTGCAAGCGTTCAACGATGCGACCGATGCTTTCCGTCGACTGCTGGGTTCGCTGCGCCAGTGTCCTGACTTCGTCAGCGACCACAGCAAAGCCACGTCCCTGCTCGCCGGCCCGGGCCGCTTCGATGGCGGCGTTTAACGCCAGCAGGTTGGTCTGTTCCGCCACCGCGGTGATCACATCGAGAATCTGACTAACCTCTTCGCTGTCCTTGGCCAGATCGTGGATCACGCCACCGGAGCTACGCACTTGATCCGCTACAGCGCCAATTTGATCGCTGACCTCAGCAATCAGCCGCTGGCCACCTTTAGCGGAATCGTTGGCCGACTCGGCCGCCGCTGCCGCATTGGCAGCACTTTGCGCCACCTCCTGTACCGTTGCCGCCATCTCGGCAATCGCCGCCGCTACCATTTCCGTTTGTGTCTGCTGATTCGAAACGCCCCGATCGGTATCCGAAAGATCCGCATTCACCTGGCTGATGCCGGTACTGATGCGACTGGAGGTCTGTGCCACTTTGTGCAGCAGTTCACCTATTTCCAGGATAATTTCGTTGTAAGCCGTGTAGTTCTGGCCAACCTCGTTGTTGGGGTTATCGATTTCGATCGGGACTGCAAAGTTGCCCTTGGACAGAATCCGCAGGTGATCACGCAGGTTTTTGATCTGCCGGAACATGACCGTCAGACCGAAGGCCCGGCCCATCACGATCAACACCAGTACCACCAGCGTCACCCCCAAAGCAATGTTCTGCAGCAGGGTTTGCTCGGCAATGGATTTCTGCTCCATCATGCCGACAGCGGTGTTCATTGCATTCAATACCTGCAGTGAATTGGCCTGCAGCTGCTCCAGTTGCGCCGCTGTACCCCCGCCCTGCAGCAGCTGATCAACGCTGTTACGATAACGTTGCCACAGCTGACCCACCTGTTCCAACTGGCTGCGGATCTCGGCATCAACGGCCGCCTTGACCCCCATCTCCCTGTTGCCATCCAGCAAAGCCTGGTGCGCCTGCTCAAAACTGCGCATGGTCGCACGCGGCAGTTCGGCCTGCACGACACCCTGCTGCAGTAACAGCGTTTCCTTGGCCAAACGTTGGCTCAGCATGCGCTGTTTGCCGGCCAGGTTGATGGCGGTGGCATCATCACTGCCGGCCATCCAGATCGAAACTCCAATCAGCGCTGTCAATAGAAAGATCAGCACGTAGGAAAACATGAACTGCGCATCCAGAGAGCGCAATCCGAGCGTTTCCAGGACCTGTTCCAGGGCCTTGCCGATGCGATAACGAATGGACTTCTTATCCGGTAAGTATTTGAACATCAAAACGTTCCTGATCCTGTTGGGAAAGCCTACAAGAAATTATGACAGCATAGTCCGACACTTTGATGAAAACCATAGACATCAAAATCGAACGGCAAGAATTTGATCTTGTGTTGATCTTCCTCTGACTGAGGCGCTGACCAGTATCAAGAATCTGTTGTTTACAGGCGCTCACTAAGCAAATACCCTTACTTCAAACAACCCTTGAATAACAATAACTGCAGGGTCAGCCATGAAACTCTACATCACTCAGCGCATCGCGCTGGGACTCTCCCTCCTTGTTCTTTTTATCATTCTGGTCGGCGCCAGCGGACTCTATGCCAGCCGCACCCTGGGACAGGATGTCTCTACGCTTACCGAAGCCGTCATCCCGTTGATGGAGCACAGCTACGAGCAGACACTGGCGGTGGGCAATGCAACGACTCTGCTCTACGCCGCTTTGGCTCAACGCGATGAAAGCGCCTTTGAGCAATACCGCAATCAGTTCAACACCAGCCGGCAGAATTTGATGCAGCAGCTGGACCAGCTGGCACAACAGCCCAATCTGAATGCGACACAACAGACGGCCGTTGCCGAGCTGCAGCAGCAGGCCGGTGAACTGGAACAACTCTCTGCCAGTCTGTTTACACTTTATCACCAGTCACGCAGCCTGGAAGCCAATGCGTCGCACAAAGCCATAGAGTTCTTTACCCGGAACGATGCCCTGGCCAGCTGGGCCCGCAACTATCTGGCGACTACCGACAACGCCGAGGGCATCCAACAGGTTCGCCCACTGACACGCCAGGCCAATACCTACCGCTTCATGCTGTTCAACTACCAACGCAGCCAGAACCTGCAGGCTCTCAATGCGGATGCACAGAATAATCGCAACAGTCTGAATGCCGCTTTTGAGCGTTTCAGCACCTTCGAACCCCGTGCAAAACAGATCAGCACGCTGGTTGATCAGCTGGAAACTGGACTCTACGCTGACGAGGGCATTATTCAGCTCTACAATCAGCTGCAGGATACGCAGACCCGCATGAATACCACACTGGCCCGGCTCTCGACCCAGGTCAGCGAGTTTACCGCCACCTCGGCCCAACTGGTTGACACCGTTCGCAGCCAGGCCCGGGCAGCCCGGGATCAGGGGCAGCAGGCCGTCATCCTGAGCAACACCATCATCCTGGCTGTCACTCTGACCGCCATATTGCTGGCTTCAGGTATCGCGGTGTTGACCATTCAGGCTCTGCGCAAGCCGCTGTCGATGATCAGAAGCCAATTGACCATGCTCAAAGACGGCGATTTGACCGTACACTTTGACCAAAACCGCCATGATGAATTTGGCGAGCTGGGACAGGCGCTGAACGATGTGGTCGCCGGCCTGCGTGAAATCGTCAACACCATTGCACAAGGCTCCGGGCAACTGGCCGGACTGGCCGGTGAAAGTTCGGCGATCAGCGAGCAGACCACCCGGGCGATGTCGCAGCAGAGCCAACAGCTGCAGCAGACCGCCTCCGCCGCCACCGAGATCTCCTGCAGCGTGGCTGAAGTCGCTGATCACAGCCAGACCACTTTAAGTGCCGTACACGAGTGTGAGGCCTTGAGTGTCAGCCTGACCCAAAACGTGCGTGACACGCTGTCCAGTATCGAAACTCAGGCCAGCGGTATTCAGCAGGCGGTTGGGGTCAGCGATCAGTTAGCCGGGTACAGCAGCGAGATCGGCAGCATCTTGTCGACGATTCGTGATATTGCCGAACAGACCAATCTGCTGGCACTGAACGCCGCCATCGAAGCGGCACGCGCCGGCGAACACGGCCGGGGGTTTGCAGTGGTGGCTGACGAGGTGCGCGAGCTGGCCAGCCGCACACAGAATTCAACCGGTCAGATTCAGCAGATGATCGAGAACATGCAGTCCAGCATTGGCCAGGTCGTCAACGTCATGCAATCCAGCTACGGCCAGACACGCACCTGTGTTGACCATGCCCATGCCTCGCAACAGTCGTTGGACTCGCTGAATGCCGCCATCGCCCATATCGGCAGCCTCAGTACCCAGATCACCGAAGCCGCACGGCAACAGACCGAAGCGGTCGAGGAAGTCAGCCGCAGTCTGAACGGCTTGAACGACACCGCTAGGGAAACTACCCAGGGTGCCAGCCAGGCTTCAACCAGCAGTCATCAGCTGCTCGAATATGCGCAGGAACAGCAGCAGTTACTCAAACGTTTTTCGCTGTAACACTCAGGCGACAGCCTTTTTCCAGCGTCAAAAAAGGGGCCATCCGGCCCCTTGCATTAACGACTTGGCTTATTTTTGCTTCTTGACGAATTTGGTCAGAATGACGATCTGCTGACCTTCAACGCGGCCTTCAATGTGCTCGGGGTTGTCCGGTACCAACGAGATGTTGCGCACCGCCGTGCCGCGTTTGGCCACCAGGCTGGAGCCCTTCACGTTCAGGTCCTTGATCAGGGTGACGGTATCACCCGCCTCCAGTTCGGCACCATTAGAGTCCCGGTGCCGCACGACCTCGTCCTCGGACAGGTGATCGCCGGTCGCCTGGGCCCAGGCCAGGGTCTCGTCATCCAGATACATCATATCCAGCAGGTCCTGCGGCCAACCCTCGCCACGCAGGCGGTTGAGCATGCGCCAGGCCAGCACCTGTACCGCCGGTACCTGACTCCACATGCTGTCGTTCAGGCAGCGCCAGTGGTTGGCATCGACCTGCTCCGGATTGTCAATTTGATCACGGCAGGTCGCGCACAGGAGGACGGACTGGTCGACACTGTTATCCGAAGACGGCGGAACCGCAAAGACCGCGAGATCTTCAGTTGCACCGCAGAGTTCACATTTGGATTCGCTGCGAGCCTGCAGCGCCTGTTCGATTGACATGACCGCCCCTCCTGTTGATGAAGCGGCGCATTATGCCAGAAACCGCGCACTTTTTGTGGCCTTGCAACACAAAAGACGATTTTTGCAGAGGCGATCACCTCATCGGCACAAGCCCGAAGAAGCAACCGCCTGCATTACCCGTTCAGTCGGAATCAGTCTTCAAAGAAGAACTTTTCTTCGCCAAAAGCAGGCTTGAGATGGTTCAGCCAAGTGGCCTTTTCATCGTAGGCAGCAAAGAAGGGGCGCTGGACCCAGTCCGGGTTGCGGCCCTGGATGAAGCGCAACACGAACACCTTCTCGCCGTTGATCTCGGTGACGCCCTGGATCTCCACCTTGCCCGGTGTCGCTGACATGGACGGGCCACGCGCAGTACGGGCAATGCCGCTGACCTGCTTCATGGCATCACGATAGGTGTGCCAGGCCTGCGCCAGCGGCACCTCAAAGTAGTGCTGGGCACCGGTGTCACGCTCGACAAACATGTAGTACGGCTGGATACCCAGTTCCACCTGCGTCTGCCACATCTTCGCCCAGTCGTCGGCTTCGGTATTGATGTGGTTCAACAGCGGGCCCTGGCTGCGGATATGGGCGCCGGTTTCACGGATGCGCGCCACCGCCTGACGGTGGATATCGGTTTCCATCTCGCGCCAGTGGTTGTAGTGCGCCATGAAGGCCAGGTGCTTGCCGGCGGCGATGATGTCACGGAACAGCGCCATCAGATCATCGCTGTCCTCATCGGTGACAAAGCGGTACGGCCAGAAAGTCAGCGCCTTGGAACCGATACGGATGGTGCGAATATGGTCGAACTCCGGTTCCAGCAGTGGTTCCAGGTAGGCACGCAGGTTCTTGGTCTTCATCACCATGGGATCGCCCCCGGTGATCAGGACATCGGTCACTTCCGGATGTTCGCGCAGGTAGTCGCACAGCTGACCGGATTCCTTGGCCGCAATCTTCAGTGACTGGTCACCGACAAACTGCGCCCAGCGGAAGCAGAAGGTGCAGTAGCTGTGACACACCTGACCGGAGCTGGGGAAGAACAGTACGGTTTCACCGTACTTGTGCTGGATGCCGTTGACCGGCTCACCATTTACGCGCGGAATGTTCTGTTCCATCTGCCCGGCCGGATGGGGGTTCAGAGCCTGACGCACCTCGTTGACCACGCGCTTGATCTCGGCCTTGTCTTCAGTCGCCAGCGCCGCTTCAACCGCATCGAAATGCTCCGGCTTGAGCATGCCACGCTGCGGGAAGGTGAGCTGGAACATGGGATCGTTGATGGCATCGTCCCAGTCGATCAGCTGGTCGATGACGTAGTTGTTGACCCGAAACGGCAGCACGGATGCAACCACTTCCATCTCATGCTTGAGTTGGGAGGGAAGTCGTTGCAACTGCTCAATCTGCTGCAGGTGACGGGCGGTGTAAACCTTGAAGGCCGGTGCTTCGGCGACGGCAATTTGGACGGCATCAATGGGCGTATGTGAGTTCATGAGCTCCCTTGCAGGCTTGCGTTGAGTGAATAAAAACTGAATCAATGAAAAATCCACCTCGACCTCAAGCATGAAGCCAAAGTGTGCAATTCAAATGAAAGGGGGCACTCAGATGAGACGGACGCGACATGGGCGTCGGTCAAGGAGATGTCCAAGTGTAACGGGCGGTTGCACAATGGATATGTACAGCAAAACAGCAGCAAACTAACAGGATAAAACCCGCAAAAACCGCGATTACCCGCTAAAACCTCCAATTAATCCAAGTGATAATGGACGTTATTGTCCTACAGGGCAGCCTCAGGGGTCAAGGAAGCCGGACTCAGGGTTGCGGCGGTACCGCCAGCCAGTTGATCTCGATGGCGGTCGCCGAACCAATAGTGACCCGCTCCAGACTCGGCGGCAGCAGTGCCCAGCCGGGGCTGACCTGCACCCGTCCGCCCATGATCTCGGCGCGGGTTTGCGGCAACAGCGGGGCCTGAGTCGGATCGGCAAAACCGTCCGGCCAGAGCGGTTGGTTGGTATCGGGGTCGTATTTGTCACTGGCACCCAGCGTATGCAGAAACTCATGCACGGCGATCAGATTGGTTTGGCCCTGATGATCGACACCGGCATAGGCGTTGACCAGACCGATCATGCCCCGCTGCAGCCCCAGTGAATGCGGTGGCGGCCTGACGTCACTTTCGGGCAGGTGATAATTGATGAAGATGCGAGCATCCACAGGGTCGGGCTCGGTATCATATTGCCAGACCCAGAAGCGCATTTTGATGGACCAGAGGATGGCGTCGACAATACTGGGATCATCCGGAACCTGCGGCGGCCTGGCATGAATTTGCGGCGCCAGCTGCACCTCGACGGGATGGGTCAACGACAGACGGTAACGGGCTGCCTCACGGCGGAAAAAGGCTTCAATATCGCTGAAATGATCCGGCCGCAGCTGGTCGATGTAGGCCTGGGTCAGCGGGTGCTGGTCCGCATTGATCGGGTATACCGCCATGGTCACCGGCCGTTGCCACCAGACCTCGGCGGCACGGCCCAGCCAAAGGTTGATCAGCAGCAGGATCAGGATAACCAGCAGAATCAGCTGGATGGTTCTGAGCAGCAGGATTCGGGACATGCGTATTCAACCGGACAGGTGCTTCAACCAAAAAGGCCAATGACCACAGCATAGCGCAAGCCCTTGCCCAGCGTAATCATCAGCACACTGGCGATGAACCTCACCCTGAGCCACCCCGCCAGCAGACAGAGCGGATCACCGATAATCGGCAGCCAGGCCAGCAGCAGCCCCAAGGGGCCATAACGTTCCAGCCAGCGACGGGCACGCTGGTGCTGAGGTTTGTCCAGCGTTTTCAACGGATAACGGCATGCAATCCAGTAGCCCATCCCCCAGGTCAGCAGGCTGCCCAGCACATTGCCGGCGGTAGCGCTGCCCCAAAGCAGCCAAAGCGGATACTGGGCGTCAGCCACCAGCCAGGCCAGCAGGACTTC
>CAYMHL010000012.1:16653-22689 GCA_964390205.1 uncultured Marinobacterium sp.
TTGGGCGACAGCTTCTGCTGCCGCGCCACCTGCTCCACGGTCATGCCGCTGCGGTACAACAGCAGCGACTGTTCGGCCTGATCACTGCCGCTGTCATCGGCGCTGCCATGCTCGGCGATCAGGTCCAGGAACGGCTGTCCATAGAGTTCCAGCTTGCGCTCGCCCACACCGCTGAGTCGGCGCAGCTGCTCGGCACTCAGCGGCCGATACAGCACCATCTCCATCAGCGTGGCATCGTGGAAGATGACATAGGGCGGCACATCCTGCTCCTGTGCCAGCTGCTTGCGCAGGGCACGCAACGCCTCCCAAAGGCGGGTTTCTTCCGCATCCAGACGTTGTTGGGCCACGGCACTGCGCCCCTTGCCGCTGCCGGCGGAAGGTGCTTTCTGGCGCAAGTCCCGGCGCAGTTCCAGCCTCTCCTCCCCTTTCAGCAGCGGGCGGCACTTTTCGCTCAGGTGCAGCACGCCAAACCCCTGAGGGTCGACGTTGAGATAGCCGCGCGCCACCAGCTGACGGAACACCGAGCGCCACTGCTGCTGATCCAGTTCCTTGCCGATACCCCAGACGGAGAGCTGCTCGTGGCCACGCTGACGGGTCTTGTCATTGGACTGACCAAGCAGGATATCGATGATGTAATTGACGCCATACTGCTGGCCGCTGCGGTACACCGCCGACAGCGCCTTGCGGGCCGCCTCTGTGCCATCCCAGATCGGCACCGGCTCCAGACAGGTGTCACAGTTGCCGCAGGGCTGATGCTCGGTCTCGCCGAAATACTCCAGCAACGCCTGCCGGCGGCAGCTGGTGATCTCGCACAGCCCCAGCATCGCTTCCAGCTTCTGCCGTTCGACCTGCTTCTGGGCGTCCTCGGCATTGGAACCTTCCAACATCTGACGCAGGAAGATCACGTCCTGCAGGCCGTAGACCATCCAGGCATCCGCCGGCAGACCGTCACGCCCGGCGCGACCGGTCTCCTGATAGTAGGCTTCGATGGAACGCGGCAGATCCAGATGGGCGACAAAGCGCACGTTGGGCTTGTCGATGCCCATGCCGAAGGCGATGGTCGCCACCATGATCACCGGCTCCTCGGTGAGGAAGCGGTGCTGGTGATGCTGGCGCAGCTGGGGATCCAGCCCCGCGTGATAGGGCAAGGCGTTGAAGCCGCGCTCACACAGCCAGGCCGCCGTCTCTTCTACCCGTTTGCGCGACAGGCAATAGATAACCCCCACATCCTGGGGGTGCTCCTCGCGGATAAAGCGCAACAGCTGTTCGCGGGCCCGGTTTTTCTGGCCGATACGGTAACGGATATTGGGGCGGTCAAAGCCGCAAACGAAGGCACGCACATCGATCAATTCAAGACGATCGACGATCTCCTGCTGGGTACGGGCATCTGCCGTAGCCGTGAGTGCGATACGCGGCACGCCGGGGAAGAGATGGCGCAACTGGTTGAGCTGCATGTACTCAGGGCGGAAGTCGTGCCCCCACTGGGAGACACAGTGGGCTTCGTCGATGGCAAACAGCGCCAGCTTGCACTGGTTGAGAAGGTTCTGGGTACGCGGCTGCTGCAATCGTTCAGGCGCCACATAGAGCAGATCCAGCTCGCCACTGCGCAGCTGCTGTTCGGTTTCCTGCAGCGCTTCCAGGCTCATCGACGAGTTGAGACAACCGGCGTTGATCCCCAGCTGGGACAGGGCACTGACCTGATCCTGCATCAAGGCAATCAGCGGCGAGACGACGATGCCACAGCCTTCACGCACCAGCGCAGGTAGCTGATAGCACAACGACTTGCCGCCGCCGGTGGGCATGATAACCAGTGCGTCCCGCCCTTCAATCAGGGTTGCCACCACCTCATCCTGGGGGTGACGGAAGGACTCGAAGCCGAACACATCGGCGAGTATTTGTCGGGCGCGTTCAATCATGGGCGGCATTATCCGCCATCACCCGCATGAAGTCATCCTGCAGCCATATCCCTCTGCCTCGCTTCGGGGTAGAATCACCGTTGTTTCCTTTGTTGCGGATAATGCTGCCATGACTGCCAAGATTGCTCTCATCACTGAAGAAGAACTGGATCGCCTGGAAGAGTTCCTGTTTTCACCGGCGGTCTCCGACGAGGCGCTGGACCTGATCGGGGCTCACGGTTTTCTCTGCGCGCTGAATATCAGCCCGAAGCCGGTTGCCGAATCCGACTGGATTGAACAGCTGTTCGACGGTGAACCCAAGTGGTCATCTGAAGCCGAAAAGGCCGAGATTTTGCAACTGCTGCGCAAGCTCTACAGCACCATCGGCAACGACCTTTACAACGATCAGGAAATCCTGCTGCCCTGCGAACTGAGCCTGGAGCCGGAAGATGACGAAGAAACGACTGAGCTGACCACCTGGGCTCAGTCGTTCATGGAAGGTGTATTCCTCAACGAGGACGCCTGGTTCGGTCAGGATGAAGAAACCGTTGCCGGACTGCTGCTGCCGATCATGGTTGCGTCTGATCTGTTCGAAGATGAAGACGTGCGTGAGATCAGTCAGGACCGTGCCCTGCGCGAAGAAATGTGCGTCCAGATTCCCGAAGTACTGGTCGACCTTTACCTGCATTTCCACGCACCGGACAAGTAACCTTGCTCAAGGGTGAAATCAAAGCGGTTTCACCCAACACAGCATGCGCTGCAACAGCGAGGGCCGGATCCATTCTTCCGGCCCAAGCGGTGTATCAGTAAGTCACTTTCAACGACCGTCCCTGACCCAGTACGCGAATGCGGTCCCCAGGACGGAAGAACTGACCGCTCTCCACTTCCTGCACCACCGACATCACGCCACCGTTATCCAGACGCACCGTAATCTCCTGACCCTGACGTTCGGTCGTCGCCTGCTCGACCCGCTGACCCACCAGACCACCGGCCACGGCACCCACTACGGTCGCCAGGGTGCGACCACTGCCCCCGCCAATCTGATTGCCGGCAATGCCGCCGACGATGGCGCCGGTACCACTGCCGACAATGCCATCCGTACGACCTTCGATACGCACAGGGGTAACCGATTCTACAGTGCCATATTGCACGGTCTGTGCCTGGCCTACCTGACTACGGCTGTAGCTGGTGCCGTACAATCCCTGTTGTGCACAACCGCCCAGGACGGTAACCGCCGACAGGGTGACGACAGCAAAAAGTCTGTTCATATCCGTATCTCTATTTGATTTTCAATACCAGTTGACTGATCAGCGCCCAGATCAGTTCCTTCAGTTTGCGATGCCAGGGGCGTTTTGACCACTCTTCGGCGGTAATTTCCATGCACTGCTCCAGATCCGACCGCATCAGCCGCTCAACCTGCTCGGTCATTTCCGGTTCGATCACTTCCACGTTGGCCTCCAGGTTCCAGCGTAGATTCCAGTGATCAAGGTTGCAGGACCCCAGGGATACCCAATCATCCACCAGACCTACCTTGGCATGCAGGAAACGGGGCTGATATTCAAAAATGCGTACCCCGGCTTTCAGCAGCCGTCGATAATAGCGCTTGGATGCATGATAGACCCAAAACTGGTCCGTGTAAGGCCCGGCCACCAGCATGCGCACATCTACCCCGCGTTTTGCGGCCCGTCTGAGCGCCGAACGAATTGAAAACGAGGGCATGAAATAGGCCGTGGCCAGCCAGACGCGCTCATCAGCGCCGTTGACATGGTTGAGGAAGGCCACCTTGATATCCTGCTGATACAGCCCCTGCACCGTTGTCACCCGCATCAGCGCGTTACCCTGCTCGGGCTGTGGCGAGGGTGGCGGCAGCTGCTGAGCAGTACAGCGCAGCCAGAGCCGGTTATACAGACTGACCAAATCGGCTACCACCGGCCCCTGAATACGGCACATCACCTCATGCCAGGGACAACCCGGGCGCTCGGACAGCCAGTATTCATCGGCAAGGCCAGTACCACCGATAAAGGCAAGCTGCTCATCGACCAGCATCAGCTTGCGGTGATCACGAGCAAAATTACGCGTCAGCTTGTTCAGCTGCAGCGGATTGTAGATCACCAGTTGCACCCCTGCGGCCTGCAGACGCTGACGGTCCGCCCGACTCAGGTGGCGACCGCCAAAACCATCGATGATCAAGCGAACGCTGACGCCCCGACGAACCGCATCGGCCAGTGCCCGCGAGAAACGATCCATGATCTTGCCGGAAATCACCAGATAGAACTCCAGCAGCAGGCTCGATTGTGCCTGCTCGATCTCTTTCAGCATGGCGGGAAAGAAGTTCTCCCCGTCCACCATCAGTTCAACCCGGTTACCGCCGTGCCAGTTAAAACGCTGTCGCATACTGCGGATGCTTCCTTATCAACCTTGCCGCTGGCCGTAGAGCCGCGAGTAGAGGCCCTGCTGATCCAGCAGCTCATCGTGACTGCCCTGTTCGATAACCTGACCATCTTCGAACACATAGACCCGGTCTGCCTGCCTCACGGCACTGAGCCGGTGGGCGACGATCACCGTCGTCCGCCCCTGCAGGAATTCGGACATGGCACGGTGCAGCGCATACTCGGTCTGCGTATCCAGTGCCGACGTGGCTTCATCAAGAATCACCACGGCCGGGTCCGACAGCACCATGCGCGCAATCGCCAGACGCTGGCGCTGACCGCCCGACAGGCGTACGCCCTGTCGCCCAACCAGCGTATCCAGTCCCTGTTCCAGACCGATGACAAAGGATTTCAGCTGCGCCACCTCCAGTGCTTGCCATAGCTGCCGGTCATCAAACGCGCGTCCCATGGTCAGATTGTCGCGAACCGTGCCGTTGAACAGTGCCGGCTGCTGCAATACCGTGGCCACGTGCTCGCGTACCCGCTCAAGCCCGATGCGCTGCACCGGCACGCCGTCAAAGCAGACCTCACCCTGCTGCGACGGATAAAGGCCGAGTAATACCTGCACCAGGGTCGATTTGCCGCCGCCGCTGGCACCGACCAGGGCAACCTTCTGCCCCGCCGGAATATCCAGCGAAATACCGCGCAGTACCTCCTGCCCCGGGAAATAGCTGAAATGCAGATCATGCAGGCTGATGCTGACGGTCTTTTTACCGGCAAAGGGGTTTTGCAGGTGCGGATAACGCGGCTCAGGATGCAGCGCCAGCAGGCGGTTGACCCGCTCCAGCGCTGCCCGGGCACCAAACCAGGCGTATTGCATTCCCAGTACCTCCTGCACAGGCCCCATCATGAACCAGAGATAACCGAACACGGCCATCATCTGCCCCACCGACAGATCCGAGAACACCACCATCAGCATGGAGACGGCCCGGAACAGATCCACCCCGATCATGAACAGCATAAAACTGAACCGGTTGGCCGCATCGGAACGCCACTCGTAGCTGGTGGAATGATCCCTCACGTCCCGTGCACGCTCGGTCAGCTGCATCAGGTAATGTTTCTCCCGGTTAGACGCACGGATCTGCTGGATCGCATCCAGTGTCTCGGTCAGTGCCGCTTGAAAAAGCTCGTAGGCGGAGTTTTCCCGCGCCTTCAGATGCTTGACCTTCTTGCCCACCGTCATGGTCAGCCAGATGACGAAAGGGTTGAGAAAGAGAATAAACAGGGCCAGCTGCCAATGCATCCAGATCAGAATCAGCGCGGTACCGAAGATGGACAATATAGCGACCAGGAAACGACTGACGGAACTGCCGACAAAGCGATCAACAGTATCCAGATCGGTAACGAAGTGGGACGCCACGCTGCCACTGCCCAGAGTCTCGTATTCCGCCATGGAGATTCGCTGCAGCCGTGCCAGCAATCCGGCCCGGATGTGGTAGATGATGTCCTTGGAGATGATGGTGAACTGGCGTCCCTGAAGCACATTGAGCGCCAGGGACATCAACCTCAGCAGGATGGTCAGCAGCAACACCGCGCCTATATAGAGTGGTGGACCCTGCCAGTGCTCGGGAAAGAGCGCGTTCACCGTTGCCACAACCCTGCCGGGCTGGTTCAACAGGACTTCATCGACCAGCAGCGGCATGAACAGCGGCAGGGGCACACTCAACAGAGCGGCGCCGATCGCGATCAGATTGGCCAGGATCAGCTCGCGC
>CAYMHL010000012.1:22789-30009 GCA_964390205.1 uncultured Marinobacterium sp.
TGGATGGATAACGGGACGGTGTGGATGGGGACACCCGAAGCTCCTTGCAACCGAGAACATCATGGCTGTTACGCAGTATCGTGTCTGCCTGATGTTCAATGTACGCCAGCCCCGGATAGAAAAACACCCGCATGTGCGGGTGTCTTCACAAACCAGGTCAGCCGTGATCAGTTGCCGGCTTCCTTGAGCATGGCGTACAGCTGGTCTTTCAGCTGCAGTCGCTTCAGCTTGTATTCCTCTTCGGTCTTGGTCGCAACCGGCTCGATTTCAGCTTCCATGCGCTCAACTTCCTTGGTGACCTCGTGATACTCGTTGAACAGTCGGGCGAAGTGAGCATTTTCCACTTTCAGAGTATGGATCTGCTCGCGGTATTCCGGCAGTTCGTGAACCAGGTCATGATGTTCGATTGTCATGCGTTTTCTATTCCTGAAGTTGTTGTCATGTTGCAGTTTCACTATCCTGCAACTAAGCCAAAGCGTCATTGATGCGCATCAAAATCTGCTTCGGAGGCGGAATGATACACACCCATGTCATGTTCGGCACGCCTGTCGGCACCCTGACCCTGCAGGCCGATGCCAGGGGGCTGTGTCGCATTGATTTCGGCCAACGCGCACCCGCCGTTACCGCTGATCCCGAGCAGCCGGTACTCAGACTTGCCGTTGAACAACTGGAAGCCTATTTCCGTGGTGAACTCAGCCATTTTGATCTGCCGCTGGCGCCAGTGGGCACGGCTTTTCAGAGCGAGGTCTGGAATGCCCTCCAGACGATTCCCTACGGCGAGGTACGCAGCTACGCTGATATTGCCAATGCCGTGGGGCGCCCCCGTGCTTTCAGAGCTGTCGGCATGGCCAATAACCGCAACCCGCTGCCGATCATCATCCCCTGTCACCGCGTTGTGGGCAGTAACGGCCTGCTGATCGGCTACGGTGGCGGATTGGATATCAAGATCCGTCTGCTGCAGCTGGAGCGAATCGCGCTTGAACAGGCTGCCGAACCGGAACGGTGTCGGGTTGTGCAAAACCCGAACCCCGATAACGAGCCTGGCTGAAAGTGACGGGCAAAATCCGTTGCAACAATACAGGCAATGCGCCTGTGAGACTCGACCTCAACGCCGAATAACGGTAGCTTATGCACCCCACGACCTGCGTAGAGTGAAGCTGCCATCCATGGATACCCTGACCCTGCAGCCGCTGGCCCACGCCGACGGCCACGTTCAGATTCCGGGCTCCAAGAGCCTGTCCAACCGAATTCTGCTGCTCGCGGCCCTGGCCGAAGGCACAACCCGCATCACCAACCTGCTCGACAGTGATGATGTGCGCCACATGCTCAACGCGCTCAAGGCGCTGGGTGTTCGCTACACACTGGCGGACGATCGTCGCAGCTGTGACCTCGAGGGGCTGGGCCGGGCATTCAAGATGGATAGCGCACTGGAGCTGTTCCTCGGCAACGCGGGTACCGCGATGCGCCCACTCTGCGCCGCGCTCTGTGCCAGCCAGGGCGAGTTCACCCTCACCGGCGAACCGCGCATGTACGAACGCCCCATCGCCGATCTGGTCGACGCCCTGCTGCCGCTGGGTGCCGATATCGAGTATCTGGGCGAACCCGGCTATCCACCGTTGCGCATCCGTGCCAACGGCCTCAGCGGCGGTGAAGTCGGCATCAAGGGCAACATCTCCAGCCAGTTCCTGACCGCGCTGCTGATGGCTGCCCCGCTGGCCGATGGCGATCTGGTGATCAACGTCGAGGGCGAGCTGGTCTCCAAGCCCTATATCGACATCACCCTGCACACCATGAAAGTATTCGGCGTCGAGGTCGACAACCAGAACTATCAGCGCTTCCTGGTCAAGGCCGGCCAGCGATACCGCTCCCCCGGCGAGGTGATGGTGGAAGGTGACGCCTCTTCCGCCTCCTACTTCCTGGCCGCCGCCGCAATTGCCGGTGGTACCGTGCGCGTCTACGGCGTGGGCGCTGACAGTGTGCAGGGCGATAAGGCCTTTGCTGACGTGCTAGGCAAGATGGGGGCCAAGGTCAGCTACGGCCCGACCTGGATCGAGGTCAGCAAGGGTGAGCTCAAGGGGGTGGACCTGGACCTGAATGCTATTCCGGATGCGGCCATGACCATCGCCACCACGGCGCTGTTTGCCGAAGGGCCCACCGCGATCCGTAATGTCTACAACTGGCGGGTGAAGGAAACCGACCGTCTCAGCGCCATGGCCACCGAACTGCGCAAGGTGGGTGCGGACGTCGTCGAGGGTGAGGATTTCATTGAAATCACGCCGCCGGCCAGGATCCAGAGCGCGGCCATCGACACCTACGACGATCACCGCATGGCGATGTGTTTTTCCCTCGCCGCCTTTGGGGATGCGCCGATCACCATCAATGACCCCGGCTGCACCCGCAAGACCTTCCCGGAGTACTTCGAGCTGTTCGCGCAGATCAGCCGCTGAGGCAGAACCTGCCCTGGGCGCTCAGGCGCGTTTGAGCTGACAGTTCTGCCCGTCGAGTCGGTGCAGCTCCTGTTCGATATCGAGTGCCGCACGGGCCTGGCGCATCTCATCACGGTGCGCCTGCTTTAAGCGGCGACGCATCATCCCCTCCAGAAAACGCTTGATCTCCAGGTCCTCTTCAAGAATCAGGCCGGGCACCGGCACCGGCTTGCGGGTCTCCTCATCTACCGCCACCATGGTGAAATAACAGGTGTTGGTCGGCTTCACGACGCCGTTATGGAAATCCTCCGATACGATCTTGATGCCAACCTCCATGGAGGAGCGCCCCACATAGTTGACCGAGGCATAGAGGGTCAACAGCTCACCGACCTCCACCGGATTGATGAAATCCACCGAATCGATCGAGGCGGTAACGCAGTAGGTGCGGGCATGAGAAGCGGCGCAGGTATAGGCGATCTTGTCCATCAGCGACAGCAGCACCCCGCCATGCACCTTGCCGCCGAAATTGGCGTAGGACGGTACCATCAGCTCCTTGAGAGTGGTCTGCGAGGACTTGACCGTACGAAACTCGTGCTCAGACATCAAACAGTTCCTTTTCCGAGATACGAGACGTTGACGTCAGCGCGTTTCCACGGGCGTCAACCTGTCTCCACAGGGGCTCAGTGCGCATCAGCCTTGGAGCCGCCCTTACAAGTTGGCGACAGCGGCACCTCGCCATTGCGGGCCACCCACTCCTCCGGGGTATGCAGATGCAGAGCCAGCGCGTGAATGGGGTTCTGCATCAGCTCGGCCACCAGACCATAGACCTGCTGATGACGCTGCACCAGGCGCTTGCCGGCAAAGTCCGGGCTGACCAGTACCAGCTTGAAATGGCTGTCTGTGGCCGGCCCGGAATGCATGTGGCTCTCGTTTTGCAGCTGAATATGCTGCACGTTCAAACCTGCCTGCAGCAGGTTTTCCAGTTGTTCTGCAACGCTCATTTTTGCTCCTTACGTGCCATTTTTATGAAATGATGATGAATGCGTCGGGTGGTCAGCCAGACGCCAATGGCCACCACAGGCACCGAAATGCCGGTCGCCAGCGATTTATCGATCGGCACACCGGCGTCATATACCGCTTCAAACACATACTTCAGCAGGCCGATCAGGTAATAGCTGATCGCGACCACCGACAGGCCTTCCACCGTATGCTGCATCCGCAGCTGAATGCGGGAACGCCGGTCCATGGAGCTGAGCAGCTGCTGGTTCTGCTGCTGAATGCCCAGTTCCACCCGGGTGCGCATCATATCCGACACCCGGTCCACACGCCTGGACAGGTCCTCCAGCCGTTCGCCGCTGGATTGGCAGGTCCTTACGGCCGGTGTCAGGCGACGGGTCATGAACTCGGTGATGGTCAAATGCCCGGACACTTCGTCTTCACGCAGTTCCTCCAGCCGGGTCATCACCAGTGCATGATAGGCCTTGGTGGCACTGAACCTGAACGTCAGCCGGGCACGCCAGGACTCGATGGCGGCGGCCATGTCGATCAGGTCGGCCAGCAGCTCGGCTTCATTGACTTCATCCGCATCCGCCAGCTGCTGGGTAAGCGTGGCCAGACGCTGATCCATGCGCACCAGTTCCGGCGATACCGAACGCGCCAATGGCAGTGCCAGCAAGGCCATCAAACGGTAGGTTTCGATCTCCATCAAGCGTTGTGTCAGACGCCCCAACTGACTGTCGCTCATCTGCTTGTTGACGACCATCAGGCGACCGAAACCATCCGAATGCAGCTGGAAACTGGCCCAAACCCGGGCATCACCGTTCTGCGGGCTGCTGCCCACCAAACGCACGTCTTCGAACGCCCGCTTCACATCCGGCAGATCAGGTTCAGGGGACTGGCGCGCATCCTTGATACTGACATGAAAGGCTGCGACCACTTCTCCGGGCAGCGATTCTATCCAGCCTTCAGGCAGGGGCGTCAGGCCGGTCACGGCAAAGGGTTCACTGCCCTCGGGAATATCCAGGTTGATAAACGTGTAGGTGGTGAACTCGGTGTGTTTTTCACGGCGCAGACGAAAATCACCACAATCATATTCGAAGCAGTTCTGGTCCTGATGGTTGATCGGGCATCCGAAAACGGCATGCAGCGCCTGCAGGTGTTCCAGTTGAGCCTGCTTTTCACTCTCGGAGCAGAGTACGGCGATATGGGTCACCCGTGCCGGGCTGGGAATAACCTGAAAGGGCCGAGAATGCAGCTCGTCGTACAGGTGTGAACGCAGTGGATGGATATTCATCGATGGATCCGAACGCAAAAATGCAACCTTAATGAATTGTGCCGTTGAAGAACAGCCCCATACATCGTCAATGCGCCGGCCTTTGCCTTATACTTGCGCTCCAAGTCACAACGAGTTGCCTATGATTGTCCGTGTCCTGCCACAACTGGAAAGCCGTGAGGAATGGATCGCCTTCTGTCGCCGGGAAGTGCCCTATTGTTTGGTGGATACACCCGCCTGTCTGGTGGATTTCCAGAGCCACTTTCTGCAGCTGACCCTGTTCAATCAACCGGAGCCGATACGCTACACCCTGGGCTCACGCCGCTCCATGGACCCGGCCTGGCAGCTGATCAAGCGCTGCGACTGGAGCCTGAAAACCCTGGCAGCGGGACTGGAAACACTGGATTTTGGCGGCAACGTGCGCGACAACGACCTGTTGGGAGTCCATACGGATCTGAGCGCGCGCCGTTCACGCCCACGCGACCTGCACCTGCATGCACCAGGTTGCAGCGAGTCCTTGCCACCGTTGCAGGCCTTGCCCTCTCAATGGGATGTGCGGATGCTAAAGCGCATACTGGCCAACCGCCAATACCGTGACTGGCGCAGCGAACAGGATGAGGCCACGCTGGGACCGGCCGCCGTGCTGCTCGACCTGCTGGAAAACGGCCAGGACTGGCAGGCCATTCCCAGCGGTCCACGCCTGCAGCTTGGCTGCCGCGGCAAGGTTTTGGTCAGCCTGATTGCCGACCTCAACGCCATGCCGCCGGGCCATGCATCTGGACCGGCTCCCCTGCCGGCCCTGTTACGCTAGCCCATCAGACCGGCAGGGACTCTTCCTCCGCTTCCGCGGCCATGATTTTGTAGGGGTGATCCGAGGCCAGCAGCTGCTTGCCCAGCTCCGTGGGGAACTCCACGTCCAGATCGACCACACGGCCGTCACGACACACGTTAATGATGGTATCCATGCAGGAAGAGAGCAGCGAGTACTTTTCGTCCGGCGCGGCGATGATGGTCTGCAGGCCCAGGTCGGACATGAAGCCCAATGACGTCACGGTGTTCTCGGAGTCAAGCTTGTTGAACGCCTCGTCGAACACCGACAGGCTCATGCCGCCCACCGGACGACCATCATTGCCCTCTTTCAAACGGTAGGTCGCGCCCAGTGCCGCCGCCATCGCCACATAGAAGGGTACCTGATGCTCACCACCGGAACCGGTTTTGATGCGCTGAGTCAGGGTCGTCTTGCGGTTGCCCTCAAGGTCTTTCACCACCAACTCGAAGTTGTAGAAGTTGCGGTAATCCTGCAGCAGACTGCTCTCGCCTTCGTCACTGAGCACATCGTGAATCTTGTTCAGCGCTTCGCGGTGATCATTATCGCCCTGATGCTGGATATCGAACAGCGTCCCCACATTGGCCTGATCCAGACGGGTGTAGGCTTCCACCAGCTCAAGGATATCCTTGAGTTCCGGGTTGGGCATCATCTCGAAGCTGTACATTTCCTGATGGAAAGGACGGTTCTTCAGGTGACTGTTCAGCTCGCGGATCAGATCCTTGATCTTGTTGATCTGATCATTCAGGTGCGCCACGAAGTCGGAGCGGAAGGTCGTTTCCGCTTCCAGACGCGCCCGCTCCGCCCGTTTGGTGTATTCGGCCAGCTCGGAGTCGCGCAGTGCCTGTACGGTTTTGTTGACGTAGAATTCCAGATCTTCGTGAGTCGAGTCGGCACTGATGTTGTCCAGCTCCTGATGACTCATACCGCCGCCATGATAACGGGCCTTGTACTGGGCTACGGCATCACGCACGGCGTTCTTTTTCTTCTCATGCAACTGAATCTCGGACTGGGCGCGCTTGGCGGCCTCGAAGATGACGCGCTCCAGCTCGCCGCTACAGCTTTCGTCCAGATAATCACGCTTCTCCTGCGCCGATTGAGCATCGAAATGCGGTTTCTCTTCGCACTGAGTACGCGCCTGAGCATGATCGACCAGCTCCTGCTCCAGCACTTCCAAACTGGCGTTGTCCTTGATCATGCTGGTACGCACTTTCTGCAGTTTGTCCATCAGTGACTTCTGCCTGGCGTCGATCTGTTTCTGCTGCTCGGCCAGTTCGGCAATCCTATTCTGAATGCCACTGTCATCGTGGTTGCGCAGATCCACCACGGCCTGCTCGTAACCCGCCACTTCAGAGGCCAGCTGCTCGCGCTGATTAACCAGGTTGAACACGCTTTCGGTCATCTGGGTCAGACCGGAGGTCATGTTGATCAGCGCATCGCGCAGTTTCTCCAGCGACTCATGACGACGACCCAGCGTGGTGAACTCGGCGATCAGTTCATCTACCTGACGCCCCTGTACTTCCAGCTGATCCTGACGACGACGGATACCCATGATCGGGCTCAGCTCGTTGATGGAAGTGGTCGAGCCTTCGGTCTGCAGCATGCAGTCGTAGGTCAGCGCCCGCTCCTGGCGCAGCAGCTCCTGCTCGGTTTCCACCGCCATCACGCCGCCCAGCGCACGGTTCAGATAGGCACG
>CAYMHL010000012.1:30109-31620 GCA_964390205.1 uncultured Marinobacterium sp.
TTGATGTCGGCCAGCTCACAGATCGGCGTCGACTCTATGCCGTATTCACCCAGCAGCTCCATCAACTCGCGGGTGTTGTGGCGAATGGGCGCCCGACCCTGCTGCAGCTGCTCCACCGCGCTCTTCTGGTTCTGGATTAGACTGCGCAGGTCGTTGATACGGATCACCGATTCTTCGTAGCGGCGGGCGATCGCCTTGCGCACCTCATCCACCTGCGCCTTTAGCTGTTCGATTACCTTGTCGACACTGACCGGTTCTGCCGGCCACTGATCCGCCGACAGGTTTTCACCGGAGCGCCAAAGCTCCACCGAACGCTCCACCACCGGCCTGAAACCCTCCGGCAGCAAGTCATGGTAGTTGGCAAAGCTCACCGTGGTGCGCAGCAGAGTGTAGGCCTGCTGGATCTTGTCACGGACCACGCTCTGCTCGTGCTGACGCGCCTTGATGGTCGACTCCAGTGCGCTGATCTTGTGCGCCGAGTCACTGGTGTTCAGCTCGGCACGGGCATTCGCCAGATCCTGCATCGCCTGGTTCAGGCGCTCACTGTTCTCTTCCAGCTGCTGCTGCAGGGTCGCTTCCTGTTCGGCGGCCGCTTCCAGACGCTCGGCGGTATCTTCCTTGCGCAGGTCGGCATTTTCAAACCGGCTTTCATGTACCACCCACTCGTATTCAACCGCATTTTTGATATTGCGACTGATACCGCCGCACAGCTCCTGAACTTTTTCCAGCTCGCCGATGCGGTTGGCCACTTCCTGGGTCTTGGTTTCCATCGCCCGGTATTCATCCAGCGACTTGCGGAAAGCGCCCACATGGACGATGTTCTCGTCGAGCACGAATTCGCGAATGAAACGCGTCGGACTGTCGATCGGCACGAACTTGAGCGCGTTCTTGAAGTTTTTGATGAACTTGTCATCATCGTTCGGCATCTGCGAATCGTGACTCAGGTGGGTCACCATATCGCGGATAAAGCGATTGGCGCGCTTCTCCAGAATCATATCCGGACACTGCTTGAGCAGACTGTCGCGTACCTCGTTCCAGGGGCGTGGCATGCGACCCGCGCCCTCTTTGACCGAAAAGTCATCCAGCGACACGGAAAAGTCCGGCAGAATAAAGCGGCCCAACACGTCTTCTTCGGCCGTCGCCGTGGAGGCGCTGATGGCGATGCCGATGCAGCTTTCCTTGGCCGTTTCGGTATCGAAGAAGCTCAGTGCCATGTAGGTCAGGGAATCTTCACGGGCCGACGCTTTCTTGCCCTGATCGTCCATAAAGCCCAGACAGTAGGTACGCAGGGAGCGTTCGCTCTTTTCACCCGCCGAGGCGTTGAAGCTCAGATGACGCTTGTGACCACCCATGAGTACGGTCTGGATCGCGTCCAGCAGCGAGGACTTGCCGGAGCCGTTGGGGCCAACGATCGCCACGTTGCCCTTGATCGGAATCTCGACGGCACCCAGTACATACCAGTTGACCAGAACGATGCGGTTAAGCTGTTTCATGACGGGGTGTCCTCCGCT
>CAYMHL010000012.1:31720-33875 GCA_964390205.1 uncultured Marinobacterium sp.
CCATCAAGGCTGTCACGAATATCCACGTCACACAGCGCTTCCAGCTGGCCGATATAGTCTTCGACCACCACCTGACGGATGGTCGGGTTGATGCGCAGCGGGATGTTCTTGGGATCGGTTTCTTCGATCTTGCCGCGCTCCACCAGTCCATGACGGGTGAACAGTGACAGGATTTCCTTCAGCCGTGTTTCGTTGGGAATATCCTTGCCGGTCAAACTGGAAAATAGCCGCAGCAGCTCATCGGTGCTGGTGTAGGCCTTGCCGCTTTCCACCTCGAAGTTTTCCAGCTTCTGTTCGTACTGCTGACGCAGGCAGAGCATCAGCAGAGATTCATCCAGCTTCAGCTTGAGCACCCGCTCTTCGCCCTGGGGAATGATGCCCATAAAGGCCTCATCGGGCTGATAGGCCAGCGACCAGCCGATAGCGGCAAAGAGATTACGGAAATAGTCCAGGTTGCTCGCGATCAGGAAGTAGCTGTCACGGTGTACCGGGCGGTCCGCATAGAGGAACTGGCTGCTCAGCAACAGACCGGCGGCGCGGATGAAGTCATCGGCGTCGTGCTGTTCATTGCGGGAGACGATTTTCTGCAGATCACCAAGCATTTAGGATTTCCTGTGGATGATAAAACCACGACACTCCACCATATTGGAGACGTTGACGTAGCGTTCTTCAAATTGAATTCGATAACGTTTGCGCATCTGCTGTGCTTTTTTGCCCAGCGAGTTCAAGTGGCGGACATAGCTGAAACAGATGTACTCCTCCACCGTGCTGATGCGAAAATCCGTCGCCTTGAGCTGGTCACGACCGGCCAGCTGGCTTTCCAGATAGGTTTCGATCCGGTCTACATTGACCTCGCGGCGCTCCTTCCATTCCTTGAACAGGCGGCGCAGCTCCAGCACCTTGGGATCAATCTCCTGCTGAGTGATCACACGGGGAGCGGCTTCAACCCGGCGACGCACCGGTGCACGCACACTGGCGGGCGAGATAAAACCGACCTCTTCCAGCGTATCCAGCCGCGGTATGACAGGGTCCGGCAACTTCGCAGCGGCGGCGATAACACGGGACAGGCGCGCGGCCATGCCGGGCGTAGTCTTGTCCATATAGCGCACCGTATCCGCCACCCGCTTTTCCAGCTGGTAACGGAAGTCGTCGATGGCGGCCAGGCGCTGATCCACGGAATCGAAGATGCGGATAATGCGGTTGATGTGCTGGTGTACCTGAGCCTCAGCCACATCATAGGAGACATCCAGCTGCAGCCGGTAATGCTCGGCCAGTTGCTTGACCTTGAGCGGATCAAACTGCAGATCACGCAGCATCGACAGTATCTGACGACGGAAGCGGAAGGGGTTGTTGCGCGTTTTCAGGGTCTTGTAGTCGGACACCAACACCTGCTCGACAAAGCGGTCGAAGAAGTTGCGCACAATCTCCTGGGGATTGTTGCTGGCCGACAGATTGATCTTCAGTTCACGCAGGCTGAGCATCATGTCGGTCAAGTGGGCGCTGAAATCCGCTGCCGTCTGTGCCGCTTCCGCCAGGGTGATACCGCGTCCTTCAGGATCATTGACCGCCGATTCCAGCGAGCTGAGCACGTTGAGCACGGCGCCACCGTAGCTGCGTTTTTCCAGTTTGGCGATGCTGACCAACGAACGCAGCAGGTAACTGACCGACGGCGACAGCAGCACATAGGTGCGGTAGACCTTCTGTTCCTCTTCCAGCCAGCCGGTCTGCACCAGGCGACGGTAGATGCGGTTGGTGTACTCGGCCGTCGATCTCGGCAGTTCACCTGCATCTTCACCGGCTTCATGTTCCCAGCGACGTACGCCAAGACGCACAACGGCGTTTTCAATGGTGGAGCGCACCAGATCACGGGGAATGAAGGGGTCGATCAGGTCCTCATCAAAGAACAGATCTGCCAGCTCCAGCAATACCGACTGGTATACCTGCCGGTTCTGCCCCGAAAGCGGGAGAAAAATGTCATCAGGAAGCTTGTTGAACAGCACGGGGTCGTCCGGTTGTGATCGATTTGCGTAAGCGCGCTATGTTAGCGAAAAACCGGGTGTGACATAAGGGGAATTGCCAAGCCGGGAATGAAAGAGCCCGCCGGATGGCGGGCTCGGATACTGCCGGTTAAGCTCAGTCGTTGTCGACGATGATG
>CAYMHL010000013.1:0-13653 GCA_964390205.1 uncultured Marinobacterium sp.
GATCAGTATGAAATTCGTACGCACAAGCGTGTCCTGGACATCGTTGAGCCGACAGAAAAAACTGTCGACGCACTGATGAAGCTGGATCTCGCTGCGGGTGTAGAAGTGCAGATCAGCCTCGGCTAATACGCACTGCGCTAATTATTCAATTAATGAAGCGCTATTTGTGGAATGCGCCTGAAAAGGGCAGCCATAGCGGGTGACAGCCCCGTACACAACTGGCAAGAGGTATAAACATGTCTGTAGGACTTATCGGACGTAAAGCGGGTATGACCCGTATCTTCACAGAAGATGGCGTGTCCGTGCCAGTCACCGTCATCGAAATGGAACCGAACCGTGTGACCAGCGTTAAAACTGTCGAAACCGACGGTTATGCGGCGGTACAGGTGACTACTGGTAGCAAAAAGGCCAATCGCCTGAGCAAGCCGGAAGCGGGTCACTTTGCCAAGGCTGGTGTTGAAGCCGGTCGCGGTTTGTGGGAGTTCCGTCTGAATGGTGACGAGGAAATCAACGTTGGCGATTCGCTGACTGTTGAGCGCTTCGAAGCAGGTCAGAAAATCGATGTTACCGGTCAATCCAAGGGTAAAGGTTTCCAGGGTGGCGTAAAGCGCTGGAACTTCCGCACTCAGGATGCGACTCACGGTAACTCCGTTTCTCACCGTGCTCCGGGTTCCATTGGTCAGTGCCAGACCCCGGGTCGTGTCTTCAAAGGTAAAAAGATGGCCGGTCACATGGGTGACGAGCGTTGCACCGTGCAGACTCTGGAAGTCGTACGTGTTGATGCTGAGCGCAACCTGCTGATCGTCAAGGGTGCAATCCCCGGCGCCACCGGCGGCGATGTCATCGTTAAACCTGCTGTTAAAGCACGCGCCTGAGGAGGATTGTCATGAATCTGAATCTGACTGGAGCCAACGGATCGGTTGAAGTTTCCGATCTGGCTTTTGGTAAAGAGTTCAATGAGGCGCTGGTACACCAGGTTGTGACTGCTTACATGGCAGCCGGCCGTCAGGGTACCAAAGCGCAGAAAAACCGTTCCGCAGTATCTGGTGGTGGTGCCAAGCCGTTCCGTCAGAAAGGTACCGGTCGTGCCCGTGCGGGTACCAGCCGTTCACCGCTGTGGCGTGCGGGTGGTGTAACCTTCGCTGCTCAGCCGCGTAACTACGCTCAGAAAGTAAACAAGAAGATGTACCGCGCTGCGATGCGCTGCATCCTGTCTGAGCTGGTACGTCAGGAGCGCCTGGTTGTCGTTGAAGACTTCCAGCTGGAAGCGCCGAAGACCAAGCAGTTTGTTGCCAAGCTGGAAGATCTCAAGCTGAACAACGCCCTGCTGATCACCGAAAATGTCGAGCAGAATCTGTATCTGGCTGCACGCAACGTTCCGCACGTTGATGTACGTGATGCTGCAGGTATCGACCCGGTTAGCCTGGTTGGTTTCGAGAAGGTCCTGGTGACAGTGCCTGCTCTGAAGAAAATTGAGGAGGTGCTGGCATGAACCCGGAACGCATTTATAAAGTGCTGCTCGGACCGCACATCTCTGAAAAGGCCACAATCGTAGCCGAAGGCAGCGATCAGGTTGTTTTCCGTGTGGCCAAAGATGCAACCAAGCCGGAAATCAAGGCAGCTGTTGAAGAGCTGTTCAATGTCAAGGTTGCAGGCGTAAACGTCCTGAACATCAAGGGTAAAACCAAGCGCACCATGCGTGGCATGGGCAAGCGCAACGATGTTCGCAAAGCGTACGTTCGTCTGGCCGAAGGCTCTGAAATCGATTTCCTGGCAGGCGAATAACGAGGGGTTGAACCATGGCAGTTATTAAAGCAAAGCCGACCTCTGCTGGACGTCGTCACGTCGTTAAAGTGGTTAGCGAAGGCCTGCACAAGGGCAAGCCGTTTGCTGCGCTGGTCGAAAAGAAAAGCAAGAGCGGTGGTCGTAACAACAACGGTCGCATCACCACTCGCCACATCGGCGGTGGTCACAAGCACCACTACCGTATCATCGACTTCCGTCGCAACAAGGATGGTATCGCGGGCGTAATTGAGCGTCTGGAATACGATCCGAACCGTTCTGCCAACATCGCGCTGGTGAAGTATGCCGACGGTGAGCGTCGCTACATCATTGCGCCGAAAGGTCTGCAGGCCGGTGCACGCATCATCTCTGGCGATGATGCCGATATCAAAATCGGTAACACTCTGCCGCTGCGCAACATTCCGCTGGGTAGTACTGTTCACTGTGTCGAACTGAAGCCGGGTAAAGGCGCTCAGATCGCACGTTCTGCAGGTACTTCAGCACAGCTGGTAGCCCGTGAAGGCGCCTACGCGACTCTGCGTCTGCGTTCTGGCGAGACCCGCAAGGTACTGATCGATTGCCGCGCCACCCTGGGTGAAGTGAGCAACTCCGAGCACAGCCTGCGTCAGCTGGGTAAAGCCGGTGCCAAGCGCTGGCGTGGTGTTCGTCCGACCGTTCGCGGTGTGGCGATGAACCCGGTTGATCACCCGCATGGTGGTGGTGAGGGTCGTACCTCTGGTGGTCGTCACCCGGTAACTCCGTGGGGCGTGCCGACCAAGGGTCACAAGACTCGCAAGAACAAGCGTACCGATAAACTGATCGTACGCCGTCGTCAGGCTAAATAAGAGGAATCAGCTGTGCCACGTTCACTGAAGAAAGGTCCTTTTATCGACCTTCACCTGTTGAAGAAGGTAGAGGCTGCAATCGAAGCTAACGAACGTCGTCCGATCAAGACCTGGTCTCGTCGTTCAACTGTGTTCCCGCAGTTTGTTGGCCTCACTATTGCAGTACATAACGGTCGTCAGCATGTCCCGGTTTTCATTACCGAAGACATGGTCGGCCATAAATTGGGCGAGTTCGCTGCGACACGTACATACCGCGGTCATGCAGCCGACAAGAAGGCCAAGAAGAAGTAAGGGGGTTGATGATGGAAGTTATCGCCAAGCATGTAGGCGCCAACATCTCCGCCCAGAAGGCCCGACTGGTCGCTGATCAGATCCGTGGTAAATCTGTGGGCGAAGCTCTGAATATCCTGGCGTTCAGCACGAAGAAAGGTGCGCACCTGGTCAAGAAAGTACTCGAGTCTGCTATCGCGAATGCGGAGCACAATGAAGGTGCTGATGTTGACGATCTGCGTGTATCAGCTGTCTTCGTCGATGAAGGGATGACCATGAAGCGTATCCGGCCGCGTGCCAAGGGTCGCGCTGATCGCATCCTGAAGCGTACGTCACATATCACCGTCAAGGTGGCAGACTAAGAGCTGATTGCTAGGAGAGTTCAATATGGGTCAGAAAGTCAATCCGACCGGTATTCGGCTTGGTATTGTCAAGGATCACACGTCCGTGTGGTACGCCGACAAGGCCGAATACTCTGCAAAGCTGCTGAATGACCTTCAGGTACGCAAGTACCTGGATCAGCAGCTGAAAAATGCATCTGTAAGCCGCATCGAGATCGAGCGTCCGGCTCAGAATGCCAAGATCACCATCTACACCGCTCGTCCGGGTATTGTGATCGGCAAGAAAGGCGAAGACGTCGAGAAGCTGCGTAACGCTGTTTCTCAGATGATGGGTGTGCCTGTTCACATCAACATCGAAGAAGTACGCAAGCCGGATCTGGATGCAAAACTGGTTGCACAGAGCGTTGCCAGCCAGCTGGAGCGTCGTGTGATGTTCCGTCGTGCCATGAAGCGCGCGGTGCAGAACGCCATGCGTCAGGGCGCCAAAGGCATCAAGATTCAGGTTGGCGGTCGTCTCGGTGGTGCCGAGATCGCACGTACTGAATGGTATCGTGAAGGTCGTGTTCCGTTGCACACTCTGCGTGCGGACATCGATTACGCTACCTACGAAGCCCACACCACTTACGGTGTGATTGGCGTTAAAGTCTGGATCTTCAAGGGCGAGATCCTCGGTGGTATCGAACAGGTACGTGCCGAGAAGAACGCGCCCAAGAAGAAAGGTAAGTGAGGTAGACGTCAATGCTGCAACCGAAACGACTGAAATACCGCAAGGTAATGAAAGGTCGCAACCGCGGCCTGGCACAGCGCGGCAGCAAGGTCAGCTTTGGTGAATTTGCACTGAAAGCGACCGGTCGTGGCCGTATCACTGCTCGCCAGATTGAAGCGGCCCGTCGTACCATGACCCGTCACGTAAAGCGTGGTGGCAAGATCTGGATCCGTGTTTTCCCGGACAAGCCGATCACCACCAAGCCGCTTGAAGTACGTATGGGTAAGGGTAAGGGTAGCGTGGAGTACTGGGTTGCCCAGATCCAGCCGGGTAAGGTCCTGTTCGAAATGAGCGGTGTACCTGAACAGCTGGCTCAGGAAGCCTTTGCTCTGGCTGCTGCCAAGCTGCCGGTTTCTACAACTATTGTTAAGCGGACGGTGATGTAATGAAAGCTACTGAACTGCGTGACAAGTCCGTTGAAGAGCTTCAGCAGGCTCTGCTGGGTCTTCTGAAGGACCAGTTCAACCTGCGTATGCAGAAGGCAACTGGCCAGCTGGCACAGACTCACCTGCTGGGTCAGGTTCGTCGCGATATTGCTCGCGTTAAGACTCTTCTGAACGAAAAGCAGGTGACTAAATGAGCGCGGAAAAACGTACTCGAACTGTGACCGGTAAGGTCGTCAGTGACAAGATGGATAAAACCATCACTGTTCTGGTTGAGCGTAAGGAAAAACACCCGATCTACGGTAAGTTTGTGAAGCGCTCCACCAAACTGCATGCTCACGATGAGAAGAATGAGTGTCAGATGGGTGACCTGGTGACTATCGCCGAATCCCGTCCGCTGTCAAAGACCAAAACTTGGTCGCTTGTTCGCATTGAAGAGCGTGCAGCAAAGGTGTAAACTAGTGCGCCTTTGCTCCATTATGCCAGTTCACCGTAACTGAATAGTGTGGTTACGGTGACGGTTTATACAGTTTGTGGAGTAGACCATGATTCAGACTGAAACGATGCTTGATGTTGCTGACAACAGCGGCGCCAAGCGTGTGCAGTGTATTAAGGTCCTGGGTGGTTCTCACCGCCGCTACGCCTCTGTTGGCGACATCATCAAGGTGACCGTCAAGGAAGCAATTCCGCGTGGCAAGGTTAAGAAAGGCCAGGTACTTAAGGCTGTCGTAGTGCGTACCCGTAAGGGTGTTCGTCGTCCGGATGGTTCACTGATCCGCTTTGATACTAATTCTGCGGTTCTGCTGAATGCCAACGACGCTCCGATCGGAACGCGTATCTTCGGGCCAGTAACGCGTGAACTTCGTAATGAGAAGTTCATGAAGATCATTTCCCTGGCGCCTGAAGTGCTCTAAGACCCTGTTTTTATTACAGAGTCTTGTTAAAAACGCCACTCCCGACAGGGTTTGGCGTTTTTGAGCATGAGAGGGTAGCAGGAAACGACAAGGTAAAATAATGCGTAAGATTCGTCGCGACGATGAAGTCATCGTTATCGCAGGTAAAGACAAAGGCAAGCGCGGCAAGGTGATGCGCGTGCTGCAGGACGATCGTCTGATCGTTTCTGGCATCAACATGATCAAGAAACACCAGAAGCCTAATCCCATGCTGGGTCAGCAGGGTGGTATCGTTGAGAAGGAAGCGGCTATCGCGACTTCCAATGTTGCCATCTTCAACTCACAGACTGGCAAAGGTGATCGTGTAGGCTTCAAGCTGCTGGACAACGGCACCAAGGTACGTTTCTTCAAGTCCACCGGCGAACTCGTCGGCGGTGATAAGTAAGAGAGGTTGGTGCAAATGTCTAGATTGAAAGCGCTTTACGCAAACGAAGTTAAGCAGAAGCTGAAAGAAGAGCTGAACAGCCCGAACGTCATGGCCGTTCCCCGTATCACCAAAATCACCCTGAACATGGGTGTGGGTGAAGCACTGGGTGACAAGAAGCAGCTGGAAAATGCTGTTGCCGACATGACTGCCATCGCTGGTCAGAAGCCGGTTGTTACCAATGCACGTAAATCCATCGCGGGCTTCAAGGTTCGTGAAGGTTGGCCGATCGGTTGTAAAGTGACCCTGCGTGGCGAGCGCATGTGGGAATTCCTGGATCGTCTGGTAGATATCTCTATCCCGCGTATCCGTGACTTCCGTGGTCTGAACCCGAAATCTTTCGATGGCCGTGGCAACTACAGCATGGGCGTGAAAGAGCAGATCATCTTCCCGGAAATCGACTACGACAAGGTCGACAAACTGCGTGGTCTGGATATCACCATCACCACCACCGCGAAGAACAACGACGAAGGTCGTGCGCTGCTGACCGCGCTGCAGTTCCCGTTCAAGAAATAAGGCAGGGGTTCCATAATGGCCAAGGTTTCCATGATTCAGCGTGAGCTCAAGCGCGAGACTCTCGTGAACAAGTACGCTGCCAAGCGTGCTGAGCTCAAAGCAATTATCGCAAGCCCGAACAGCTCAGAAGATGAAGTTTGGGATGCACAGGTCGCGCTGCAGAAATTGCCGCGTGATGCTAGCCCGGTGCGCAAACAGCGTCGTTGCCAGGTTACCGGTCGTCCGCATGCGGTTTACCGCAAGTTCGGACTGTGCCGTAACCAGCTGCGTGAAGCTGCAATGCGCGGTGATGTTCCGGGCCTGAAGAAGGCAAGCTGGTAAGCTTGTCAATGGTAAGCACAGTGGTCAGGGCAGGCGGTTTGCCTGCTACCGCACTGAGCTGCACTTAAGAGGACGTTAATAGCATGAGTATGCAAGACACCCTCGCGGATATGTTTACCCGTATCCGCAACGGACACATGGCTGAAAAAGCCCATGTTGCCATGCCGTCTTCCAAGCAGAAGGTTGCAGTTGCAACTGTACTGAAGGACGAAGGCTACATCGCCGACTTCTCTGTTGAAGGTGATGTGAAACCTGTTCTGTCTGTCGAGCTGAAGTATTTCGAAGGCAAGCCGGTTATCGAAGAGATCAAGCGCGTAAGCCGCCCCTCTCTGCGCATCTACAAAAGCGCAGCCGATCTGCCGAAAGTGGCTGACGGTCTGGGTATCGCAATTGTCTCTACCAGCAAAGGCGTCATGACTGATCGTGCTGCTCGCAAGGCAGGCATCGGTGGTGAAGTTATCTGCACGGTCTTCTAAGAGGTATTCCAATGTCACGAATTGCGAAGAAACCCGTAGTTGTACCGGCAGGCGTAGAAGTTAAGCTGGCTGGCCAGTCTCTGGCTGTCAAAGGCAAGAACGGTCAGCTGGACCTGGATCTGCATCCCTCAGTGTCTGTTGAACAGGCTGAAGGACAGCTGGTGTTTGCACCGCGCGATGGTGCCAAACAGTCCATGGCGCTGGCGGGTACTACACGCGCACTGGTCAACAACATGGTGGTTGGTGTAAGTGAAGGTTTTACCAAGACTCTGAATTTGCTGGGTGTTGGTTACCGTGCACAGGCCAAAGGCAAGGTTCTGAACCTGACGCTGGGCTTCTCTCACCCGATCGATTACGAACTGCCCGAAGGTGTTTCTGCCGAAACCCCGAACAACACTACTATCGTTATCAGCGGTGCTGATAAACAGCGTGTTGGACAGGTGGCTGCAGAAGTTCGCGCATTCCGTCCGCCGGAGCCGTACAAAGGCAAGGGTGTTCGTTATGCTGATGAATATGTACGCCGTAAAGAGGCTAAGAAGAAGTAAGGCAGGGTCATGAACGATAAAAAGCAAGCTCGTATTCGTCGTGCGCGTCGTTCGCGCATGCAGATGCGTGAGCAGGGCGCTGTTCGCCTTTGCGTGAACCGCTCTCCGCGTCACATTTACGCGCAGGTTATCTCTGCTGACGGCAGCCAGGTTCTGGCGTCTGCCTCTACAGTCGAGAAGGATCTGCGTGAAGGTGCTACCGGCAATATCGAAGCAGCCAAGAAAGTGGGTGCTCTGATCGCCAGCCGTGCTAAAGAAGCAGGCGTATCCAAGGTAGCGTTTGACCGCTCCGGTTTCAAATACCACGGTCGTGTTGCAGCTCTTGCTGATGCTGCTCGCGAAGGCGGCCTGGAATTCTAAAGGTTTCTAATATGGCAAATCACGAACAGAAAGACGGTGAACTGCAAGAGAAGCTGGTTCAGGTAAACCGCGTCGCCAAAGTGGTAAAAGGCGGTCGTATCTTCGGTTTCACAGCGCTGACTGTCGTTGGTGACGGCAACGGTCGCGTTGGCTTCGGTCGCGGTAAGGCGCGCGAAGTACCTGTTGCTATCCAGAAGGCAATGGAGCAGGCACGTCGCAATATGATCAGCGTTCAGCTGAACGGCCACACTCTGCAGTACCCGGTAAAAGCCCGTCACGGTGCTTCCAAGGTCTACATGCAGCCGGCTTCTGAAGGTACTGGTGTCATCGCCGGTGGTGCGATGCGTGCTGTGCTGGAACTGGCAGGTGTGCACAACGTACTGGCCAAGTGCTACGGTTCTACCAACCCGGTAAACGTAGTACGTGCAACCATCAACGGTCTGAAGCAGATGTCTGCGCCGGAAGATATTGCAGCCAAGCGTGGCAAAACCGTAGCTGACATCCTGGAGGGTTAAACCATGGCGAACACTATCAAGGTTACCCTGGTACGCAGCACCATCGGTCGTCTGCCCAAGCACATTCAGTGTGTCAAGGGTCTGGGCCTGCGTCGTATCGGCCACACCGTAGAAGTGGAAGATACCCCGGCAGTGCGTGGCATGATCAACAAAGTCAACTACATGGTTCGTGTAGTAGGCGAGTAAGAGGAGTCACCCAATGCGTTTGAATACTCTGCGCCCGGGCGCTGGTTCCAAGCACGCTCCCAAGCGTGTCGGTCGTGGTATCGGCTCCGGTCTGGGTAAAACTGGTGGCCGCGGCCACAAGGGTCAGAAATCCCGCTCCGGCGGAAGTGTGAACCCGGGTTTTGAAGGCGGTCAGATGCCAATCCAGCGTCGTCTGCCGAAATTTGGTTTCACCTCTCGTCAGGCGCGTTATGTAGCTGAAGTTCGTCTGAACGAACTGGCTGCTGCCGGTGTCGACGTTGTCGATCTGGCTGCGCTGAAACAGGCTGACATCATTCGTGAAGAGATCAAGTCTGCACGTGTGATCCTGTCTGGTGAGATCAATAAGGCAGTCACCGTTAAAGGTCTTAAAGTGACCAAAGGTGCACAGGCTGCGATCGAGGCTGCTGGCGGCAAAGTCGAGGCGTAAATGGCTAAACAAGGACAAATACCGGCAGGCATGCAGAGCGGTCTGAAAGAGCTTTGGGCTCGACTCAGATTCGTTCTGATCGCGATCATTGTTTACCGCATCGGGGCGCATATCCCCGTACCCGGTATCAACCCGGATCGCCTTGCTGCGCTGTTTGATCAGAACCAGGGAACCATTCTCAGCCTGTTCAACATGTTTTCGGGTGGTGCCTTGGAACGTATGTCGATCCTGGCACTGGGTATCATGCCCTACATCTCTGCCTCTATTATTATGCAGTTGATGACCGTGGTGAGCCCGCAGCTGGAGCAGTTGAAGAAGGAGGGGGAAGCAGGACGGCGCAAAATCAGTCAATATACCCGCTATGGCACGGTCATTCTGGCCACGCTGCAGGCGTTTGGTATGGCGGTTGGTTTGGCCAACCAGGGCGTGGCCTTCGTGGCTGACTTCAGCTTCTATTTTGTGGCTGTAGTAACGCTGGTGGCAGGTGCTGTCTTCCTGATGTGGCTGGGTGAGCAGATCACCGAGCATGGCATCGGCAACGGTATCTCGATTCTGATCTTCGCCGGTATTGTGGCAGGTCTGCCCAGTGCGATCGGCCAGTCCTTTGAAGCGGCACGTCAGGGTGATCTCAACATCCTGGCGCTGCTGGCCATCGCTGTGCTGGCGATAGCCACTGTCGGTTTTGTAGTGTTTATGGAACGCGGCCAGCGCCGTATCACCATTAACTATGCAAAACGTCAGCAGGGCCGTCGTGTGTATGCAGCCCAGTCGAGCCATCTGCCTCTGAAGGTCAATATGGCGGGGGTTATTCCGCCGATCTTCGCATCCAGCATTTTGCTGTTCCCTGCATCGGTTGGTCAGTGGTTTGGCCAGTCTGAAGGCATGGAGTGGTTGCAGGATGTGGCCCTGGCTCTGGGTCCGGGACAGCCGCTTTACATACTGCTGTTCGCTGTTGCGATCGTATTTTTCTGCTACTTCTACACCGCGATTGTTTTCAATCCGCGTGATGTGGCAGATAACCTGAAAAAATCAGGTGCCTTTATTCCGGGGATTCGTCCTGGTGATCAGTCTGCGCGGTACATTGATACCGTGCTGAGCCGCCTGACTCTGTTCGGTGCACTCTACATCACAGCCGTTTCACTGATGCCCCAGTTTCTGGTGGTGGCGTGGAACGTGCCTTTCTACTTCGGTGGCACTTCGCTGCTGATCGTAGTGGTTGTGGTGATGGACTTCATGGCGCAGGTGCAGTCGCATCTGATGTCTCACCAGTATGAGTCCCTGATGAAAAAATCGAATCTTAAGGGCGGCGCAGGTTTGCTGCGCTAAGCCTAACGAGGTGGATCATGAAAGTACGCGCATCTGTTAAAAAGATTTGCCGTAACTGCAAGATCGTACGCCGCAACGGTTCCGTGCGCGTGATCTGCAAAGTGGAACCCCGACACAAGCAGCGCCAGGGTTAATCCACAGCTGGCCGGGAGTGGAAGCGCGCAGCCTTGATTTATTTTTGATCAGGGTATATCATTGCGCGCCTTCCACGAACTAAAGAATGATTGGTTCTGGTGAGCATCTCCCAGAACACTAATATGGAGTACATTGAATGGCCCGTATAGCTGGCGTCAATATTCCTGACAATAAGCATGCGGTAATTTCTCTGACTTACATTTTCGGGATTGGCCGCACGACTGCCAAACAGATCTGTGAAGCGACTGGTATTGCACCGGACGTCAAGATCGCAGAACTGTCTGAAGAGCAGCTCGATAATGTTCGTGGTGAAGTTGCCAAGTTGACTGTTGAAGGCGATCTGCGTCGTGAAGTCAACATGAACATCAAGCGTCTTATGGACCTCGGTTGTTACCGTGGCCTGCGTCACCGTCGTAACCTGCCGGTACGTGGTCAGCGCAGCAAGACGAATGCGCGTACCCGTAAAGGACCGCGCAAGCCGATCCGTAAGTAAGCGATAGGAATTTCCGAATATGGCTAAGCCAGGTAATCGCACTCGTAAAAAGGTTAAAAAGCAGGTGGCGGATGGCCTCGCGCACATCCATGCCTCTTTTAACAACACTATCATCACTATTACCGATCGCCAGGGTAATGCTCTGAGCTGGGCGACTTCAGGTGGCTCCGGCTTCCGTGGTTCCCGCAAGAGCACCCCGTTCGCAGCTCAGGTTGCGGCCGAGCGTGCCGGTCAGGCAGCTCTGGAATACGGTCTGAAAAACCTCGACGTGTTTGTGAAGGGCCCGGGACCGGGTCGTGAATCCGCTGTTCGTGCTCTGAACGGCTGTGGTTACAAAATCACAAACATCACGGATGTGACACCGATCCCGCACAACGGTTGTCGTCCGCCGAAGAAGCGTCGCGTTTAATCTGGAGACGGTAATATGGCTCGTTATCTTGGACCTAAGTGCAAGCTGTCCCGTCGTGAAGGCACCGATCTCTTCCTGAAGAGTGGTGTCCGCGCGCTTGATAGCAAGTGCAAAGCAGAAACAGTACCTGGTGTTCACGGCGCCCGTCGCGGTCGTCTGTCTGAATACGGTCTGCAGCTGCGTGAAAAACAGAAAGTACGTCGCATCTACGGCGTGCTGGAACGTCAGTTCCGTAGTTACTACAAAGAGGCTGCACGCCGCAAGGGTGCAACCGGTGAAAACCTGCTCCAGCTGCTGGAAGGCCGTCTGGACAACGTTGTATACCGCATGGGTTACGGTTCTACCCGTGCTGAAGCACGTCAGGTTGTCTCTCACCGTCAGATCACTGTCAATGGTCAGGTTGTTAACATTCCTTCCTACCAGGTACAGGCTGGCGACGTAGTAGCAGTTCGCGAAAAGGCCAAAAACCAGCTGCGTATCAAACACGCACTGGAACTGGCTGGTCAGCGTGCCCCGGTTGAGTGGGTTGAAGTGGATGCGGCGAAGATGGAAGGTACTTTCAAGTCCCTGCCGGAACGCAGTGATCTGTCAGCCGACATCAACGAGCACCTGATTGTCGAGCTCTACTCGAAGTAATTTTGAACTCTTGACTGGTGGAACTATGCAGCGTTCAGTAAACGAGTTTCTATACCCACGTCACATTGACGTGCAGGAGATTAGCAAAACCCGCGCTAAAGTGACTCTCGAGCCGCTTGAGCGGGGGTTCGGCCATACTCTGGGCAATGCGCTGCGCCGTATCCTGCTCTCTTCCATGCCGGGTTGTGCAATTTCGGAAGTTGAGATTGAAGGTGTACTGCACGAGTACAGCAGCATCGAAGGTGTTCAGGAGGATGTCATTGAGATCCTGCTGAACCTTAAGGGTGTTGCCATCGCTCTGCATAACGGTGATGAAGCGCTCCTGACTCTCTCCAAGTCGGAAGCAGGTCCTGTGACAGCTGGTGATATTCAGCTGAACCAGGATGCTGAGGTTGCCAATCCCGAACATGTGATTGCGCACCTCAACCCGGGTCATTCGCTGAACATGCAGCTGCGTGTGACGCGTGGCCGCGGTTATGTGCCGGCTGATGCGCGTGTGAGCGACGAAGACGAAACTCGTGCCATTGGGCGTCTGCAGCTGGATGCCAGCTACAGCCCTGTTCTGCGCGTGTCCTATGCTGTTGAAAGTGCACGTGTAGAGCAGCGCACCGACCTGGACAAGCTCGTGATCGATATCGAATCCAACGGTACTATCGATCCTGAAGAGTGCATCCGTCGTGCGGCGACCATTCTGCAGCAGCAGCTGGTTGTATTTGTTGATCTGGAAGATGCGGGTGAACAGACCCGTGCCGAGCCGAACGAACCGGAGATTGATCCTGTTCTTCTGCGTCCGGTCGATGATCTGGAGCTGACTGTACGTTCCGCGAACTGTCTGAAAGCAGAGCAGATCTACTACATTGGTGATCTTATCCAGCGTACCGAAGTAGAACTGCTGAAGACTCCTAACTTGGGCAAGAAGTCACTGACCGAGATTAAGGATGTGCTGGCATCCAAAGGTCTGTCGCTTGGCATGCGTCTGGAAAACTGGCCGCCGGCCAGCCTGAAAGGCGATGACAAGGTTGCCTCTTGAGTCTGACTTCGTAACCCTAGTTACAAAGGATTTAGAAAATGCGTCATCGTAAATCTGGTCGACACTTGAATCGTACAAGTGCTCACCGCAAAGCGATGTTCAAGAATATGGCAGTGTCTCTGTTCGAACATGAACTGATCAAGACCACTCTGCCTAAAGCAAAAGAACTGCGCCGCTTTGCTGAGCCGCTGATCACTCTGGCCAAGACCGATTCGGTTGCAAACCGTCGTCTGGCGTTCTCCCGTACCCGCAGCAACGAAGCTGTAGGTAAACTGTTCAACGAACTGGGCCCGCGTTACCAGGCTCGTCCGGGTGGCTATATCCGCATTCTGAAATGTGGTTACCGCGCTGGCGACAAGGCACCGATGGCTTACGTTGAGCTGGTTGATCGTCCGGCTGGTCAGGCAGTAGTCGAAGAATCTGCTGAAGATTAATCGCTACTTGCACAGCATAAAAAACCCGGTCCGCAAGGTCCGGGTTTTTTTGTGCCTGT
>CAYMHL010000013.1:13753-26811 GCA_964390205.1 uncultured Marinobacterium sp.
TACTTGCACAGCATAAAAAACCCGGTCCGCAAGGTCCGGGTTTTTTTGTGCCTGTAGTTTATGAGAGCTGTGCAAGGCTGTGATCCTGCACTCGGCCGACACACCGTAAATCCCTCCCTGGAGCCTCGACAGCGCCATCCCTGGCGCTGACGGTCGGTCAAGCATCCAGGGCCTGGCCCTCGTTTAGCCTGCTTTTAGCCGAGCAAAGACTTGAGGAAGCGACCGGTGTGCGAGACGTCACTGGCGGCGACCTGTTCCGGTGTTCCGGCAGCAATGATCTGACCACCGCCGCTGCCACCTTCAGGTCCCAGGTCGACGATCCAGTCGGCCGTCTTGATCACGTCGAGGTTGTGTTCGATGACGACAATGGTGTTGCCGTGATCACGCAGCCGATCCAGCACGTTGAGCAGCTGCTGGATATCATAGAAATGCAGGCCTGTAGTGGGTTCGTCGAGGATATACAGTGTCTTGCCGGTATCGCGCTTGCTGAGCTCACGTGCCAGCTTGACCCGCTGGGCTTCACCACCGGACAGAGTCGTGGCGGCCTGACCCAGACGAATATAGCTCAGTCCCACATCGATGAGGGTTTGCAGTCGTCGTGCCAGTGCCGGGATGACATCAAAAAATTCTCGTGCATCCTCCACGGTCATCTCCAGCACCTCATCGATGCTCTTGCCCTTGTAGGTGACGTCGAGGGTTTCGCGGTTGTAGCGTTTGCCCTTGCAGATGTCACAGGGGACGTAGATATCCGGCAGGAAGTGCATTTCCACCTTGATAACGCCGTCACCCTGACAGGCTTCACAGCGCCCGCCCTTGACGTTGAAACTGAATCGTCCCGGCTTGTAGCCTCGTGAACGGGCTTCCTTGGTACCGGCGAAGAGTTCACGAATCGGGGTGAAAATGCCGGTATAGGTAGCCGGGTTCGAACGTGGTGTACGACCGATGGGGCTCTGGTCGATATCGATCACCTTGTCGAACAGATCCAGTCCTTCGATGCGGTCATGCGGTGCCGCATCCAGTGTGGTGGCATGGTTCAGTTCGGTGGCGGCGACCGGATAGAGGGTGTTGTTGATCAGCGTTGACTTGCCGGAGCCGGAAACGCCGGTGATGCAGGTCATGAGTCCAACCGGTATTTCCAGATCCACACCGCGCAGGTTGTTGCCCGTCGCCCCGATCAATTTGAGCATGCGCTCGGGATCGGCGGCCTTGCGTTCGGCGGGAACGGCGATGCAGCGCTCACCGCTGAGATATTGACCCGTAATCGACTCGGGGTTGGCCATGATCTGTTCCGGTTTGCCGGCGGCGATGACGCGACCGCCGTGGACCCCGGCTCCAGGGCCGATATCAATCAGGTAGTCGGCCAGACGAATGGCATCCTCGTCATGCTCGACCACGATCACCGTGTTGCCGAGATCACGCAGATGTTTGAGGGTTTGCAGCAGACGCTCATTATCGCGCTGATGCAGACCGATGGAGGGTTCGTCCAGTACATACATCACCCCGACGAGCCCTGCACCGATCTGGCTGGCCAGACGGATACGCTGGGCTTCACCGCCGGAGAGGGTTTCGGCACTGCGCTCCAGTGACAGATAATCCAGTCCCACATTGACCAGGAACGTCAGGCGATCACGGATCTCCTTGAGGATCTTCTCGGCGATCTCGCCCTGCTTGCCGCGCAGGTGCAGGTTATCGAAATACTCCCTGGCCTGACCGATCGGCAGGCGCACGATATCCGGCAGAGTGTGTTCATCGATATAGACATGGCGGGCGTCCCGGCGCAGACGACTGCCGTGGCAGGAGGGGCAGGGCTGCATGTTGAGGTACTTGGCCAGATCCTCGCGTACGCTTTCCGATTCGGTTTCCCGGTAGCGGCGTTCCAGGTTGTTGATCACGCCTTCAAAGGGGTGGCGTTTCTCGACCTTGTCACCGCGATCATTGCGATAATGGAAAGCGACATCCTCATCACCGCTGCCCTCAAGAATCACCTTGCGATGTGTTTCCGACAGTTGCTCAAAGGGCATGTCCAGATCGAATCCGTAGTGATTCGCCACCGCCTGCAGCTGCTGATAGTAATACAGGCTGCGCTTGTCCCAGCCGCGTATCGCCCCCTGTGCCAGCGGCAGTGAAGGATCCTGTACCAGCTTGCGTGGGTCGAAGTACTGACGCACACCGAGGCCGTCGCAGGAGGGGCAGGCGCCATGCGGATTGTTGAATGAGAACAGCCGGGGTTCCAGTTCCTGAATGCTGTGACCGCAGGTGGGGCAGGCAAAGCGAGCGGAGAACACCATCTCTTCAAGCCCATCTTCCATCGGCGCAACCTTGGCGATACCGTCGGCCAGTTCCAGTGCGGTTTCAAAAGACTCGGCCAAACGGGTCTGCAGATCGTCACGGACCTTGATGCGGTCGATTACCACTTCGATGTCGTGCTTGCGATTCTTGTCCAGTGCGGGAGCATCGTCCAGATCCACCACCAGACCGTCGATGCGGGCGCGCACAAAGCCCTGGGTGCGCAACTGGTTGAGGATGTGCAGATGTTCACCCTTGCGCCCCTGGATGACGGGAGCCAGCAGCATCACCTTGCTGCCTTCCGGCAGGGCCAGCACCTGATCGACCATCTGACTCACCGTCTGGGCTGCCAGCGGAAGATCATGGTCCGGGCAGCGCGGTTCACCGGCGCGGGCAAACAGCAGACGCAGGTAGTCATAGATCTCGGTAATGGTGCCAACGGTAGAGCGCGGGTTGTGCGAAGTCGATTTCTGCTCGATGGAGATCGCCGGCGAGAGTCCCTCGATGTGGTCCACATCGGGCTTCTCCATCATCGACAGGAACTGGCGGGCATAGGTGGAAAGCGATTCCACATAGCGCCGTTGACCCTCGGCATAGAGGGTATCGAACGCGAGTGAGGACTTGCCCGATCCGGACAGGCCGGTGATCACGATGAGCTGGTCGCGCGGGATATCAAGGTCCACATTCTTCAGGTTGTGGGTGCGTGCGCCCCTGACCAGAATCTTGTCCATTATTGCTCCGTTGTCACTGGCAAAAGAGATCATTATAGAGGTTTGCCGTCAGTCCCTAAACCGTCATTGCTGCCCCTGTCCGACTTACTATAGGAAGCTGCGGTGTGCTATTCTCAACCACCAATGACGCGGCAGGATGCTGCAGTACGATACAAACGCAAAACGGGAGATGACTGATGGCGCGTGGCATCAACAAGGTGATTCTGGTCGGCAATCTGGGGGGCGACCCCGAGGTGCGTTACATGCCGTCCGGCAACGCCGTGACCAACGTAACACTGGCAACCAGCGAGAGCTGGAAAGACAAGCAGACCGGTCAAATGCAGGAACGGACCGAGTGGCACCGGGTGGTGTTCTTCAACCGTCTGGCGGAAATTGCCGGTGAATACCTGCGCAAGGGTTCCAAGGTATACGTGGAAGGCTCTTTGCGTACCCGCAAGTGGCAGGGTCAGGACGGTCAGGACCGCTACACCACGGAGATCGTGGCCAGCGAAATGCAGATGCTCGACAGCCGTGGCGGTGCCGGCGATGCCGGTGGCTACTCTTCCCAGCCGGATCCCATGGGCTATGGTCAGCCGCAGCAACAGCAGGCGCCGCGTCGCCAGCCCGCTCAGCAGCAGCCCGCGCAACAGCCGCAGCAGGCCCCGCAACAGCCGGCGCCCGGTTTTGATGATTTCGACGACGATATCCCGTTCTGACGCCTTTGTTTCTGCGCCTTGAAAAGCCCCGCCTCCACTGCGGGGCTTTTACATTTACCGGCGCAATTTTTCGTGTTTCACGGGTGTGCCGGCGGCGCGCTTTGGGGTATGCTCGATTGTACCGCAATTGCGTAAACGCCCATTATTTCAGTCGTACAGGTCAACAATTCCGCTATGCCAGCGAGCGCCTATACAACCTCAGCAAAAGTCCTGATCCTCGGGGCTGCAGGCCAGGTCGGCCATGCACTGACGGAACTGCTTGAGCAGGCGCCGGGGATTGAAGCCGTTGCCATGAATCGGCGTCAACTGGATATTACCGATCCGGCGGCGATTCATCAGCAGCTGGAAAAGCATCTGCCCGACTATGTCATCAACTGTGCCGCGTTCAATCGCGTCGATGCGGCCGAGCGTCAGCAGGAACAGGCATTTGCCGTCAATCGCGACGGTGCCGGCCATCTGGCCAAGGCAACGGCCGCATTGAGCATCCCGCTGTTGCATCTGTCATCCGATTACGTGTTTGACGGCCATTACGCCAGCGGCTACAGCGAAGACGATGAAGCCTCGCCCCTGGGTACCTACGGCCGCAGCAAATGGCAGGGTGAGGAGGCGATACGTGCGGCCCAGCCGCAACACCTGATTCTCCGGGTGAGCTGGATCTTCAGTGCCCGTGGCGAGAACTTCCTGCTGCGCACCCTGGAACAGGCGCGCCACGAACAGCAGATCGAAGCGGCGGATGATCGGCGCGGCTGTCCGACGTCGGCGGAGGATGTGGCCCGAGTGCTGCTGGCGATTCTGCGCCAGTTGACCTGCGGTATCGATGTCTGGGGCACCTATCACTACTGCGGTGCCGAGATTACCACCCGCTACGGCTTCAGCGAGGCGCTGCTGGCAGCCGCCCGACAGTACGAAGAGCTGAAGGTGGAGGCGCTGCAGCCGGTATCGTCCGCCGATCTGCAGTGCCTCGCCCAGCGTCCTGCCTCATCGGTACTCAAATGCCGCAAGCTGCTGGCCACCTTCGGCATTCGTCAGCGTCCCTGGCGCAGCGAGCTGCAGCGGGTGGTGCGTGAGGTGTACGGCGAACTTTAGCCCGTCCGCCGTCTTTGCTCGATCAAACCATTCCCAGTGTGGCCGAACGGGTCAGGGCAACGCCCAGAATGTAACCCAGACTCAACAGCGCCGCGATCAGTGCCAGGCTGCGTGTTTTCATATTGCGGCCGCGTTTCAGCGCTACCGTACCGAAGCCGATATAGGCCACCAGCCCCAATACCTTGGCGGTCAGCCAGTGATGGGTCAGCGGGTACTGATCGATGATCAGCGTCAGGCCGATGGCGCTGAGCAGCAGCAGGGTATCAATCACATGGGGCACGACCTTGAGCCAGCGGGTATTGAGTGCCCGTGGCCAGGTGTAGAGCAGGAAGGCGCGCAGCAGAAACAGCGCGATGCTCAGGGCCACCATCAGCAGGTGGCTGTGCTTCAGAATCATGTAGGTATTCAAGGTAATTCGGTTCCTGTAACCAATTATTGGATTTTGTGCATATACTGAGACGCAGGCACTGCTGGCAAGCAGCCGATCCGTACAAGAACTATAACCGGCGGATAGGGTCTTTTGAATCATGAACCATACAGATACCGCCCTGGTCGATCGATTTGGCCGGCACATTCACTACCTGCGACTCTCGGTGACGGACCGCTGCGACTTTCGCTGTGTGTACTGCATGAGCGAGCAGATGACCTTTCTGCCTCGCGAACAGGTGCTGTCACTGGAAGAGATGTTGACGCTGGCAGAGCTGTTTGTCGAACTGGGCGTGCGCAAGATTCGCCTCACCGGGGGGGAACCTCTGGTGCGACGTAACATCTTCTGGCTGATCGAGCGCCTGGGCCAGCTGCCCGTGGAACTGGTGTTGACCACCAACGGCTCGCAGCTGCAGCGTTTTGCCCGTCCCCTGCGTGAGGCTGGCGTCAATCGGCTCAACATCAGTCTCGACAGTCTGGATCCCGAACGCTTCCGCGCGCTGACACGCAATGGTCGGCTGGAACAGGTGCTGGCCGGTATCGACGCTGCCAGTGAGGCCGGCTTTGAGCGTATCAAGCTGAATACCGTGGTGCTTCATGGCCGCAATGAAGACGAGGTGCCGGCGCTGGTCGGCTATGCCCGTGCACGTGGCCTGGATATCAGCTTTATTGAAGAGATGCCGCTGGGGCAGATCAGTGAGCATGACCGTGCCGAAGCCTTCTGTTCCAGCGATACGCTCAGGGAGATGTTGGGGCAGCACTACACGCTGATTCCCACTGCCGAGCGCACCGGTGGCCCCTCGCGTTACTATCGCATGCCGGACAGCGACAGTCGCATCGGTTTCATTTCGCCCCACAGTCATAATTTCTGTGCCGACTGCAACCGTGTCCGGCTGACCGCTGAAGGGCGCCTGCTGCTCTGTCTGGGCAACGAACACTCGCTGGACCTGCGCGCACTGCTGCGTGATCCCGACTGTGACCGCCAGGTATTGCGCCAGGCCATTATCGATGCCATGGATATCAAACCCGAGCGTCACCATTTCGATCTGAACGATGAACCCCAGATTCTGCGCTTCATGAACATGACCGGGGGCTGAAGCCCTTGATGAGTTGACAACCGATGAGAACAGCCGTGAATACAGTCAGACTGAAATCACCGAGTCGTGCGGACACGCCCATGTGTGTTGCCCGCGCTTCTGACACTGAACAGCGTGCATGCGAAGGACAGCAATCGGCAGAGGAGAGTCGTCGATGCAGGCATTGATTCCGGTCGAACAGGCACTGCAGCAATTGCTGGCCATGATGCCCGTGCCCAGAGACGTCGAGACGGTGACACTGGAGCATGCGTTGGGACGGGTTTTGGCGCAATCACTGACGGTGGCGGTCGATGTGCCGCCGGAGGCCAACAGCAGCATGGATGGCTATGCTGTCCGCTGTGAGGACCTGAGCGAAGCCGAGGTGTTACCGATCTCCCAGCGTATTCCGGCCGGCACCGCGCCCGAACCGCTGCAGCCGGGTACAGCGGCGCGCATCTTCACCGGCGCGCCCATACCCGCGGGGGCCGATGCGGTGGTGATGCAGGAAGAAGCGGTTGCAGACGACCAGGGTGTGCGGTTCAGCGCTGCTGTGCGTCCAGGGCAGAACATTCGTCCACAGGGGCAGGACCTGCGTGCCGGGGAGTCCTTGCTGTCGTCCGGCAGCAAGCTGTCGGCCCAGGCCATGGGCGTGCTGGCCTCGGCAGGCGTTGAGAGCGTACAGGTTTACCGCCCCCCTCGCGTGGCACTGTTGTCCACCGGTGATGAGCTGGTCCATCCTGGACAGCCGCTGGCACCGGGGCAGATTTACGATTCCAACCGGTATTTGCTCACCGGTTTGCTGCAGCAGGCAGGGGTCAGCTCGATCCGCAGCTATCATGTGGCCGATACGGCGGCAGCCACCGCCGAGGTGCTGAGCGCCGCAGCGGCCGAGTGTGATCTGATTCTGTCCAGCGGCGGTGTTTCCGTGGGTGAGGAGGATCATGTGCGCCGCCAGGTTGAAGCCCTGGGGGCGCTGCAGATCTGGCGTATCAATATCAAGCCGGGCAAGCCCTTTGCGGCCGGACAAGTAGCCGGCACGCCCTTTATCGGCCTGCCGGGCAACCCGGCCTCCAGTCTGGTCACCTTCTATCTGCTGGCACTGCCGGCCCTGCAGCGGCTGCAGGGGATGACATACCAGCCGGTGAGCGGCTGGCAGCTGCCGGCCGGGTTCAGTCGAGAACGCCCGACCGGGCGGGACGAATACCTGCGCGTCCGTGTTGACGGCGGCAGCCTGGTGCCTCAGGGCAACCAGAGCTCAGGCGTGTTAAGTAACGCTCTGCAGGCGGCAGGACTGGCCAGAGTCCCGGCAGGGTCCTGTGTCGAGCCCGGACAGCCGCTGGAATTTCTGCCGTTCAGTCTGTTGTCCGGCTAGCCAGGGACGTATCGGTATGCAAAAGCACACGCCAACAGGGTAAAATGTGCGCTTTTTCAGCAGCCAGAGGCTGACAGCCGCGAATGAATGCACAACGCCAGGCGCAAGATCCCTATCAGGAGATCCGCCCCTATCGAGATAACGAAGTCGAAGCCGTATTGCAGCGTCTGGTCCGGGATGACGAATGCATCTCGGCCCTGACCCGTTACCAGTTCCCCAACGCATCGGGGCCACTGGGCTGGCTGCTGCGCCCGCTGGTCCGTATTGCGGTCGCGTCGCGGGTGGGCGATATCGAGGATGTGGCGGGTTTCCAGATGCTGGTGGCCAGCTACATGCAGAAGATGATCGCCCGTACCACTACCAAGGTGAGTTGCTCGGGGCTGGAGCGGCTGGATCCGAACGAGGCCTATTTGTTTGTCTCCAACCACCGTGACATCGCCATGGACCCGGCCTTCGTCAACTGGGTGCGTTACCAGGCCGACATGTCGACGGTACGCATCGCCATCGGTGACAACCTGTTGCGCAAGCCCTATGTCTCCGACCTGATGCGGCTGAACAAGAGCTTCATCGTTAATCGCTCCGCCAAGGGGCGTGAAATGATGACGGCGCTGAATCAGCTGTCGGCCTATATCGACCACAGCGTCAACAGCGGCCATTCGGTCTGGATCGCCCAGCGTGAAGGGCGGGCAAAGGACGGCAATGACCGTACCGATCCGGCGCTGATGAAGATGTTCTACATGTCCCATCGCAAGCAGCGCTCGCTGAGCGAGATGGTGGCGCGGCTCAACATAGTGCCGGTGTCGATCTCCTACGAACTGGACCCCTGCGATGCCCTCAAGGCCCGGGAGCTGGCAGCCAAGGCTTTGCACGGCAGCTACCAGAAATCGGAGTTCGAGGACATCAGCAGCATCGTGCGTGGCATCACCGGTGACAAGGGCGCTGTGCATGTGGCCTTTGGTACACCGCTGGCGGGCGAATTCGAGTCGCCCGAGCAGCTGGCCGCCGAGATTGACCGCCAGATCCACCTTAACTATCGTCTGCATCCGACTAACCTGGCGGCGGCGGGCGAGTCCGTCACGGCCGAGCAGCAGCAGGCGTTCGACGCGCGGCTGGCGACGGTGGATGAAGAAGCGCGGCCGTTTCTGCAGCAGATGTATGCCAATCCAGTAATCAATCAGCGTCAGGCTGAGCAGGAGCACTCATGAGCGATTTGACCCATCTTGATGCCCGCGGCCATGCCCGTATGGTTGATGTCAGCGACAAGGCGGTGACGGTGCGTGAAGCGCTGGCATCAGGCTGGGTCGAAATGCAGCCCGAGACGCTGGCGCTGATCCAGCAGGGCGGCCATCCCAAGGGCGATGTACTGGCGGTGGCGCGTATTGCCGGCATTCAGGGCGCCAAGAAAACGCCGGATCTTATCCCCCTGTGTCATCCGCTGATGCTCAGCTCGGTCAAGGTCGAGCTGCTGCCTGAGCCGGAACACAACCGGGTGCGCATCGAAGCGCGCTGTCGTCTGAGCGGCCAGACCGGCGTTGAAATGGAAGCACTGACGGCCGTCAGTGTGGCTGCGCTCACCCTGTACGATATGTGCAAGGCAGTGGACAAGGGCATGCGCATCGGCGGCATCGAACTGGTCGAGAAAACCGGTGGCAAAAGCGGCGACTGGCGCCGGGAGGAGATGCAATGAAACTGGTTTACTTTGCGCGTATCCGCGAGCAGCTGGGGTGTGACGAAGAGACGCTGGCGCTGCCGAACGGCATCAGCACCCTGGCCGAACTGATCGACTGGCTGGCACAACGGGGCGAGTGCTGGCGTCAGGTGTTGACGGCACCGGACCTGATCTGCGCCCTCAACCAGGAGGTCGTCTCCCCGGACGCCGTGCTGGCCGACAACGACGAGGTGGCGTTTTTCCCACCGGTAACAGGAGGTTGATTTGACCCGCTCCGGAATGACGCCCGACACAACGGCCAAGACAGCGCCCAAAGCCACACCGCTGCTGTTTCTGCGTTCACTGCTCTATTATGCCGGTTTCTACCCGGTGACCATGGTGTTCTCGCTGATTTGCCTGCTCATCGGGCCGCTGCTGCCCTTTCGGGCACGATTTACCTTTCTGACCCTGATCAACTACTTCTACATCGCCTGGTTGCGCATCTGCTGTGGCGTAAAGGTGAAGGTGACCGGCCGTGAGCATTTGCCCGCCAACGGCAGCTATGTGGTGATTGCCAATCATCAGAGTGAGTGGGAAACACTCTACTTCCAGATCCTGATCCGACCGCAGGCGGTGGTACTCAAGCGAGAGCTGCTGCGCATCCCGCTGTTCGGCTGGGCGCTTGCGCTGCTCAGACCGATCGCGCTGGATCGCAGCAAGCGTCGCGGTGCGCTCAAGCAGCTGCTGGAACAGGGCAAGGCCCGGCTGGCGGATGGCATCCCGCTGCTGATCTTCCCTCAGGGCACTCGTGTGCCTGTGGGTCAGCTGGGCAAGTGGAACAAGGGCGGTGCCATGCTGGCGGTGAGCAGCAAAGTGCCGATGGTACCAGTGGCGCACAATGCGGGGCTGTTCTGGCCGGGCAAGTCGTTCATCAAATATCCGGGTACCGTCGAAGTGGCTGTTGGTCCTGCCATTGAGACCGCAGACAAAAGCGTGGAAGAGGTGCATGAGGCGGCAACGGCATGGCTGGAAACGACCATGCGCGAACAGGGTAGCCTGGACTGAAGCCTGGCCTTATCGGTTGGCACAGGCCATCAACAAAAAAACCGCTCAGATGAGCGGTTTTTTTCTGCGTGACCGGTATGGCGCCGGTCGATCCGAGTTGAAGGCGGATCAGCCTTCGTATTTCTCGAACACCAGTGTCGAGTTGGTACCGCCGAAGCCGAAGCTGTTGGACATGACGCGCTTAAGCTCGACATTGTCCTGACGTTCGGTGACGACCGGCAGGCCGACCGCTTCCGGATCCAGCTCTTCGATATTGGCCGACGCGCAGATGAAATTGTTCTGCTGCATCAGGATCGAGTAGATCGCTTCCTGTGCACCGGTGGCACCCAGTGAGTGACCGGTCAGCGACTTGGTGGAGCTGACCGGCGGCATGGCGTCGCCGAAGGTCTGCTTCATCGCTTTCAGCTCCTGAATGTCACCGGCCGGGGTGGAGGTGCCATGGGAGTTGATGTAGTCGATCGTGCCGTTCACGGTGGACATGGCCTGCTGCATGCAGCGAACCGCGCCCTCACCGGACGGAGCAACCATGTCGTAGCCGTCGGATGTGGCGCCATAACCGACCAGCTCGGCATAGATCTTGGCACCACGCGCCTTGGCGTGTTCCAGTTCTTCCAGTACCAGCATGCCGGCGCCGCCGGCGATGACGAAGCCGTCACGGTTGGCGTCGTAGGCACGTGAAGCCTTTTCCGGGGTGTCGTTGTACTTGCTGGACAGAGCGCCCATGGCATCGAACATCACGCTCAGGGACCAGTGCAGCTCTTCACCGCCACCGGCGAAGATTACGTCCTGTTTGCCCAGCTGAATCTGCTCCATGGCGTTGCCGATGCAGTGCGCACTGGTGGCACAGGCGGACGTGATGGAGTAGTTCACACCCTTGATCTTGAACGGGGTGGCCAGACAGGCGGATACGGTGGAGCCCATGGTGCGTGTCACGCGGTAGGGACCGACGCGGCGTACGCCCTTGGTGCGCAGAATGTCGGCGGTCTCAACGATATCGGCAGACGATGCACCACCGGAGCCGGCGATCAGACCGGTGCGCACGTTGGACACCTGATCTTCGGCCAGTCCCGAATCCTCGATTGCCTGCTTCATTGCCAGATAGGCGTAAGCGGAAGCATTACCCATGAAACGACGCAGTTTGCGGTCGATCAGGGCGTCGAGATCGATATCGATACTGCCTGCCACCTGGCTGCGGAAGCCGAGTTCTTTATATTCCGGCTGAAATTTGATACCGGAGCGGCCCTGCTTCAGTGAGTCCAGAACTGTTTCCAGATCGTTACCCAGGCAGGATACGATTCCCATACCGGTCACTACGACGCGTCGCATGTGTAGCCTCTCTTCAAATCATTCAACAATAGAGCAGTCTTATTATAGGCAGTTCAACGAGCCTGAAGTTCAGGCTCAGAAATTATCGGTCTGTTTGAACAGGCCGACGCGCAAATCCTTGGCGGTATAGATGACACGGCCATCCACAGCCAGAGAGCCGTCAGCAATACCCATGACCAGCTTGCGCTCAATAACGCGCTTGAGTTCGATATGGTAGGTCACCTTGCTGGCGCTTGGCAGCACCTGGCCGGTGAACTTCACTTCGCCTGAACCCAGGGCACGACCACGACCTTCATTGCCGCGCCAGCCGAGGAAGAAGCCGACCAGCTGCCACATGGCGTCCAGTCCCAGGCAGCCGGGCATCACCGGATCGCCGGGGAAATGACAGTCGAAGAACCAAAGGTCGGGACGAATATCCAGCTCGGCAATGATTTCGCCCTTGCCGTACTGGCCGCCGTCAGTGTTGATGTTGATGATGCGGTCCAGCATCAGCATGTTGCCGACCGGCAGCTGAGCGTTGCCCGGGCCGAACATTTCGCCGTGGCCGCACTTCAGCAGCTCTTCGCGTTCGAATGAGGAAGGTCGTGTCATAAGAAACCGTATATCCAGAGGCATTTCATCAATATTTCGGCGATTATACCGGTTTGCAGTCTTTCAGGCACGGGCTGTGTCATGTAATTTGCTCATCCATAGGGCTAAAAAGGAGGGGCAGGGATGGAACATGCATTCTGGCATCAGCGCTGGCAGGAAGGGCGCATCGGTTTCCATCAAGGCGACATCAACCCCTGGTTGCGACGCTACTGGTCAGCACTGGATCTGCACGCTGACGCCCGGGTTCTGGTGCCTCTGTGTGGCAAGTCGAGCGACATGCTCTGGCTGCGTGAGCAGGGACATGAGGTGGTTGGCGTTGAATTGAGCGACCTGGCCTGTCGTGATTTTTTCATTGAACACGGTGTTCAGGTAACCCCGGTGGCGGTGCCTGAAGGCCACACCCGGGAGCGGGACGGCATCAGGCTCTGGTGTGCGGATTTCCTTGAGTTGGGAAGGGAGCACTGGGGCGAGGTCGCGGCGGTGTATGATCGCGCGGCACTGATCGCGTTGCCGCCCGCCATGCGCAGGGCCTATGCCTCCCATCTGCGCGAGCAGTTGGCAAGCGGTGTCGAAATGCTGCTGGTAACGCTGGAGTTCACGGGGAGCGAAGGGCCGCCGTTTGCGGTGCCGGAGGCGGAAGTGCGCAAATTGTTTGAACCGGGCTTTACCCTGCAGCGTCTGGATCAGGCGGAGGCCGGACCGGGGCGACGTGAGGTGGTATACCACCTCAGACGCCAGTAAGCAGGCTCATTTGGT
>CAYMHL010000013.1:26911-28111 GCA_964390205.1 uncultured Marinobacterium sp.
TGGTTGAGAATGTAATCGGTTACGGCATCAAACTGCGGCTCAATCGCCGGATTTAGCTGGTGTGGCTGCATGGATGGGGTTCTGTATGTGGATTGAACACCCGCCGCATGCTAGGCGGCGACCTCGGGAGTGTCAAGTCGAGGGTCTGAGAGCAGGCCGAGTACCGGGTCTGAGTGGCGGCGCAAAGGGGTAAAAAGGTTGCGGCCGGGTGGCTGAATGCAGTAAAATTTCGCGCCTTAAACCTGTCCACCGACGCTCCCTACCATAGGGTGCCAGAGATCCGCAGGATCCCGGCCATTAGAAGTAGGTTTCGTATCCAGTAGCCGGGCAGGTTAAAACTTGGAGAAAAGCATGTTTGCAGTAATCGTAAGCGGCGGTAAGCAGTACCGTGTGCAGGAAGGACAGACTCTGAAGCTGGAAAAACTGGCTGCAGAAGCCGGCTCCAGCATCGAATTCGACCGCGTTCTGCTGGTCGGCAACGGTGATGACGTTAAAGTTGGCGCGCCGGTTGTTGAAGGTGCCAAAGTGGCTGCTGAAGTCGTATCCCACGGTCGTGGTGATAAAGTGACTATCATCAAGTTCCGTCGTCGCAAGCACCACATGAAGCGTCAGGGTCACCGTCAGTGGTTCACTGAAGTCAAGATCACTGGCATCAGTGCCTGAGAAACCGAATTAGGAGATTGAATAATGGCTCATAAGAAGGCTGGTGGTTCAACGCGTAACGGCCGCGACTCACAATCAAAGCGCCTCGGCGTTAAGCGCTTCGGCGGCCAGGCTGTTGCAGCAGGCAACATCCTGATTCGTCAGCGCGGTACCAAGTTCCACGCCGGTACCAACGTTGGTCTGGGCAAGGACCACACTCTGTTCGCAACTGCCGACGGCGTTGTGAAGTTCGAGACCAAGGGTCCGAAAAACCGCAAATACGTGAGCATCGTTCCTGCCTGAGCAGAGCAATGATGATCGTATTGAAAAGCTCCGCCCAGGCGGGGCTTTTTTCGTTTAAGCCCGTGACCCGAACGGTCCAAACGGCTGTCGGCAGCGGGTGAAGGGTGTATCCTGACGGGTGCTTCCGGAATGACAAGAGTTGGAGGTAAAGATGAAATTTGTCGATGAGGCGACCATTACCGTGGAAGCCGGCAAGGGGGGTAACGGCTGTCTGAGCTTCCGGCGTGAAAAGTTCATTCCGAAGGGAGGCCCGGA
>CAYMHL010000013.1:28211-30967 GCA_964390205.1 uncultured Marinobacterium sp.
CAGGGCGGCTGGCATGGACTGGGCAACACCCGCTTCAAGAGCAGCGTCAACCGTACCCCGCAGCAGACCACCAAGGGCAGCGAAGGCGAGTTGCGTAACCTGCGTCTGGAGTTGAAGGTGCTGGCCGATGTGGGTCTGCTGGGGCTGCCCAATGCCGGCAAGTCGACGCTGATTCGTTCCATCTCGGCGGCCAAACCGAAGGTGGCGGATTATCCGTTTACCACGCTGGTACCCAACCTGGGTGTGGTGCGTACCGAAGCGCATCGCAGCTTCGTGGTGGCTGATATTCCGGGCATCATCGAGGGCGCGGCCGAGGGTGCGGGGCTGGGGATTCGCTTCCTCAAGCATCTGGCCCGTAACCGGGTGCTGCTGCATCTGGTTGATATGGCGCCCTGGGATGAAACCACGCCGGCCCAGGCAGCGGTGACCGCCGTACGCGAACTGACTCGATTCAGCCAAACGCTGGCGCAGCAGCCGCGCTGGCTGGTATTGAACAAGCTGGATATGCTGCCGGAAGAGGAGCAGGATGCAGCCTGTCAGGCGGTAATCGATGCGCTGGGCTGGGAAGGTCCTGTTTATCGTGTGTCTGCGCTGAACAAGACCGGTCTGATGCCGCTGGTGCATGACCTGCAGGAATTTCTGGATCGTCGGGCGGAAGCGATTGCCGAGAATCCGGAGCTGCTGGAAGATGAGCGTCGTACCCGTGCGCTGATTGATGAAGAAGCGCGGGAAAATCTGCAGCGTCTGCGTGCCGAAATGCGCGCGCGTCGTGAAGCGGAAGATGATCTGGATGATGATGACTTCGATGACGATGATTACGATATCGAAGTGGAGTATGTGCGCTGACGGAGCAATGACAAGGTGACAGCGGGACGTAAAGGCCTGGCCCAATCAGGGCGTTGGGTCGTCAAAATCGGCAGTGCCCTGCTGACCAATGATGGTCAGGGGCTGGATCAGATCGCCATTGCCGGCTGGGTGGACCAGCTGGTTGAGCTGACGCGGCGTGGTGTCGAGGTGATTCTGGTGTCTTCAGGGTCAGTGGCAGAGGGGATGACCCGTCTGGGCTGGTCCGAGCGACCGCGTGAAATCTATCGTCTGCAGGCGGCTGCGGCGGTGGGTCAGATGGGGTTGGTGCAGGCTTACGAGACCAACTTCCGTCGCCACGGCATGCATACGGCACAGGTGCTGCTGACCCATGATGACCTGTCCAACCGCAAGCGCTACCTCAATGCCGTCTCCACGCTGAAGACGCTGATCGAGCTGGGCGTGGTGGCGGTCGTCAACGAAAACGACACCGTGGTCACCAGCGAGATTCGCTTCGGTGACAACGATACCCTGGGGGCGCTGGTGGCCAATGCGGTGGAAGCGGATGCACTGATTCTGCTCACCGACCAGCAGGGGCTGTACACCGCTGATCCGCGTTCCAATCCCGATGCCGAGCTGATCAGCGAGGCGATGGCCGAAGACGAGCGTCTGGTGGCCATGGCAGGCGGTGGCGGCAAGCTGGGGCGTGGCGGCATGGCGACCAAGGTGCGGGCGGCCAAGCTGGCGGCGCGCTCCGGTGCGGTAACCGTGATTGCCAGTGGTCGCGAGCCGGATGTGCTGCTTAAGCTGCATGCAGCCGAGTCGGTCGGTACCTTGCTGTTGCCGGAGCGTGAGCCGATGGTGGCGCGCAAGCAGTGGATCGCCGGTCATCTGCAGGCGCGCGGCACGCTGGTGCTGGATGCCGGTGCCGTGGCGGCGCTGACCGAACGGGGCAAAAGCCTGTTGCCGGCCGGTGTGCGCTCGGTCAGTGGCGACTTTTCCCGTGGCGAGATGGTGATCATGATGGATGAACTGGGGCGGGTAGTGGCTCGCGGTCTGGCCAATTACGGCGCCGAGGATGCGCAGCGCATCATTGGACGACCCAGTCGTGACATCGAGTCCCTGTTGGGCTTTATGGGTGAGGAAGAGCTGGTGCACCGGGATAATCTGGTGCTGGCCTGAGTTTCTGCTGCGGGGCTGGCGTGTTGCGTCGGTCCCCGTCGGTTGTTTGGCGGGCGATTCGAGTTATCCCGGGCATGCATGCCAAGCGACAGATACAAAAAAACCGGCAGAAGCCGGTTTTTTTGTGCTTGATCAGGCGTTGGCTTAGGCAGCCATTGCCTTGATGCGAGCGGTCAGACGGCTCTTGGTGCGGGCGATCTTGTTCTTGTGGAAGATGCCCTTGTTCACGGAGCTGTCCATGATCGGCTGAGCGACCTTGAATGCTTCCTGTGCAGCTGCCTGGTCACCGCTGTTGATGGCAGCGATTACTTTCTTGATGTACGTGCGCGCCATGGAGCGCAGGCTAGCGTTGTGCTGACGACGCTTCTCCGCCTGACGAGCGCGTTTTTTGGATCCTGCGGAATTAGCCACGATCCGGCTCCTTCAATAATTGAGTTGATCAGATTACGGCGCTGTAATGCCGAAAATTAGACGCGACATTATTCATGTACGCGCCAATGATGTCAACCAAATGACCCCGTTTCGACACCGGACTTTGTCTGTTTTGTAATCAGGGCTATGATCGGCGCACATTTTGACGAGCGGTAGGGAATCGTTGTGGCGGAACAGGCAAAGAAAACGGGTGGGGGGCTGCTGCGCTCCAGTGGCATCGTCGGCATCATGACCCTGGTATCGCGGGTGCTGGGGCTGGTCAGGGATGTGGTGATCGCCGGCTACTTTGGTGCCAGCGGCAGTGCCGATGCCTTCTTTGTTGCCTTCAAGATTCCCAA
>CAYMHL010000014.1:0-30841 GCA_964390205.1 uncultured Marinobacterium sp.
GGCGAATTTCCTCTGTGGTCGGGCGCAGCTGTGCCTCGCCACGACGCGCCCGACGCTGCGCCAGCCAATACAACAAGGGTGCGGCGATGAACACCGATGAACTGGTGCCGATCACCACGCCGAACAGCATCGGCTGTGCAAAGCTGGCCACCGCACTGCCACCGGCCAGCGCCATGGGCAACAGCGCCAGCAGTGTCGTAACGGAGGTATACACCGTGCGCGTCAGCGTGGCGGCGATGCTCTCGTTCAGCAGCGTCAGCAACGGCTTGTCCGGCGTGGCGCGTAGACTCTCGCGCACACGGTCAAACACCACGACCTTATCATTGACCGAATAACCGATCAGCGCCAGCAGAGCGGCCACCGCCGTCAGGTTGAACTCCACCCCCGCCAGCACGAAAAAGCCGATGGTCTTGGTCAGATCCAACGCAATAGTCAGGGTTGCCGCCAGCGCAAAGTGCGACTCAAACCGCCACCAAAGATAGGCCAGTACACCGCCACCTGCCAGCAATACCGCCAGGATACTCAGATCACTGAAGTCACCACTGACCTTGGGACCCACCAGCTCGGTTCTGGGGAAACCGGCATCCGGGTTCTGCTCCAGTATGCTGTGCTTTAGCTGCTCCATCTGCTCGGCCGTCACCGCCGGCTCTGCCGACACCGGCAGGCGTACCAGATAGCGCCCATCCCCGCCCATCTCCTGCAGGCCGGCCTGCTGCGGCAACACCGAGCGCAGCGATTCTACCGCCAGCCCCGGTGCCGATACCTCAACCAGCGTGCCGCCGGTAAAGTCGATGCCATATTTCAGACCCGGCTGCAGGTACAGCATAACCGCCGCCAATGACAGCACTGCCGAGGCGATCAGCCCCACTACACGCCCTTTCATCACATTGGGTACTCGGGCACTGAGCCGGTCCAGCCAGCCTGAGCCACCCCAGCGGATCGGCTGACGCTCGTGGCCACGAATCTGCCATTCGGTCAGCAGTCGCGTCAGTGTAATGGCGGTAAACAGTGAGGTTAGAAGCCCGATTCCGATGGTGATGGCAAACCCCTTCACCGGCCCGCTGCCCATCAAAAACAGCAGACTGACCGCGATCAGGGTGGTGAGATTGGAGTCCAGAATGGTGGCATAGGCCCGGGCAAAACCTTCCTTGACGGCCATGGCCGCACTGCGCCCGCGCCGACTCTCTTCCCTGATACGCTCGTTGATCAGGATATTGGCATCCACCGCCATCCCCAGCGTCAGGATGATGCCGGCAATACCGGGCAGCGTCAGTGTCGCCCGAAACAGGCTGAGTACGCCCAGCATCAGCACCAGGTTAACGGCCAACCCCAAACAGGCGATCAGCCCCCGGCCACGATAGACCGCCAGCATGAACCCAACCACCAGTACGAAGCCGATCAGGCCGGTTGTCAGGCCCATGTTAATGGCGTCACGCCCCAGATCAGGACCGACCGAGCGCTCCTCGACCACCTCCAAGGGTACCGGCAGCGCTCCGGCCCTGAGCAACAGAGCCAGCTGTCCGGCCTCCTGCGGGGTAAAGTCGCCGCTGATCTCGCCACTGCCACCGGCGATGACGCTGCGGATCACCGGTGCCGTCAGCACCCGACCATCCAGCACGATCGCCAGCGGGCGACCGATATTACTGGCGGTCATGCGGGCAAATTCGCGCCCCCCTTCGCTGTCGAGGCTAAAGTTGACCACGGCGGCACCGGTTTGCGGGTTGAAGGCCAGTTGGGCATCACGGATATGTTTGCCTTCCAGCGCCACCGCCTTATCCAGTCGATAGTGCTGATCACCCTCGACAGCCGGCAGCGTCATCTCCGCCACTCTTTCTCCGCCCATCAGCACCCAGTGGAACGTCATTTTGGCGGTCGTACCCAGCAGTTCGCGCACCTCGCGCGGATCGGCTACTCCGGGCATCTGCACCAGAATGGCATCATCCCCCTGGCGCGCCACCAGGGGCTCTACCAGTCCGGTTTCGTTCAGGCGCCGACGCACCACTTCCAAACTCGCAGCCATCACATCCTGACGCAGCTGAGTCTGGTCGGGTACTTCGCTCAGATCGGCCTGCAACAGCAGATGCGAGCCGCCCTGCAGGTCAAGCCCCAAGGACAGGGTATTATCGGTGTACCACTGTGGCAGCGACTGGCTGACACTGGGCGGCAAAATATTGGGTGCGGCGCTGAGCAGGCCACACAGAATCAGCAGACCACAGGCAAGGGTCCGCCAGGAGAATACTTTCATTATGATCCCCGGATCTCATCTACAACTGATCAAACAAACGGAACTGAACCGCCGTCAGGCGGCGAATACTGATAGATCAGCGGATGGGCGGGGCACGCAGGGGAGGCAGACTGACCGCCGCCGCCCAGGCTTTGGCGGCAGGCGATGATATCGGAGTCGGAATAACCTGACGGGCAACGAGCAGCAGCACCAGACCGGACAGCAGCGCCAGCAGCCATTGCGGCTCGGCACCGCTGTCCAGCGGCGTCAGTGACTGTTGTTCGTCCGTCGCCAACAGGCTGCTCGGCTGAATCAACGCCACCCTGGCATCGGGAGCGCCCACGTAGCCACTCTGCTTCACCCCAGCGTTGAGCATGCCGAACCCCAGCAACAGGGCGGCCAGCAGCATCAGCATGACAGACAGGCTGTAACGCTGGCTCAAGGCGGGAAGAGGTGCAACAGCACCGGAGACGTGGGACAACCGGGGTACTCCTGATTAGATCAGACAAGTATGCGCTCTGCTTTCGGCCAGCGTCAATCCACAGCGGTCGGCTGCTCACAGCATTTCGGCAAATCGGCCGTTACTTGATCAGACTAACCGACAGGACCGATACAATTCGTTGCGCAGCACCGCTCCACACGTATCGATAGTGGCCTCCCTGTATGGGGATCGAGGTCGCCCTCGGAGTGAAGAGTGCAGCACACTCCCCACCGGCACAGCGCACACTGGCATACAACAGTCCTTTGACTCCCGCTTTACGCTGATCATCTGCAAACCGCTGAGCAACCAAGTAATCCGTAGGATGGTAAAGTGCCTCGTACTGATCACCGCGAATATCCAACAGCGGCAGCTGAATCATGCTGATGTATTCACGCATGGTGATTTCCGTATCGGGCTCTTGAGTCGCGGACAAAAAACGCTCTCGGTGATACCGCGTTTCAGCGATCGCCACATCCAAGGAATTTCCAGCGTAGTACACGCCGTAACGCCCGTCGGTAAACCGGCTGGGATGGCCAACATGGGTGAAGGCCGCCATAACGGGGGTCGAACCGGGACCGGAAATTCGTTCCGAAGCAGGCACCCGCCTCAGGTCACCCGCCTCATCCATCAGGCGATCATTGGTGAGCCCTTCAATTTCAAAGATTATGTCCAGATCCTCGGGATCGGCAACGCTTTCGAACAGATTGATTGGCGGAAAGTGGCTGGGCACCATTCGATGCGCTCGCTCCCATTCAGGCATCAATTGTTGCATGGTCAGCCTCGCACAGCATCAAGGTAACGCCTGACATCCGCCAGATTGATCACCCTGCCTTTGAGCATCACGGAGAGGGCCGACTCGCCATCAAACTCCCGGTTTGCCTTGCGTGGCCAGGCGTTGGCCTGCTCCTCGGTGGGGAACAGTATGCGCAACGCCTTGTAAATGCCCAAAATATAGGAGATGCGCTCCAGTGTATCCCCGCTGATGGCCGGGCCTTCACCTTTTTTCCACTTATAAAAAGTGCTGCGCGGCGGATTGCCCAACAGCACCTGCTGTTCCTGATTACCAAGCCCCCAGCCAGCCGTAATACGAAAGAACGTCTTGAGTGCGACCTCGGATTTGCGCCGCTCATCCGCTTTCGCGGCATGTTCTGATTTGGCCAACACAATGAATACCTCAAGCCATTTGTTTCAATGTAGTTCATACAGAGATTAATATCAATTTGAGTCTCTACAAGGATTATCGGTCCCACTCATATCCTTCTTAACAGCTGACCGAGTCGGATTGCCGGCCAAGCACTTGCCAAGATGCGCCGTGCCTGCATTGTGGTAAGATCAAACCTCTTGTTAATCGATTTTCAGTGAGAGCGAACATGGAACCCTGGACACCCGACAGCTGGCGCAGCAAACCGATCAAGCAGCACCCGACCTACCCTGATCAGGCCGCCCTGTATCAGGTCGAGCGCACGCTGAGCGAGTATCCGCCGCTGGTGTTTGCCGGGGAGATCCGCTCCCTGACCCAGGACCTGGCACAGGTGGCCGAAGGCAAGGCATTCCTGCTGCAGGGCGGCGACTGCGCCGAGAGTTTTGCCGAGTTCAACGCCAACAAGATTCGCGACACCTTCAAGGTACTGCTGCAGATGGCGGTGGTGATGACCTTTGCCGGCAGCTGCCCGGTGGTCAAGATCGGTCGCATGGCCGGTCAGTTTGCCAAACCGCGCTCGGCCGATACCGAAACCATCAACGGTATCGAGCTGCCCAGCTACCGTGGCGATATCATCAACGGCATCGAATTCACCGCCGAAGCCCGTACCCCCGATCCGCAGCGCCTGCTGTCCGCCTACCACCAGTCGGCCGCCACGCTGAACCTGCTGCGCGCCTTTGCCACCGGCGGTTTTGCCGACCTGCATCGGGTGCACCAGTGGACTCAGGGCTTCGTGCAGCAAAGCCCGCAGAGTGAGAAGTTTCAGCATCTGGCCGACCAGATCGATCAGACCATGGCGTTCATTGAAGCCTGCGGCATCAGCTCGGCCAATACGCCGCAGCTGAAGGAAACCAGCCTGTACACCTCGCATGAGGCGCTGCTGCTGGGCTACGAGGAAGCCCTGACCCGTCAGGACAGCCTGACCGGCGACTGGTATGACTGCTCCGCGCACATGCTCTGGATCGGCGACCGTACCCGCCAGCCGGATCACGCCCACGTGGAGTTCCTGCGTGGCGTGCGCAACCCGGTCGGCATCAAGGTGGGACCGAGCACACAACCGGACGACCTGCTGCGCCTGCTGGATACTCTCAACCCGAGCCAGATCCCCGGCCGCATCACCCTGATTGCGCGCATGGGTGCCGACAAGATCACCGAGCTGCTGCCGCCGCTGGTACGCGCCGTCAAGGCCAGCGGACACCACGTGGTGTGGAGCTCCGACCCGATGCACGGCAACACCATCAAGGCCTCCAGCGGTTACAAGACCCGCAGCGTAAATTCGATTCTGACCGAGATGAAGGGCTTCTTCGAAGTGCATAATGCCGAAGGCACCCATGCCGGCGGCGTTCACTTCGAGATGACCGGCAACGATGTTACCGAGTGCATCGGCGGTGCTTACCAGATCACCGAAGAAGGCCTGGCCGATCGTTACCACACCCAGTGTGACCCGCGCCTCAATGCCGATCAGTCGCTGGAACTGGCCTTCCTGATCGCCGACACCCTCAAGGCCGCGCGCAAGGAGTAAGCATGCAACGTACTGAACAGGTAACCGCCCTGTTGCTCAAGATCAGAACCGAGATGGAGGCGCTGGAGCTTTGGCAGTCCAGCCCTCCCAGTGCGCAGGCGCTGGCCAGCACCCAGCCTTTCTGCATCGATACCCTGCACTTCACCGAATGGCTGCAGTGGCTGCTGATTCCTCGGTTACAGGAGATGATACGTCAGGAACTTCCCCTGCCTCAAAGCAGTCAGATCCAACCCATGGCTGAAGAAGTGTTCAAACAGATGCAGGCCGATACGGATGCACTGCTGGCACTGATCAACCGGTTGGACGAGACGCTTTCAGGAGGATAGTGAATTGATGCAGCAACAATTTTTACTCTGGTTTCAAAGCCACGACCTGCAGTTTGCCGAGTGGCTGGCGCTGGGATCGGTACTGGTTCTGATTCTGCTGATCTCGCTGAGCATTCATTTTGTTCTGCACCGCATCATCCTCAAGGGACTGGACGGTCTGACCAGCAAAGCGTTTACCTCCTGGAACAGCGCCCTGCTGCAGCACAAACCGCTCAACCGTCTGGCCCTGACCCTGCAGGGGGTCATTGTTTACATTCAGGCGGGCCTTTGGCTCAACGCCGACTCTCTGGCCGTGCCCCTGCTGCAAACGCTGTCCCACCTCTGGATACTGCTGTTTGGGCTGTTGACGCTGTTTGCCCTGCTGAATGTCACTCTCAGCCTTTCTGCGCGCACCCCGTTGATGCGCACCCTGCCGTTGCGCGGCATTTTTCAGGGCATCAAGCTGGTCTCCGCCATTCTGATCGGCATCCTGATGATTTCGGTGCTGATCGGCAAATCACCGGTAATTCTGTTCAGCGGCCTGGGCGCCATGACCGCCGTGACCATGCTGGTATTCAAGGACCCGATCATGGGCCTGGTCGCCGGTATTCAGCTGTCGGCCAATGATATGCTGGCGGTCGGCGACTGGCTGGAGATGCCCAAATACGGCGCTGATGGTGATGTCATCGATATTGGCCTCACCACGGTGAAGGTGTCCAACTGGGACAGAACCATTACCACCATCCCCACCTATGCGCTGATCTCCGACTCATTCAAGAACTGGCGCGGCATGAGCGAGTCTGGCGGTCGTCGCATCAAGCGCAGCATCAACATCGATGCCGGCAGCGTGCATTTTTTGAACGAGGATGAACTGGCACGTCTGCACAAGGCCAAGTTGCTGGGACCCTATCTGGATCAAAAGGTATCCGAGATCGAGCGCTACAACAGCGAGCTGCAGGCCGACCTGACCTCGCTGGTCAATGGCCGTCGCCTGACCAACCTTGGTACATTCCGCGCCTACCTGAATGAATACCTGCGCAATCACCCGCAGATCCATCAGGGCATGACGCTGATGGTGCGGCAAATGCAGCCGACACCCGAAGGCATACCGGTCGAAATCTACGCATTCACCAATACAACGGCCTGGGTTGCGTACGAAGGGATTCAGTCCGATCTGTTCGATCACATTCTGGCCGTGCTGCCGGAGTTTGGTTTACGTGTACATCAAACGCCGACTGGCTATGATATGCGTACATTAGCCGAGACACTGGCTCTCAATGCGAGCCACGGTTCACACTGACGGCCCGGTTTAAACCGCTGAGCATTCTGCCTGTGAACACCGGATCAGTGGCTCAGCCTGACGTAGAATGTACATAAGGAGTGTTTGCAATGAAATTCAAGCTGATTATGGTGTTTGTTGATCAGGAAAGGACTGACGATGTTCTCGATGCCGCCCGCGCTGCCGGTGCCACCGGTGCCACCATTATTAACAACGCACAGGGTCAGGGGCTGAAGCAACACCTGACCTTTTTCGGTTTTGAATACATGGGGGCACGCAGTGTTGTACTCATTCTGGTGGATGAAACCCGCTCGGCGCAGGTGCTTGAGGCGGTCAGCAGTGCCGGTAAACTGGACGAAACAAGCGAAACCGGCATTGCACTGGAGCTGGACGTGAGTAACGCCGTTGGCCTGAAGGAGCACATCAAGACCCTGTCGGGCCAGTAATTTCGCCCAATCAGACCGGATTCGATTCGCCAGTGAGCTGTGCCTGTACCCTTTCGATATCTCTGGGCAGACCCAGCAAGACCAGAACATCACCCGCCTGCAGCACCTGATCTGCCGGCGGGTATCGGTAGCGCCGGCCGTCTCTTACCAACGTGGCAACGCTCACGGGGACCTCGTCAACCATCACCTGTGACAGCGACTGACCTACAGCGGGACTGCTTTGGTCTATAACCACGGAATGCAGTCGCTCGATGCTGTTATCGGGCGGCACACCATCGTTTCCCCCTCCTCTGAACAGCTCATGCAACAGGGGATAACGCGACACACGCTGTTCTTGCCAATATTTTGACACTCGCTGCAAGGGCACATGCAGACTCAACAGGGAATGTGACACCATCACCATACCTGCCTCCAGCATTTCGGGTACAACCTCTGTAGCCCCAGCATCCTTTAAAGCCTGTACGCAGCGTTCATCCGCTGCACGCACCAGCGTTTGCCCGTCAGGCCTTAACAATGACAGTTGGTGCAGGGTTTCCAGCGCGGCCTGGGTATCATTGTGACTGATGACCACCAATGCCGCCGACTCAACACCGGCCGTTTCCAGCACGCTGGCCTGGGTGGCGTCGGCATAGTAGACCGGCTGACCGGCAAGATGCGCCTCATGCACAATCACCGGGTCCGTATCCAAGGCAACATAGCGGATCTTTTCATGTTCAAGAAACCGCCCCAGCATCTGCCCTGAACGACCAAAACCACACAGAACGACGTGCTGCTTCAACCCCAAAGACCCCGTCAGTTCAGGAGGCTTGGGATCTTCACCCCCCTCCTTCACTGAGCCACCCAAAAGGTGAGCAATTTTTTCATTCCCGCGAATGATGAAGGGGGCCAGCACGATGGAGAACAGGACTGCACTCAACAGGATTTGACTGTTGCGGGGATCAAGGCCGCTGCTTTCATAACCGATTGCGATCAAGGCAAAGCCGAACTCACCGCCCACCGCCAGTACCAAAGCGGTGCGCACGGACAGCACCAAACTTTGCCCGCTGAAGCGAACAATCGCAGTGACCAGTAAAATCTTGACCAGTAACAATGCAGCCAGCACGGCAAGGGTTTCAAGCCAGATATCCGGCAAAACAAAGGGGTCGAACAACATGCCGATACTGATGAAGAACAGCCCGAGCAACACATCGCGAAATGGCCGAATGGTAGCTTCAATCTGATGCCGGTACTCGGTTTCACTCAGTACCATACCGGCCAGAAAAGCACCAAAGGCCATCGACAGCCCCAGCACACTGGTGGTCCAGGCCGCAATCAAGGAAACAAACAGCACCGTCAGGGTAAAGAGTTCAGCCGAGCGCCGTTCGGCAACCAGATGAAACAGCGGCTTGAGCAGATAGCGCCCCGACACCAATACCACCGCGAACGCAACCACCGCCTTCAACAGAGCCAGTCCCAAATCCGTCATGATGGCTGAAGCACCTGCCACCCCGAGCACCGGGATAATGACCACAAAGGGGACCGCTGTTACGTCCTGAAACACTGACATTGATGTTGCCAGGCGTGCATGACGTGCCTGGCTTTCCTTCTGCTCAGCCAACTGACGGGTAATGACCGTTGTGGAGGACTGGGCACAGACTGCGCCAGCAATAAAAGCTGTTACGGGGTCAACACCGCATGCCCAGGCCAGTGCCGCAATCACCAAAGTTGTAAGCGCAACCTGAGCCGTACCCGCGCCCAGTATGGTATGCCTGAGCGCATGGATCTGTGCCAGTGAAAAACTCAGCCCAATGGTGAACAGCAGAAACACTATGCCAAATTCGGCAATTTCCTGAATTTCGGATACCGGAAGCACCGGCCCGGCCGTGTTGGCACTGAGCAGGACGCCAACCAAAAGGTAACCCAGGCTTGAAGGGATTTTGAGGCGATGGAAAATCAGCACGACCAAAACCGCAGTGCCCAGTAACAACAACGCCTGTAGTAGTGGCTGCTCTATCATTTAAACGTCCGGGATTGCCTGAATAAGCTACTGATCATGCATTGCCTTAATCGGGGGAACAAGCCTTCATTCAGAATGGCTTAACTGATATGATCGACCCGATTTATCCTGCTGCCTGCCGACGGGCCGGCCGCATTTAACACATCCATGAACGACTCCAACGCAGTGTTATAACCCAGGATTTCAAAGGGGTGTAATAGCCTGCGTCAGGGACAGGGAAGAAGATCCTTACGTCGATGTACTTTATCAAACTTTTCGGTCACAGCTTCCTGCATGCACTCAAGAACCTGCTGCCCATCGTCGCGGTCGTTCTGTTATTCCAGGTTGTGATCCTGCAGCAGATCCCTGCAGACAGCCTCTCCATGGCCATCGGTCTGCTGATTGTGGCGGTCGGCGTAGCGCTGTTCCTGCAGGGACTGGAGCTGAGCATTTTCCCGGTTGGCAAAAGTCTGTCGAACCAATTTTCAAAGCGCGGCTCGACCCTGGTGTTGTTGTTTTTTGGCTTCTGCCTCGGATTTTCAGCTGTTGTGGCAGAGCCGGCTCTCATTGCCGTTGCGGATCAGGCGCAACAGATCAGTGGCGGTCGAGTAGATGCGCTAACTTTGCGCCTTTTGGTCGCTCTTTCGGTGGGTCTGGTTACCGCTCTAGGGGTGTTCAGGATCATTTTCGGTCACCCCATCCACCACTATATGATTATTGGCTACATAATAGTGGTTATTGTCACTTTCTTTGCCCCGGAAGAGATCGTTGGCCTGGCCTACGACTCGGGTGGCGTAACCACCAATGTGGTCACCGTCCCCCTTATCGCGGCACTGGGCATCGGGTTGGCAAGCTCGATTCGTGGTCGCAGCCCTCTGAAAGACGGTTTTGGCCTGGTGGCCATGGCGGTGATGGTGCCCATGATCAGCGTTCAGCTTTACGGCGCCTGGGTCTACTCACAGCCCGCACCCGAAATTGATCTGTCGTTGGCACATGCAACCGACGGCAGTGGTGATATCAACCCGATCCTGAAAGGGTTGCTTGATCTGGCAACAATGGTGCGCGATGTCCTGCCTATCATCATTACCATTCTGTTTTTCCAGTACCTGATTCTGCGCAGCCCGCTGGCAAATCCACGTAAGGTGATATTTGGCTTTTTGCTGGTTATTGTCGGGCTTTATGCCTTTGTTGTCGGCCTCAAGCTTGGACTCTTTCCGATCGGCACCAGCATGGCGGAGCAGCTGATCCAGCGTGAAGGCTACCTGCTGATCTATATTTTTGCGTTCATGATCGGCTTTGCAACCACCATGGCCGAGCCTGCTCTGTTGGCTGTTGGCCAACAGGCCGAAGAGGCCGCATCCGGGCAGGTCAGCGCAACGGCCATCCGCCTGCTGGTGGCAGTGGGCGTAGCCATGGGGATCACCATCGGTGTCTGGCGACTGGTACAGGGTGACCCTTTGCACTATTACATTATTGCCAGCTATATACTGGTTATCGCTCTGACGCTGATTGCACCACGCTATATTGTGGCACTGGCCTACGATCTTGGTGGTGTGACAACGTCAGAGGTTACCGTACCTCTGGTAACCGCTCTGGGGCTCGGCCTTGCAAGTCACATTGATGGGCGCAGTGTACTGATCGACGGGTTTGGCTTGATTGCGTTTGCGTCCATTTTTCCGATCGTTACGGTCATGTTCTATGCAATTTGGGCAGACTGGTATAACCGCAGAATCAGACAGGAGTCTGTATGAAATTTACCGCCGTTGTCGGGATTGTCCCCGAGGATATGGAACAAGCTTGTGTTGATCGTGCCAGAGAGCTGGGCGCTGGTGGTATCACGGTTATTCAGGGCCGTGGCATCAGTAACGAGACACGCAAAACCTTTTTTGGCTTCACCTATGATGGCAGTCAGTCTGTCCTGTTGATGGTTCTGGAACGCCAGCTTTCGCTGGAAGTACTCAAGGCAATCGAAAGCATTATTTGCACGGAAAAGCAGGAAGACTCGCGCGGACTGGTTTTCAGTGTTCCATTGGAGCATCTGCGCGGTATGGATATGGCCCAGTTCCAGAAATTTGAACAGCACCTGAAAGAGACTATTTAAGGAGTGACCGCCATGTTGGTTAGAGACGTAATGGTCAAAGAAGTTGTCACCATCTCCCCCTTCGCCACCCTGCGCGAAGCGATGAGCATGATGAAGCGGCACAATCTGAAATCACTGGTGGTTGACAAGCACTCGCCCTCGGATGCCTATGGCCTGATCACATACACCAATATCGTCAAAACCGTTATCGCCGAGAGTGGTGATATCGACCTGCTCAACGTATACGATGTATGCGCCAAGCCTGCCCTGACAGTGGGCGAAGGCCTGGATGTACGTCATGTCTCCAGCCTGATGACTCAGCACCACATCAAGCGCATCCTGGTCGTCAGTAATAACGACCTGATTGGTCTTGTGACCATGGACGATATAGTAGACGTACTGCTGCGCGATATTGAATAAGACGCCGAACGGCTCGCGGCCATGCTCTGAAATGACCGCGAGCCGAGAGTCAAATCTTCAAGCCCACCCGCGTTACCTGCCCATCATCGACAGCCTTCACAACTATTTCAGCCTTGCCCATGGCCACACGGTCACCCACAACAGGGGTGGTGTGTAACTGATCGCGAATATACTCGGCCAATGTCTTGTCCGCCTGTTCAGCCGGCACACTCAAACCGATATTCTGAGCCAGCGCGGCCAGCTCTACATTGGCGTTGAGTTCGAAGGCACCAAAGAATGTACTTTCCTTGAGTGCTGGTATCGACTCCACTGAAGTGAACAGGCGTGCCAACGGCTTCTCGGCAGCATCCGTACCAATAACGGCCAGACGATCCGCCGGCTCCAGCTTCAGCTCCCGCGTCCAGGGAATCAGCTCGTCCTTACGCAATACGGCACTAATCACAATCCCGTCCGGCAGCTTCAGCCCCTGCAGTGTTCTGGGGGGCGTCCAGTGCTCGCCATCCAGCTCGAATATCCACAACCGATGATTATGTGTTTCTGTCCAGTCCAGGTTGAACCGCTCCCGCGCGCCCGGTTCAGCGGGCAGCTCAAGCTTGAGCCAGCGAGCCACCTTGCCCAGGGTTGTACCCTGCAGCAGCAGCGACATGACCACGACAATGAATGCAATGGTGGGAAAAATGGCTGCGTTTTCCAACCCTGCCATCAGCGGAAACAGTGCCAAAACGATCGGCACAGCACCTCGTAATCCGACCCAGGCAATAAACAGCTGCTCTCGCCAGCGAAAGCCAAAAGGCCACAGCGTCAGTGCAATCGACAGAGGACGCGCCAGCAGGATCAGTACCGCTCCCAACATCAACCCTTCCGGCACAAAGTTCAGTTTTTCATGCGGTGACAACAGCAGTCCAAGCATCAGGAACAAGCTCAGCTGTGCCAGCCAGGCCAACCCATCATGCATCTGCAGCAGGTCATCCATCTTGCGCAGACCACGGTTACCGATCAGAATGCCCATCAGATAGATGGCTAAAAAGCCGCTGCCATCCAGCAGATAAACAATCGAGAACACACTCAAGCCTGCCGCCGTCACCAAAAGGGGATAAAACGCGGGCTGCAGGTCCAGCTTGGGCAGCAGCCTGGCGACCAGCCATCCGCCCGCCAAACCACCCAGCGTACCCAGCACCAACTGAGTCAGCAGCAGCTGCGCTGCTTCAAACACACCGGGAGGGGTGTCACGGGTAATCAGCTCCAGTAATATAATCGTCAGGAAGATCGCCATCGGGTCGTTGCTGCCGGATTCGATCTCCAGTGTGGCACTGACACGCTCATTCAAACGCAATCCCTGATTCTGCAACAGGGCAAACACCGCCGCCGCATCGGTAGAGGAGATAATGGTGCCGATCAGCAGCGCATGCAGCAGCGGCAGCTCCAAAATCCACCAGGCCGCCAACCCTGTAACCGCTGCCGTGATCACGACTCCGAGTGTCGCCAGAGTCAGCGCCGGACGCAGCCCCACACGGAAGGTCTCGATACGGGTACGCATGCCGCCATCGAGCAGAATAATCGCCAGTGCCAGATGACCCACAAAGAAGGTACTTTCCAGATCGCCGGAAAACTCTTGTCCAAACTCTGTTTGCCCTGCCAGAAAGCCGACCCCCAGAAACAGCAGCAACACCGGCATGCCGATTCGATTGGAGAGTGGGCTGAGTAGAATACTGATCAACAGCATTGAACTGGCAAACAGAAGACCGACAATCATCCGACAGAACACCTTGTACGTTATTGAGATTCGATTTTATCACATCAAGGACTTAACATAGGCTGGCCAGTACCGCTCAGGATCAAAAACAGGCCTTCCGCAGTGTAGCTGGTACAATATTTGCCTCTCAAGTTAAACTTTGATGCCCGTGAGCCCTATGCCTGCCAATACCGATTCAGCACTGCCCTCATCCATCACCGACCTGCTGCGTGCCAGTGGCGCCGCATTGCGCATATTCGATATGGGGCGGCGCATCAGCAAGCTGAGTCAGGAGCAGTTTCGCCGGATCGAGGACTCGGAGCTTCCCTACCCCACGCCGTTTCAGCACCTTGCCTGGCTTGCGCTGCTGATCTGGAACCCGAAAAAACGCGACGAAAATGCCGTCTGGTTCCTGCGCCTGCCGCTGGACGAACAGGGGTTGATCGCACCCGCAGCTCGGGATGATCTGCTTAACCGCCTGATCCAGAATGTGCTCAACAGCAAAAACGGCCAGCTGGATGAAGATGCACTGAAGGACAACCCCTACTCCTTTACCCCCGAGCAGAGCCGCATGGCGGCTTTTCATGCCCTGGCCGCCCGTGAAATGCAGTCACCGGCATCAGCCCACTATGAACGCGCCCAGGCCTGGTTCAGTGGCCAGTTACCACTGGATCAGTGGCAAACGCTGGCCTATCAGGGGCTGGCGGATTTCATCATGCGCCTGGATCAGGACAGTAACGCCAGGGCGCTGGAGCAACGCCTGCCGCACATGCCGGATGCGGTGCTGGAAACGCTCTGCCCGCTGCTGGAGCATGTAAGGCCCGGTCATCCGCTGCAGACTGAACTGGGCAAACTGTTGCAACAGGCGCTACAGGCAAGCGACAGCAATCGCGTGGCGGCACTGTGCCGCGCCATCTCTAATATCGTTGATGAACGGTTGAAACAGCAGTATGTGCTGGAAGTGCTGCACAGCCCGCACGCACTGGAGCCCGAGGTGATCACGGTGATCGCCACCCGCTGTGACAGTGCACTGATGGCACCCGAGGTGTTGCAGCTGTTTCTGGAGCGTCTGGTCGAAGGCAAGGCGGGACAAACCGGCTTCAGCCGCATTCTTGCCGAGCTGATGTTCATGCCGGTTCACCGCGCCCTGATTCTGCAGGCGTTTCGCAACCCTCAGCGCAGTGAAGCACTGGCTCAGGCCATCGGTCAGATGTTCGGCCAGACCTTCGACGCACCGCCGAGCCACTGACAGGCGGCCAAGGTCGGCTATCAGCTGGCCTCATCCGGCAATGTGATCGCCAGGCCGCGCTGATCCAGCTTCTGCTGCGACTGGGCCTGAAGGCGCTTGCGAATTCGGGAGCCGCGCGGCAGGGTCAGGTAGTACAACAGGGTAGCCCCCTCCTCGGGCGTCAGCTCATGTTCGGCGGTAAAGCGCTGGATGAAATCCGCCACCGTATTGGCCTGTTTGTCTTCCAGCGCAGGCGGCACCGGCTGATCCAGCGCCTCACCCTGACGCACCCGACGACAGATCACCTCGTAGTGATAGCGAAAGGCCGGCAGCGCCTTGCTCTCCTCCTCACTGCGCAGCAGGAACCAGCCGGTTTCACGCCCCGCATGATAGACCGCCGGATGCGACCACTGATGATGCAGCGGATGATCGGCATGAATGCAGGCTTCGGCATAGGCATCACGCACGCCGGGCAGGCCGAAATCGCCGTTGATGTCGCGCAGGATGTCGATGAACTCGGCAATACTGGGCATCCAGGAGGTGGTTTCCTTGCAGCGATTAACCGCTGCCACCAACTCGGCTTCGCCGTACCCTTCCAGACTCAGTGCCCACTCGCGCTTGGCCAGACGCAGTTCGTTTTCGGTTTCAAAACAGCTTTTGAACTTGTGCCCGTAGATGGCCATGAAACGGGCAAAAATCATATTGACCAGGGTTTTGGTCCGGGGACTGATGGTCTTAGGCGCCGCTTCAGCGGCAGGATCACCAGTCGGTGTCCTTGATGTCCATGATGGCTGCGGTAATCCGTTTGCGTTTTTCCCGAGAATCGAAGCGGGTGTTTTCATCGTTGCCCCCCGTAACTGACTGACGTTCCTGCTCGTAGCGCTGATCGCGGGCATCCCGCGTCTGTTTCTTCACCCATTCGCGCTTGACCCAGGCGAGGAACTTCTGATCCCAGTTGCTCTCCTTGCGATCCTTGTCCAGCCAGTAAAGCACAAACTCATCCAGACATTCGCCAGCAAACTCGGGCGGAATCGAGTGCCTTGGCAGCATGGCATGAAACATGTCCGACGGCTGCCAGCCCAGCTGCATCGGTTGCAGCTGCTGGTTGCGCTCCTCGGCCTGCTCGAAGATCGCCTGCAACTCATCCTTGTGCCGACGCCAGCCGATGCTGCCACCAAAGGTGGGGGCCGGCCCCTTGCGCTGCATCATGGTCTGCGGCTGAACGCGCGTCGGACGTGGCGGCGGGCTGTCATAAACCGGCAGCTGCTGGACAGGTGGCATGTCAGCCGGCTGTGGCCGCTCGAGCGGCGACGGTTGTGCTGCTTGCATGGGCGATGGTTGTGTCGCCGGTGCCGTATCGGGCCGTGGCAACAGACGCAGGCGCACGCTGCCTCCCTGGTTGAGGCTAGCGTGCAGGCACCCCTGGCTGGCCAGGCTTTCGGTGGCGGTGCGCAGACGCGCTTCGCTCCAGAAATCAGCCAGCTTGAGCCAGCGGCTGTGCGGCAAAATACACTCAACACTGCCGTCATCGGCATGCATGCCGGCATGACGCGCATAGTCGGCGTAAATCGTCAGCAACAGCGCTTCATCACTGCCCAGTTCACGGGCCAGTGAGGGATAGAACAGCACCGGCGCTTCAGGCAACCAGTCACGCATGGGCATACTCGATTCTGTATTCAACCATCTTTGGCAAACTCTCCCACGGCTCGCAGCACGTCACGTCGGCTGATCTGTCCGACCAGTTTGCCCTGACGCACCACCGGCAGACGTCGACGCCCCAGCTCCATGAAGCGACGTGACACCTCCGTCAGATCGGAACCGTAGGCGACGGTATCCACTGGGGTGGTCATGTAATCGGCCACATGGCCGCCGCTGCCCATCTCTTCTTCATGGTAGGTCTGGGTCAGGATCGCCTTCAGACAGTCCAGTTCCGACAGCATGCCCAGCAGCTGGCCATCGACATCGACCACGGGAGCACCCGAGATACCATACTCCTGCAGGGTACGAATGGCGTCGAACAGCCGGGTTTCAGGGCTGAACGAAATCAGACTGGTCGCCATGTAATCCTGTACTTTTACCGATCTAAGCATCCACCTGTCTCCTGTTTGCGAATGGGTCGGGCCATACATTACCAGCCTGACTTTATACTAGCCCAGTCCTCGGCGGCTGCCATCAGGCAAAGACAACGGTCTTGTTGCCATGTACCAGCACCCGGTCTTCCAGATGCCAGCGCAGGCCACGGGCCAGCACGGTTTTTTCCACATCGCGTCCCAGGCGCACCATGTCTTCCGGTACATCGCGATGGCTGATGCGCGTCACATCCTGATCGATGATCGGACCGGCATCCAGATCCTGAGTGACATAGTGACAGGTGGCACCGATCAGCTTGACGCCGCGCTCATGGGCCTGGTGATAAGGTTTGGCCCCGGCAAAGGACGGCAGGAAGCTGTGGTGGATATTGATGATCCGGTGCGGATAACGGTCACACAGATCCGGCGGCAGAATCTGCATGTAGCGCGCCAGCACGACCGAATCCGCTTCATGCTCGGCGATCAGGCGGTTCACTTCGGCAAAATGCGGCGCCTTGTTGTCGGGGTCCACAGGGACGTGATGGTAGGGAATGCCGTGCCATTCCACCATGGAGCGCAGATCATCGTGATTGGAAATGACACAGGGAATCTCGCAGAACAGCTCGTTGCTGTGAAAGCGATAGAGCAGATCCGCCAAACAGTGGGATTCACGGCTGGCCATCAGTACCACCCGTTTGGGGCGGGCCGAGTCATGGATTTCCCACTCCATCTGGAAGGAGGCCGCGATCGGCTCAAACGCTTTTTTCAGCTCGTCCAGGGTAAACGGCAGAGTTCTGGCATCGATTTCGACACGCATGAAAAAACAGCCGGTGCTGACATCGGAATGCTGGTTGGCGTCGGTGATCGAGCCGCCATGACTGGAGATGAAGTTACTGACCATCGATACAATGCCCACGCGGTCCGGGCAGGAAAGAACCAAACGGTAACGGCGTTCCATATGCTGTGCTCGCATCCAGTGTCTAGATCAAAAATCGGATCGATCATTCTAACAGTAGCGACCTGCTCTCGACAGCACTGTTCCTGCCATCTTGATTATCGGCCTGTACGACACTTGCGTTACACTGAACACTTGGCTGTTTGAAGGAGAGCTGTAGATGATGATGCTGACCCCCGAACGGATGGCGCCACTGAAAGCGCGTCGTCTGGGCATCGATACCCACCATGAACCCACCCTGTATTTGCCGGCGCACAGTCATGTTTGCCGCTCGGAGGGTTTCGAGAGTCTGTCACGGGTACTGATCACCACCCACCAGAACCAGCACCTGATCGCCTCACTTAATATTGTCACAGGTGAGCTGCTGGCCGATGACGAAGTGGGGTTCTCCGAGTCGGCCTGGCACCGGCTGGAATTGAATGCCAAAGACCCGGTCTGGCTCTCCCACCCCAAGCCGGTTCAGTCCCTGTCCCATGTTCGCGCCAAGGTATACGGTCACGAGCTGGACGATCTGCAGTTTCAAAGCATCATCAATGACATCGTTGACGGGCGCTACGCCGACGTCCATCTGGCCGCCTTCATTACCGCCTGCGGCGACGATAATCTGACTGACAAGGAGATCACCTCGCTGACCCAGGCGATGGTGAAATCGGGCAATGTCGTTGACTGGCAGCTGCCGATGGTGGTCGACAAGCACTGCGTGGGAGGCCTGCCCGGTAACCGAACCACCCCCATCGTGGTCTCGATTCTGACCGCCTGTGGCCTCACCGTACCCAAGACCTCCTCCCGGGCGATCACATCTCCGGCCGGTACGGCGGACACCATGGAGACGCTGACCGAGGTCAGCCTGACACTGGAACAGATGCGCCAGGTGGTGGGCAGTCAGGGTGGCTGTCTGGCTTGGGGGGGCGCCATGCACCTGAGCCCGGCTGATGATCTGCTGATTCAGGTGGAACGCGCGCTGGATATCGACAGTGAAGGCCAGCTGATCGCTTCGGTGCTGTCGAAAAAGATCGCCGCCGGTGCGACCCATGTATTGATCGACATTCCCGTGGGTCCCACCGCCAAGGTGCGCAGTCAGGAAGCCGCCGACCGTTTGGCAGAAAGTTTCCGCGTCGTCGCTGCCAACCTGGGCCTCAAACTGCAGGTACTGCTCACCGATGGCAGTCAACCGGTGGGCCGCGGCATAGGCCCGGCACTGGAAGCCCACGACCTGCTGGCAGTACTGCAAAATCTGCCCTCGGCGCCTCAGGATCTGAAACAACGCGCCGAACAGGTGGCCGGTGCCATGCTGGCAATGGTGAAAGAGATCAGCGTCGAGGAAGGCGTGGCGCTGGCCGAAGAAACCCTGAACAACGGCAGTGCCTGGGCCAAGTTCCGCGCCATCTGCGAGGCCCAGGGCGGTCTGCGCCAGCCTCCGGTGGCCCGCTACCGTTATGCACTGGTGGCCGAACGCAAGGGTCGTATCAGCCAGATCGATAACCGTATTCTGGCCAAGATTGCCAAGCTGGCCGGCGCACCGGCCGACCCCGCGGCCGGTGTCGAGATACAGGTCAAGCTGGGTGACGAGGTGGAATGCCAGGATATCCTGCTGATGATCCACGCCGAAAATGCCGGGGAACTCAACTACGCCGTCGAGTATCTCAACGACCACACTGAAGTGATCCAGCTGGACAGCAACGACCAGGGAGTACCGATTCAACCATGCTGATTTTCAACCCCGATTCCGATCCGGCACTGGCCTCGCAACTGACGCGCCTGCTGGACGCCCAGGCCGGCGTCCTGGAGCAGCGCCGCTTCCCCGATGGTGAAAGCTACCTGCGTGTCCACTCCGACTGCACCGATCAGGACTGTGTCATCCTGTGCAACCTTTTCCACCCGGACGAGCGTGTGCTGCGACTGCTGTTCCTCGCCGACACCCTGCGTGAGTGCGGTGCCCGCAGCGTGGGGCTGGTGACACCCTATCTGGCCTACATGCGTCAGGACAAGCGCTTTCAGCCCGGCGAGTGCGTCAGCTCGCGCCCCTTTGCCCGCCTGATTTCCGGCGCCTTCGACTACCTGATTACTGTCGATCCACATCTGCATCGCTATGACTCCCTGGACGAAATCTACAGCATCCCATCGCGCGTGGTTCAGGCGGCTCCCCTGATCGCCGAGTGGATCGGGCAGCGCGTTGCCAAGCCGTTGCTGATCGGCCCCGACAGCGAGAGCGAACAGTGGGTTGCCCTGGTCGCCGAACTGGCCGGTGCACCCTTCCAGGTATTGCAAAAGGAACGCCGCGGCGACTATGACGTCAGTGTGTCCCTGCCGGATCTGGACAGCGCCGCCGGATGCACCCCGGTGCTGGTGGATGACATCATCTCCAGCGGACGCACCATGCTGGAGACCATCAAGCATCTCAATGCTGCCGGCCTGCCCCGCGCCGTCGCCATTGGCGTACACGGCATCTTTGCCGGTGATGCCTACAGCCATCTGACGGAAGTTGCTGACGTGGTGACCACGGCCTGCATCCCGCATCTGAGCAACCAGATCGACATCGCCGCGCCCCTGGCCCGGGCGGTACGCGAGTTGCTGGCGGACCGTGCCAACCACTGAGCTGACACTGCCGGACGCGCAGCTGCACTATCACCCCGGCTTTCTCGCCCGCGAGGAGGCCGATAGCCTGCTGGCGGTGCTGCTGGATCAGGTCAACTGGCGGCAGGATCGCATTCGCCTGTTCGGCAAGGAACACCGGATTCCCCGGCTGCAGGCGTTCCTGTCCGACCCGGGCATTCACTACACCTATTCCAGACTGCGTCTGGCCGGCGCGCCTTGGCTGCCGGCACTGCAACCGCTGAAACAGCGACTGGAAGCCCTGTGTGAGCAGCCGTTCAACGCCCTGCTGCTCAACCTCTATCGCGATGGTCAGGACTGCATGGGTTGGCATGCCGATGACGAACCCGAACTGGGCCAAAACCCGGTCATCGCCTCCGTCAGTCTGGGCGCGCCCCGTCGTTTTCGTCTGCGGCACAATCGCAGCCGCGACACCCACGCTCTGACACTGGAGCACGGCTCCCTGCTGCTGATGGCCGGGCCCACTCAGCATCACTGGCAGCACTGCCTGCCCCGCACCCGGCTATGCCGTTCGCCACGCATTAACCTGACCTTTCGCCTGATCCAGGTATAATCCTGTTACGCATTTTTGGAGACACCCATGAACTCGACCATTGAATTGCTTAACGCCCACCGTTCCATCCGTAAATTCACTGCCGAACCGATCGAACAGGATACGCTGAACACCCTGATCAAAGCCGGTCAGGCCGCTGCTACTTCCAGCTTCATTCAGGCCTGCACGGTGATTCAGGTCAGCGCCGGTGACCGTCGTGATGCCCTGGCCGAGATGGCCGGCAATCAGCAGTACGTTTCCTCCGCCCCGGTGTTCCTGGTGTTCTGCGCCGACATGAAGCGCCACCAGCTGGCCTGCGGCATGCACAATGCCGAGATGCAGTCCGGCTTTACCGAACAGTTCCTGACCGCGTCTCTGGACTGCGCCCTGTTCGCACAGAACGTGATGGTCGCGGCCGAGTCTCTGGGACTGGGAGGCGTCTACATCGGCGGCCTGCGCAACAAGATCGAAGCGGTATCCGAGCTGCTGGAACTGCCGGAGCTGGTCTACCCGGTGTTCGGCCTCTGCCTTGGCCATCCGGACCAGAACCCGGAAGTCAAACCCCGCCTGCCACTGGATGTGGTGCTCAAGCAGGATCGCTACGATGACAGCCAGGATGCCGAGCGCATCGCTGCCTACGATGACAGCGTGCGCGAGTACTACCGCACCCGAACCGGCGGCAACAAGGAGATGAGCTGGAGCGAGCAGATCTCCGGCATGCTGGTCAAGGAAGCCCGCCCGCACATGCTGCCATTCCTCAACAAGAAGGGCTTCATCAAGCGCTGAGCGCGTGCAGGCCCAATGGCTGTCGTCTATGCTGAACGGGAAAGCCCCCGAGTGACAAAATACGGGGGCTGATCCGTTTCAGTGAGAGGATGCACACCATGCCCGACAGCCACATTGCCGCTCTGCTGCAGCGACTGGAGCAGCACTCGCAACGCCATGCCCGTCAACAGACCGTCAACCTGCCGATCGACCATGAAGACATGGTGCGACTGCAGGCGCTGGCCGAGGTATACGGCATGGATATCGTCGAGCTGACACCGATTCTGCTGCACACCATCCTGACCGACATTGAGGCCCATATGCCCTACAAACCGGGCACACGGGTGATTCGTGTCGAGGATGGCGACCCTGTGTACGAGGATATCGGCCCCATGCCGCGCTACCTCGAGGCCAAGCGCAAGCACGAAAAGGTCTGCGCCTGAGGAAACTTGCCAGCTCCGGGCGTCTGGCCCACAATCGTGGCCCTGTGATATCAGGAGTCCATTGTGAGCCAGGCACCCATTCAGTCCGTCCCGACCAACATCATCACCGGCTTTCTCGGCAGCGGCAAAACCACCGCCATCAACCATCTGCTCAAGCACAAGCCCGACGGCGAACGCTGGGCCGTGCTGGTGAACGAGTTCGGCCAGGTCGGCATTGACGGCAGCCTGATCACACAGCAGGACGGAGTTGAGGTAAAAGAACTGGCCGGCGGTTGTCTCTGTTGCGCACTGGGCCCCAGCCTGCCGATCACCCTGGCGACGCTGCTGCGCCGTTTTCGCCCCGACCGGCTGCTGATCGAACCCACCGGCCTGGGCCATCCGGCCCGGATCATCGATACCCTGCAAAACGAGCAGTTCCGCCAGGTGCTGGAGCTGCGCAGCATCATCTGCCTGCTCGATCCGAATGTGCTACACCAGCCCGAAGTGCTGCGCCAGCCCGGCTTTATCGACCAGCTCAACCTGGCCGATATCGTCGTCCTCAATCGCATCGACCTGGTCAGTGACGAGGATATTGAGGAAGCCCGAACTCTGTCCACGAACCTGTTTCCGCCCAAAGATGCGATATTCACCACCATTCAGGGGCAGTTGCAGCCCGAGTGGCTCGACCTGGCGCATCAACAGCAGCGACAGGCCAGTTATCCACAAGCACATGCGGCCACCGCTACCCGAGCAAGTCTGCTGCGCCCTGCGGACCTTCCGGCCATGCCTGCACCCGGCCACCCGGTTGCCAAACAGGGCAGCCATGACGGCTATTACAGCTATGGCTGGATCTTTGCCGCCGATGACGGCTTCAACTGGCCGGCGGTACAGGCGTATCTGGATAGCCTGAACGCGATCGTTCGCCTCAAGGCCGTACTAAAAATCGGGCATGCCTGGGTCGGCTACAACCGCAATGCCGGACAGGCTGCCGAAGTCAGCGAGTCCGCCTGGCGAAGAGATTCTCGGCTGGAGATTCTGAGTAGACAGCCGCTGGATAATACTGCAATTGAACAGGCGTTGCGGGCCTGTTTGACGGACCAGGATAAGCGGGCATCTTCCCGCCCAATGAACCGATAACCTTGCACCGAACGTAAATATTCCCGTGACTTCAGGTTCTGTCCGGCATGAGCCGTCCTGATAAGTTCACCTGTTCAAACCAAATTTTCGGAGGCGGCAGTGTGAAACAACTGCGCGGTGTGATTTTTGACCTGGACGGCACTCTGGTGTCGTCCTCTCTCGACTTTGCTGCCATCAAGCGAGAAATCGGCTGCCCAGCTGAGGCAGATGTACTGATGTTTCTGGCGTCCCTGCCTGCGGCACAGCAGCAGGAAGCCATGGCCATCATCCACCGCCATGAAATGCAGGATGCTCTGCATTGTGACTGGATTCCGGGCGCCCGCACCTTCGTGGACAGCTGTATCGAACGCCGGATCCCGATGGCGATCGTGACGCGCAACTCGTGCCAATCCTCAAAGGTGAAAATTGAGCGCAACAGCATACCCATTGACCGCGTCATTACACGGGAGAACTCAAAACCCAAGCCTGACCCCACGGCCCTGTTGGAGTTGGCGCGTGATTTCGCACTGCCGACGCATGAGGTATTGATGGTGGGGGATTATCGCTATGACCTGGAGGCGGGTCGCAATGCGAACATGAAATCCTGCCTGGTCAACTACACAAGGCTACCCGATTACTCGCACCTGGCTGACTATGCCTTTCCGGACTTTCAATCGCTGCACGAGGCCATGTTTGGCAGCCGCTAAGTGGTTTGATTGTCTTATGCCTCAGGCCGTCCCTGGCCCGTAACACTCACTGGAAAGTTTAACCACTCAGCCCCGGCAGCCAAAGCACGATGGACGGGAACAGGATACAAAGCACCAGTCCGGCCAGCTGCAGCAGTACGAAGGGGATGATCGACTTGTAGATGGTGCCGATACCGACATTGCCCTGAGTGATACCCTTCAGATAGAAAAGTGCATAGCCGAAGGGTGGCGTCAGGAAACTGGTCTGCAGGTTGATCGCCACCAGTATGGCGAACCAAACCATCAGCGCACTGCCACTGAGCCCCTCGAACTCAAGCCCGGCCACCACCGGCAGCAACAGCGGCAGTACGACGAAACTGATTTCGATCCATTCGAGGAAGAAGCCCAGCAGGAAGATCAGCCCCATCAGCAACAACAGCAGGCCATAAGGCCCCAGCCCTGTACCGGTGATCATCTCCTCGATCATGTCGGCACCGCCCAAGCGCTTGAAAACCACACTGAAGCAGGTGGCACCGATCACCACAAACAGGATCATGGCCGAGGTTTTCGATGTCGAGCGACAGACTTCACGCAGCGCATGCAGGTTGAGCTGTTTCAGGAACAGTGCCAGCAGCATGGCGCCGGCGGCACCAATCGCGGCCGCTTCCGTCGGCGTAGCAATACCGGCCATGATCGATCCCAGCACGGCCACGATCAGCACCACAGGCCCCAGCAGATCACGCACCAGAGCAATCATCAGCGGGGACTGATTTTCGGCCTCTTCGGCGGCACCGCCTTCCTGTGCCAAAGGTGCCCAGTCCGGTCGCAGCCAGGCGGCAATCAGCAGATAAAGCGTATAGAGCACACCCAGCATCAGACCAGGTACCAACGCTGCCTTGAACAGGTCCCCCACGGAGATCTGCATGATTGACCCCATCAACACCAGCATGATTGACGGCGGAATCAGGATGCCCAAAGTGCCGGATGCTGCGACCACACCATAGGCCATTTCGGGCCTGTAGCCCTGCTTGAGCATCACCGGCAAAGCCAGTAGCCCCAGCATCACCACTGAAGCGCCGATAATGCCGGTACTGGCCGCCATCACCACGCCCAGCAATGCTACCGATACCGCCAGTCCACCGCGAACGTTGCCGAACAGCCGCTGCAGGGTCAATAACAGGTTTTTGGCCACGCCGGACCTTTCCAGCATCAACCCCATGAACACGAACAGCGGAATGGCAATCAGCAGCCAGTTTTCAATCACCCCGCCAAAGATGCGAGAGGCAACCGTACCCAAAAACGGCAGCGGAATATCGCCGATAAAGGCAAACAGAATGCCCAGTCCACCCAACAGAAATGCCACCGGATAACCGCTGAAAATGCCTACCAGCAGCGCCACAATCATGGCGATCGCCAAGCCATATTCATCCAGCATCAGCGTTCTCCTCTACATCGCGCGCCGGGTCCATGATGCGTGCCAAACGGTCAAAGATCTGCCCCACTGCACCCAGTGCAAGCAGAACCAGACCGGCCGGCAAGGCTCCCTTGATCAGATAGCGATCGGTCAAACCGCCATAGTTGGACTGTTCTCCAGAAACAAATGACATCTGCACCATATGCCGTGACAGCCAGGCCACCAGAATACAAAACGGCAACAGCAGCAGAAGATGACCGATAATTTCGACCCAATGCCGAGTAGTGCTCGACATCGAATGATGCAACATGTCGACCCTGACATGAGTGTTGGCATGCATGGCATAGCTGGCCCCGATCAGGGTTAACAAGCCAAACAGGTGCCACTGCAACTCGGTGACCGTATTGATCGTCACCGCTTCACCGAGCAGAAAAACCCGCCCGTCCCAACGCATCAATTCATTAATGCCCAATGCATTCATGATCACCGTGGTCAACACGGCGATCATGACGGCCAGCACCAGCCAACTGCTGATGCGACCCAGCCAGCGCCCGACCCCGATCAGGGGGCAGGCGATCAGCGCACACCAGCGGGCGCCCTGCAGGCGCCAGCCAGGTACAGAACTATCAGTTTGATATCTGCTGGAGTTCATACTGGTTCCTTAATGCATTCCAGGAAGGAACAGTGAGAGCTGACAGTCAGCACAGGTGCCAACTGTCGTGTCAGAGCTATCAACGTGGTGTTGCCTGCAGCTCGTACCACTCATCCACCAATTGGCTGTGCTTCATCAGCGACTCATAGGCCTTGGCGAACAGGGGATTGTTTTTCATCTCTTCCGCGCGCACTTCATCCCAGCCCTTGCGCAGCTCGGCCAGCACCGGTTCCGGGAAGCGTTTCACTTCTACACCCTTCTCTTCCAGCTTGCGAATGGTGCGAATCTGCTCGGCCGGTGCTTCGGACATGGCCCATTGCAGAGTGGCGCGGCAGGCGGTTTCGAACTTGGCCTTGGTGGCATCGTCATACTCGTTCCAGACATCCTTGTTGATGATGAACGAGAACCAGCTGGCGGACTGGTGCCAGCCGGGGAAGTAGTAGTACTTGGTGACATCCTCGAAGCCCATGACCTGGTCAACCTGAGGCACCGAAAACTCGGTGGCATCGATACGACCACGCTCCAGCGCCAGGTAAATTTCGCCACCCGGAATCAGCTGGGTAGACGCGCCGAACTTGTTCAGCACCTTGGCGCCGAGCCCGGAGATACGCATGCGCAGGCCTTCGAAGTCCTTGATATCCTTGATTTCCTTGTTGTACCAGCCGCCGGTTTCCTGTGGCGAAATGAAGCACGGCAGCACCTTCACGTTGTACTGGTCATAGGCACTTTGCAGGATCTCGGTGCCCTCACCGGACCACATCCAGGACATGAAGGCTTCAGGCGTGGGACCAAAGGGCAAGGCGCCGTAAAGGTTGGTCACCGGGACGGTACCGGCCCAGTAGCCAATCCAGTCCCAACCGGCAGGAACCGCACCGGAGGACACGGCATTGAAAACCTCGAACGCCGGCACCAGGTCACCGGGGTTGTGCACCTTCAGCTTCACCTTGCCGTCAGTGACCGTTTCCAGTTCCTGGGCAAAGCGCACGGCGCCTTCACCGATGAACAGGTTGGTGTTGAAGGTGTTGGCCACGTCCAGTTTGGAGGGGCCGGCTGCCTGCAGGCTGGTGGACAGTGCCAGTGCGGCGGCACCGGCACCCAAAGCGGTAGTGATACGGGAGAACTGACTCATGATTTCACGTCCTTTTATTGTTTTACGGGTGAAAACAGAATGCAGCGGCACGGCCCACCTGAGCCGTACCGATTGTTGCTCTATTTCATGCTGATGGTGGTGTTAACACCTTCCGACTCGTTATCGGGTTCGAACCAGCGAGAGGTCACGGTCTTGGTCTGGGTCCAGAACTGAATCGCCTGCTTGCCGTTAGGCCCCAGGTCGCCCAGCTTGGAGCCGCGTGAACCGGTAAAGCTGAAGAAGGCCACCGGTACCGGAATGGGTACGTTGATACCGACCTGACCCACATCGATGTCGGCCTCGTAGCGACGCGCTGCCCAGCCAGAGTTGGTGAAGATGGAGGTGCCGTTGCCGTTGGGGTTGGCATTGATGAATTCGATCGCCTCATCCAGGGTGTCGGCGGTCACGATGCACATCACCGGACCAAAGATCTCTTCGTCATAGATGCGCATGCCCGGCTTCACATCGGTGAAGATGGTCGGGCCGACGAAGTTGCCGTTGGGATAACCGTCGACACTGATGTTGCGACCGTCCAGCGCCAGCGTCGCGCCCTCGGCGACACCGGCATCGATCAGGCTGACCACACGGTCCCGCGCCTGCGGTGACACCAGCGGCCCCAGATCGGCATCACGCTGAGTGCCCGGACCCACTTTCATGGTTTTGGAGCTTTCGATAATCTCCGGCAGCCACTCTTTTGCCTGGCCAACCAGCACCACGACCGAGTTGGCCATGCAGCGCTGACCGGCCGCACCAAAGCAGGATCCGATCACATTGTGGATTGCCTGACTGCGGTTGGCATCGGGCATGATGACACAGTGGTTCTTGGCGCCCATCATCGACTGTACACGCTTGCCGGCGGCACCGGCACGGTCGTAGATGTGCGTGCCCACATGGGTAGAGCCGATGAAGGAGAGTGCCTTGATATCGGGATGATCACAGATCTGGTTGGCCACGTCCGGGCCACCGTGGACCACATTCAGCACCCCCGCGGGGATGCCGGCTTCATGGGCCAGTTCGACCAGACGCATGGTGGATGTCGGGTCCTGTTCGGACGGTTTGAGCACGAAGGTATTGCCGGTGGCAATCGCCAGCGGGAACATGAAACAGGGCAGCATCACCGGGAAGTTGAACGCGGTGATACCGGCACCGACACCCAGCGGCTGCTGCAGTGAGTAGACGTTGACATTGCCGGCGGCGTTTTCGGCAATCTCGCCCAACTGCAACGAAGTGATGGAACAGGCGTGTTCGATCACTTCCAGACCACGTCCCACCTCACCTTCAGCGTCGGGCAGCGTCTTGCCGTGTTCTTCGGTGATCAAGGCCGCCAGCTCGGCGGTATGTTCACGCACCAGCGCCTGAAAGCGCAGCATGATGCGCATCCGCTGCGCCAGCGAGACCTTGCGCCAGGACTTGAACGCTTCCTTGGCAACCGCAACGGCCTGATTGACCTCATCCGGGGTGGCAAAGGGGACCCGAGCCACCACTTCCTGCGTGGCCGGATTGACCACATCGCGCCAATCGCTGCTGACCGAACGTACCGCTTCACCATTGATGAAAAGAGGAATTTCTCGAACCGACATACACCTGATCTCCTTATATTTTTTGTGTACTCAGGCAAAACAAAACCCTTTTTGGGACTGCCTTCGAGTCTAACGGTGCCTTCGGTTGACAGACAACGCGCAGCCAAGCACATTGGTTGTGCAAAATTGCACAAGGAACTCTCATGCTTAACTGGCAGGATATCCAGATCTTTCTCGAAGTTGCCCGCGCCGACCGACTGACCGATGCCGCGCGTCGATTAACCATAGACCATTCAACCGTGTCGCGCCGCATCCGCCGCTTCGAAGCCGATCTCAATACGCAGTTGTTCGAACGCAGCACTCACGGCTACCGGCTCACCGCCGCCGGCGAGCAACTGCTGCTGTTTGCCGAGGAGATGGCACGCCAGGCCAGCGGCGCCGGCGAGAGCATCAGCAATCAGAATTTGCAGGTCAGCGGCCAGATTCGAGTCGGTGTCACCGAAGGCTTCGGCACCTATGTCATCACGCCGCTGCTGAGCGCCTTCCAGCGCCGTTATCCCGATGTCACCGTGGAACTGCTGGCGCTGTCGCGCGCGGTCAATCTCGGCCGCCATGAAGCGGATCTGGCGATTACCATTGACCGCCCGAAAAACGCTGAAATGGTGGTGTCACGGCTGTGTGATTACCGGCTCAGGCTGTATGGCGAGCGCGGGTATCTGGCGCCCAGAGGCCATCCTGCCTGTATTGGCGATTTGTCCCGTTTCGAGCTGATCGGCTACGTGGATGATCTGATCTTCAGTGATCAGCTGTGCTATCTGGACCCGCTGCTGAGGGAGCTGCCGACAGCGCCCCGTTTTGCGCAACGCAGTACCAGTGTTATCACGCAATTGCATGCGGTGCGTGCGGGTGCCGGGCTGGCGGTTCTGCCCTGCTTCATGGCGGAACAGGACGGCTCCCTGGAAGCTGTGCTGCTATCGGAGATCGATATACGTCGTGAGTTCTGGATCGCCGCACGAGCAGAGCAGCGTCAGTTATTGCGGGTTCGCCTGCTGTGGCAGTTCCTGAAGGACGCGATTGAATTGAATCAGCCCTGGCTGTTGGGCGAAAGTGATACCGGCCTGCAGTTGCCGCTGGCGGTCCCGCGCGTCTGAAGAGCCAAGAACAGAAGGGTCAAAAACAGAACAGCGGGCATGGTGCCCGCTGTTGCGAATCCGGACTGTCAGTGCTTAGGCAACAACAGTAACGTTTTCAGCCTGGGGACCTTTCTGGCCCTGAGTAACTTCGAAAGTTACAGTCTGGTTTTCGTGCAGGGTGCGACGACCAGTGCCGTTGATGGCGCGGAAGTGAACGAAGACGTCCGGGCCGTTTTCCTGCTGGATAAAGCCGAAGCCTTTTTCATCGTTGAACCATTTAACGGTACCGGTAACGAGCTGTGACATTTTTTGCCTCTTTCTTTTGCATGTACACCAGCAAAACGCTGGTTTTTCTTATGTTTGGATGCACCCAAGTGCCATCCGATCGTATCGAACCGGCCTCATGCCGATCCTGGCTGCCCGTAGCCTTACGGCTACCGACACATCCTGTTCCCAACCCGTTGGGAACGGAAATCTTCCTTGGTACAGACACTCATCGCACCAGTACCGCCGAAAACCTCACACACCGCCAGTCTAGATCCGCTTCATTGCGATCCCGTGACTGCGCACGCAGGCCTGCCGAACGGCATAACAGGTGGCATCAAACGGGAAACAACGGCAAACAAGGGAAAAGAGCTGGAGAGAAAACGAGGGGGATACCATCCTGAATTGAGCAAATGCCGCACAGATGGAGAACGTATCTCTGACCACGGATTCAAGCGTGGCGGGTGAAGTTTTGTAGGCGGCTAACAAACCGCTGAAATACAATCGTATCAAGTAAACCAAACTCCGTACCGGATGATTTCCGGTCGCCCGGCTGCCCTGTTAAAGGCTGTTACTGACTCAGTTTCAATCGAAATCAGCCGTACCGGATAAACTATCTTTACCGCATAATACCCCAGTCAAGACCAATTACAATGCTCCGTCGCGCATTTTTTCCTG
>CAYMHL010000015.1:0-16479 GCA_964390205.1 uncultured Marinobacterium sp.
CTGAGGCCCGAACTGGTTCGCCAGCCGGGGTTCACGGACCAGCTGCGCAAGCGCATCACGCGCCTGCGTCCGGCACTGGCCCATCCGCATATCGCCGCCTGCTATGGCTACTTCAGCTGGCGCGGCCTTGAGTTCCTGTCCTATGAACAACTCAACGGACAAAACCTGTCGCAACTGCTCGGCCGTAAACAGGCCGCCAGGCTCACACCGCTGCAAAAGCAGGGACTGCTGACGCAACTGGCCAAGGCACTGGATCACGGCCTGAACCGGGCACACACGCCCCACGGCCTGCTGGCACCGGATCTGGTGTTTCTCAACCCCGGGGGCGGTGTCAAGCTGCTCGGCCAGGGACTGCGTGAACTGATTGAGCCGCTGCACAACCTGCTGCCACAACCGGCCGAATTTCCGCGCTACCAGCCTCCTGAAGCCTTCCACCAGCAGACGGCTACGGCCATCCAGGATGTCTATGCCCTGGCGGTCATTACCTGGGAGCTCTACAGCGGCAAGCAGGCCTTCCAGGCCGACGAGCCTGAGGCGGCCCGCTACCAGCGAGAATTCAAGGCACCGTCGGGTCTGAGCAAACAACAGTGGCATGTGCTGTCCCGGGCGCTCAGTCCGGACCCTGAGCAACGTTACACCCGCTGCAGTGAGCTGATACGCGCACTCTTCGCAACGGAAACCGAACCCTCTGCGGAAGCGGTAACGGACGCTTTGGCCACCAGCGCCGAGGCCGACCGCAGCCAGACGGATACACAGGCGGAGACAGCAGCGCCTCCTGCCCAGATAACCGCCACAGACGCTCTCGTCGAGTCTGCCGCAAACGCCGCTCCCCCTCCGGCCGACACGTCTTCAGGCTGGCGCCTGCGCAACCCCTTACGCACTGTGAAGCTGAGCCGTCGCGTCAAACGCTGGCTGCTGGCCGGCCTGATTTTCGGCCTCGGTTTTGCCGCCGGGGTATGGTTGACCCTGCTGCTGATGCAAAGCCAATTGGACTCTGTCAGCCGTCAGGCCCTGAACCAGATCAAGGATAACCGTGAACTGCGTGCCGCCTTCGAATCACTGGAACAGGCACACCGGCAGCTGCAACAGGCCCACGAGGAAGCACTGCAGGCCCATGAGGCAGCACTGCAGGCGACGGAACAGCAGAATTCACCGATCATCGACAAGGTCGAGTCCGCCAACAACCTGCGCGCGGCAAAACAGCCAGCCGCCCACCTGACCCTGTTCCAGGATGAATTGAGTGACGGCGGTCGAGGCCCGGAGATGGTGATCATCCCTGCAGGACGCTTCCGTATGGGTGACCTGCACGGCGAAGGCGATGACAACGAATACCCCGTCCATGAAGTGGTGATTGCACAGAGTTTTGCGCTGGCCCGCCATGAAGTGACCTTTGCCGAGTATGACCGTTTTGCCACGGCCACCGGCCGTCCCCTGCCGGATGACGAGGGCTGGGGCCGCGACCGGCGCCCGGTCGTCAACGTCAGTTGGCTGGATGCTCAGGCCTATGCCCAGTGGCTCAGCGAGCAGACCGGGCAACCCTACCGCCTGCCGACGGAAGCCGAATGGGAATACAGCGCTCGCGCGGGTACCGAATCGGTATACTGGTGGGGTGATCGAATCATGCAAGGGTTTGCGGTGTGTGACGGCTGTGGCTCGCAATGGGACGGGCGCAGCAGCGCCCCGGTCGGCAGCACCCGCGCCAACCCCTGGGGCGTGCATGACCTGAGCGGCAACGTGGACGAATGGGTACAGGACTGCTATCAACCCGATTACAGCAATGCCCCCGGGGACGGCAGCGCCGAACAGGCAACCGGATGCCATCAGCGCGTCATGCGCGGCGGCTCCTGGTTCGACATCCCGCGATTGATTCGACCGGCCAGCCGCTATCGGCATCCGGCGGACACATCGCGTAACAGCTGGGGATTCAGGGTGGCCCTTGATCTGCCGGCCAACATGCACTGAGGAGAGCCTTATGCCGAATCAACGCATCCTGAGCCTGAGTCTCGGACTTGGCCTGACTTTACTGGCCCTGCCTGGCTGGGCCGACAGTGGTCAAGACAGCGGCACTCAGCACTACCTGGATGAAAGCACTCGCAGCCAACTGCACCTGACGCTGTACCAGCAGAACCTGGCCCTGATCGAGGAACAGCGCAGTATTCCGGCACTGACCGCCGGCAGCCGCGTGGTACTCCAGGGCGTCAGCCCGCAGATGCAGGCGGAAACCCTGCAGATCTCGGGCGCCGGGGCAGTCACCGAACAGAACCTGGAACAGAACCTGCTCAGCCTGTCCCAGTTGCTGGAACGCCATCGCGGCGAAATGATCACTCTGGCACGGTTCAACAGCGTCACCGGTGCCGAAACCCGGCAGCAGGTACGCCTGCTGAAAGCAGAGGGCAATCAGGCCCTGATTGAAAACGACGAGGGCCAGATCGAAACGCTGCCGCTTAACCACAGTGGCTGGCGGATGATCTTTCCGACGCCTGCCGAAGGCTATCAGCTCAGGCCCCAACTGTCGTTTACCAGCGAAGGCTTGAGCAAGCCCGGTCAGGCGCAGCTGCGTTACCTCAGTCGCGGCCTCAGCTGGAGCATGGATTATGTGCTCAACCTGAATGCCTCTGGTGACACTCTGGCGCTGCAGGGACTGGCGACGCTTAACAATCAGAGCGGCCAGACCTGGCCACAGGCCCAGATCAAACTGCTGGCGGGGACAGTCAACCAGCCTGCCAACGCAGCCTACCGGGAAGCCCTCGGTGTCATGCGCGCGGCCGCCATGGACAAGGCGGGCGGCCAGACCGAGCCGAGCAGCGTGCAGGATTATCACCTGTATACCCTGCCCCGCACCCTGACCCTTAACGATCAGCAGCAGAAACAGATTCCGCTGATCAAAGCTGAGCAGATCCAGGCCCAAATCCGCTACCACCACCAGATCCAGGTGAGCGCGCACCAGCAGTTACCGCCCCAGCAGGCCCCGGCCGATATCCACCTGACCTTCGATGCGCCTGCGATAGCAACGGACAAAACACCGCTGCCGGCGGGGCAGGTGCGCGTGTTCAGACCCGACAGTGAAGGCCGGCTGCAGTTTGTTGGCGGCAGTCAGCTGAACGCCACCGCAGCCGGTGACCCCGTGCGTTTGCTGCTGGGGGAAGCCTTTGACGTTGGCGTTGAATCGACCCAGACCGCCTTCGACAAGGTGTTTGACGGTTTTACGGTCAGCTATGAGGTCCGCCTGAACAACCGCTCGGAACAGGACAAGCCGTTCACCTTGAACGCACTGATGCCGCTGCCGTTTGAGCTGCAGCAGTCAAGCATTGAACCGGTGAAAACGACCGCCGCCGGCGTTGAGTGGGCCTTCGAGCTGAAGGCCGGTGAAGAGCAGGTGCTGACGTTCAGCGCCCGATTGATCAGGCCCTGACAGACCTGTCAGGCAGAGGCGACTGGCGCTTGCGCCAGCACTCTGCCCGTGCCGGATCGATCACTGCACCCAGCGCACCCTCGTCATAAACGGCAATCATGCGCTTGACCGCCAGAGGATGGTTCTGTTCCCCGGCCAGCCGATAGTAGGCCAGCGCCTTGACCGGATCAGGGCGAAAATAGTGCTCAAATCCCTGCTCGTAGATCCGCCCCATCTGATACTGCGCCTTGGCATCCCCCAGATCCGCGGCACGCTGCAGATAGATGCCACCCTGGATTCGGCTGGCGACATCTTCGCCACGAAAGTGCAGCAGATGCCCGTAGGTAGACAGCGCCGAACGGTTGCCCTGTTCGGCTGCCCAGCGATACAGACGCATGGCGATGCGATGACGCCGACGCGAACCACGCAGAAAAGGAAGATGAAACAACTGTCCGGCCAAACCATTGATCAGAGGTGCTGTTTGCCGCATCAGCCAGCTCATATATATCCCCTGGAAATCAAACCTGAATTTCTAATAACAATATGATAAAAATAATCGATATCGTCAGCTATGGATCCATATGCTGAACTATACCTGTTGTCAGTCCGGTTGCTGAAGCCCGTTCAGGCACTAATGTGTTCCAGCAACCGGGGGACCACTAACCGGATACCAACCACAAGCGTCCATCACACCATAGCTTTCCACACACCCTAGAGCTGCATTGGAGTTTCGCCGCAGATGAATATTTTCGAAGACAATGCCCTGACCATCGGCAATACGCCGCTGGTACGCCTGAAACACCTCTGGCCCGCCGGCAACCTCTTTGCCAAGATCGAATCACGTAACCCGGCCGGTTCAGTCAAATGCCGTATCGGCGCCAACATGATCTGGGCTGCAGAGCAGGACGGTCGCCTGAAGCCCGGCATGACGCTGATCGAGCCCACCAGTGGCAACACCGGTATCGCCCTGGCCTTCGTCGCTGCTGCCAAGGGCTACAAACTGACCCTGGCCATGCCCTCCTCCATGTCGCTGGAACGTCGCATGCTGATGAAAGCGCTGGGCGCCGATATTGTCCTGACCGAACCGGCCAAGGGCATGAAGGGCGCCATTGAGCGCGCCCAGCAGCTGGTGGATGAGCATCCGGACACTTACCTGATGCTGCAACAGTTTGAGAACCCGGCCAACCCCGCCATCCATGAACAGACCACCGGACCCGAGATCTGGCGCGATACCGATGGCGGCGTGGATATCTTTGTTGCCGGCGTCGGTACAGGCGGTACGCTGACCGGTGTCACTCGTCACCTCAAACTGACGCGGGGCAAGGCGATTACCAGCGTGGCGGTTGAGCCACAGGACTCACCGGTCATTTCACAGACACTGGCAGGTGAGGAGGTTAAACCGGCACCACACAAGATTCAGGGCATAGGCGCCGGTTTTGTACCCAAGAACCTGGATCTGGATCTGGTCGACAAGGTTGAACAGGTCAGCAACGATGAGGCGATCGCCACCGCGCGCGAGTTGATGCAGAAGGAAGGTATTCTCGCCGGCATCTCCTGCGGTGCTGCCCTGACTGCTGCATTGCGCCAGGCAAAACTGCCGGAGAATAAAGACAAGCAGATCGTGGTACTGCTGCCGGATTCGGGCGAACGCTACCTGTCATCCGTGCTGTTTGAAGGCATGTTCAGTGACAACGAAAGGGTGCAGTAATCCCTGGACAACGGCTTCAAACGGGTTCCATAACGTGCCTAAGCCTGGAAGCAAAACAGCCGCAAATGCGGCTGTTTTCATAAGCGAAAGATGTACGGCTATCAGCCCATCAATTCACGGACCTGCTGATGGCTCGGGAAGCTGTTGAGATCACGCACCTCAGCCTTGTCACCGCTGCGGGTCAGGATGTAGGAGCTCGGCTTGCGCGCGCCGCCCTGATAGACACCACTGACGGCGAAGTTTTCACCATCCACACCCAGAATTGCAATTGTACGCTCTTGTTTCACCTGCACATCCATACTCTTGGCCTCCTCATTATCGCCGATGCACGCTCGACGCTTTGTAGTTTTATTACAATAAGGATAGCCTAAAGGCAGAATTTGACAAGCGTATGAGGGTTTATTTGTTTTTTTAAGACAAAGAGAGCGATGACAAAGAGCCTGATAATCGACGGACACCGGGCTTATCGCCTGCCGCCCAGAGACTCCTCGGCCTTGCGGTACCCCAGATCGATCATTTCGGCTGCGCGATTGAATTCCAGCAACTGGCAGGCGTTGCGCGCCACTTCGATCAACAGATCCGGCGGATAGGCGGCCAGCTTGTGTCGCGTGATACTGCTCTGCATGGTATCAAAGGCCTCGATGGCCACATCGTACGTATCCCAGTCCCGCTTTTTGCCGTTTGACATGCTCTGCTGCAGACGCTGAATGAAACGGTTGATCCTTTCACGGATTGGCGATTCGGCATCATCGTCCGCCTCCACTGCGGTGGAAACCACCGCCGCATCAGACACCGGCGCATTGAGGTTGACCGCAATGGTCAGGTCGGCGTCGTCATTGAAAGCGGGCGCGATGGGCACCGGGTTGAGTACCCCGCCGTCCACCAGCACATGATCCTTGTACCTGAAGGGTGTAAACAACAGTGGAATGGCAATGGATGCTCGAATGGCATCAAACAGCCTGCCACGGTTGATCCACATCTCCTTCTGGGTCTGCAGATCCGTGGCCACCGCCGTGAAATGGACGGGAAGATTCTCGATGCGCACATCGCCAACCAGATCAACCAGCGTCTCGATCAACCTGTCCCCTCGCACCAGTCCGCCCTTGTCCCAAGTCAGATCCAGCAGCGCCATGATATCCCGGCGGGTCACCGAGCGAACCCAGCGTTCATACTCGTTCAGCTTGCCGGCAGCATAGATCCCGCCGATCAAGGCCCCCATGGAGCAACCGGAGATCGACTTGATGCGATAACCATGCTCTTCCAGCCAGTGGATAACGCCGATATGGGCAAGGCCTCGGGCACCACCGCTGCCCAGCACCAGCGAGACAGTCTTCTCTGTGGACGTCATTATCCCTCCTTGCAACCCTGGGCCTTCGGGGCAGCTTGCCATTCACTCAACAGAAGGTCGACAGATACAACTGTTCCACCTTCGCGCGTGCCCAGGGCGTTCTGCGCAGAAACTTCAGTGACGACTTGATGGAAGGTTCATGGCTGAAGCAGTTGATGGTAATCATCCGGGACAGCTCATCCCAGCCATAGTGCTCCACCAGCTGCGTCAGAATGGTCTCCAACTTCAGGCCGTGCAGCGGATTGTTCGGTTGTTCAGTACTCATGGTGTCGATCCGTTCGGTTTGACGCTGATTCACTTCAGCATGTGTGCGGCATAGGCGGCCGTAAACGCAGGCTCCTGAAACACCTTGAGACCGGTTTCAGCAAAGGGAATCGGCAACGGATGATCCGCCAGCGCGGCTTTGATCTGAGCCGACGACAGCAACCTCACGTCGAGATCAGCAATGAGTTCAATGGCCGCTTCCAGCTTGAAGCTGATCGCGCCACCGGCAAACTTGCCCTTGTGCATGCGCTCTTTAATCACCACCCTGTCGACACCGTAGTCGCTCATCAGCTTGGCAAAGGCAAACTGAAACTGGCGCAGGTCTTCCTGGGTGTGTCCCTTCTTCAGGGTGATTTTGCGCACCCGACACTCCGGAATCAGAAATTGCCCCTGCTCCAGACTCAGCAGACATACAACGGCATCACTGCCGGTCAACTCAACACCACAAATGTTCATCGTGTTCACTCTATTCAGGTTTCGCCCCCGCGGCGCGAGTGACGATCAAGCAAAACAGGAAGGACAGGCCGAAGGTCCGTGACGCGACGGCCTGTATCCGACTTCAGGCCAGCTGCACCAGCCAGGCATTGGCGGGCAGGAAAAAAGCGGCACCGGTGATCGCCCGCGTAAACTCGAGGAGACGATCGGCTCGACCCTCCTCGTCCCCTTCGATCATGCTGTGCAGCATCCGCTCGAAATGTTCGGGGGTACGGCAGGTGCTGACAAACATCAGTCCCTTACGCTGGCTGTCACCATAGGGCATGCTGTGGCGCAGAATCTCCATGGAACTGCCGTCGGCATGTTTCAGCGAGGTGCGTTTGGTATGCGCGTGCGGCGATTTCCTGTCGCCCGGATACTCGACGTTGTCCGCCTTGGTCCGCCCGTAGGTATCCTCCTGCTGGGAGACCGACAGCCGCTGCCAGGCGGTCAGGTCATGCTCGTAGCGTTGCAGGTGCAGATAGCTGCCACCGGCGAATTCGGCATCCTCGTCGCCCACCAGGGCCACATCCAGACGATCATCACCCTCGGGGTTTTCAGTGCCGTCGACAAAGCCGGTCAAGTCACGCATGTCCTGATAACGGAAGCCATGCACCTCTTCAACCAGCTCAGCCGCACCGGACAGTGCAGCCATGATGTCCTGCCCCAGCTCGAACACCGCATCATGCTGATCGGCACGCACAATAAACAGCAGATCCACCGGCGTCGAAGGCGCCACGCGCTCGCCGTTTTCCAGCGCCGGAAACGGACGCAGCAATGCCGGGCGCTCTTGCGGGCTGAGTCGATCCCAGTAGGCCGAGCCGATGCCAACCAACAGGTGCAGCGCGGCCTCAGGGTAACGCTCACGGTAACGCGCCAGACGCGCCGGCATGGCAGCCAGCTCCTTGCGCACGACGTCGGTGGCCCCGGCTTCGTGGCTCTGATTAAAGGTCAAAAACAGCGCATCCTTGCTGGCTTCAGCAATAACGCCGGACTGGAAGGTGTCACGCATGAGGTTCTCCTAATGCCTGAGGCCGATTACAGAAAAGCGGCCAGTTCTTCGGTCAGCAGGTCCAGTTCGTTCTGGGCTTTCTGACGCGCTTTCTTTTTCAGCGATTCCACCTCGGCGGCTTTTTCGGCCACCAGTGCCTGAGCGGCAGCCGCCTTGTCTTCGGCCTGCTCTACCTGTTCCAGCAGCGGACGGATCTGCATCAAAATGGCACGACGACGGCCCTCTTCGGCACGGGCGACCTCTTCTGCCGATTTTTCCTTCTCTTTCACTTCGGCTTTTTGCCGACTGCTGCTGGTATCGGTCAGAGAACGAATGCCCACCGCATGACGAACCTTGTCCAGGAAAGGTGCGGAGTATTCACGGGCGCGTTCAGCCCCCTTGTGCAAAATGGCTTCGACCTCGCCCAGGTCGTTCATCAGCTCATTGTAGCGCTCACGGGGCGCACTCAGTTGCGCGTCCATGAATTCGAACAGTTCCTTCTTGGCATCGCCCCAACCGATGCCCTCAATGAAACGCTGGCGCATGACGGCGCTTTCGGCTTCGCCGGCAAAGCAGCGGTAGAGGTGCATCAGGGTGTTGTCCGGATCTTTCGGTTCACCCGGTTCACGGGTGTCGGTCACGATCTGGTTGATCAACTTGCGCAGCTCGTCGGAGGAGCAGAACAGCGGAATGGTGTTGTTGTAGCTCTTCGACATCTTGCGGCCGTCCAGGCCCGGAATCAGCTGGGTCTCTTCATCCACCTGGGCTTCGGGCAGGGTAAACAGCGGCTCGAAGTTGTGGTTGAAACGGCCGGCGATATCACGCGCCATTTCGATGTGCTGAATCTGGTCCTTGCCGACCGGAATGATATCGGCATTGAACATCAGGATATCCGCTGCCATCAGAATCGGATAGTTGAACAGCCCCATGGTCACGCCGTCATCCAGATCCTCCTTGCCCGCATCGCGGTTGGCATCCACCGCCGCCTTGTAGGCATGAGCACGGTTCATCAACCCCTTGGAGGTCTGGCAGGTCAGAATCCAGGTCAGTTCGGTGATTTCCGGGATATCGGTCTGACGGTAGAAGGTTGCCTTGTCGGTATCCAGCCCCAGCGCCAGCCAGGTGGCGGCAATTTCGCGGGTGGAGCGGGCGACACGCTCGGGCTCCTGGCACTTGATCAGGGCGTGGAAATCGGCCAGAAAGAAGTAGCTGTTGAACGCCGGGTTCTCGCTGGCGTCAATGGCAGGCTTGATGGCGCCGAGATAATTGCCGATATGCGGGGTACCGGTGGTGGTGATTCCGGTGAGAACGGTTTTCTTGCTCATCTATTCACTCGTCAGTCGATGCATCCGGCCGGTCGCCGGCTAATGGATGACCCAAGGTGGCTTAAACGGCTATGATACAGCTTGCATCGCTGCTGTCCCAGTGTAATGGCCAACTGATACACCGGGAAAGATTCATTATTGCAACGGATTCATTGTGTAAACGGAGAGCAACCCTCATGGATGAACTTCTGGCCTCATGGCTTACCCTGGCCGGCTTTATCCTGCCGGCAATCATTCTGATCCTGCGTGAAAGCCCGCGTGACCTGACCACCCTGAGCTATCTGATGGTGATTGCCGGCCTGTGCCTGCTGTGCGGCCTGCTGTTTTCGTCGGCGCTGATCTACTGGCAACCCGGTATCGGCGGCCCACTGTTCAGCTCCTCACTGGTACTGGTCGGTGCGCTGCTCGGTCTGGGGCTGAGAAAGCTCTGCGCGGGCTGGCTTGAAATTGATTGAAGCCTCTGGTTTTTGACAAGCCGTCAGCCTCAGCCATAATAGAACCGAATCAAGTGCTTGATTTTCGATCACACGGAGGACGAAATGGATACATCCACGCACACCTTCTCGGCGCTGTTCGAACAGCTCGGACTGCCGAGCGACAAGGATTCCATCGAGCAATTCATCCGTACCCATCAGCTGTTCAGCCAGGAGGTACCGCTGCACGAGGCCTCCTTCTGGACCGAATCCCAGGCAGCCTTCCTGCAGGATGCCATCAGCAGCGATTCCGACTGGGCTGAAGTGGTCGATGAGCTGAACAACAGCCTGCACGCCTGATACATCTGCCGTTATCGAGCGGGCCTTGGCTGCCCGCTTCTTTTACTTGTCTCCATACCAGGAAATTCACTCCGATGCTGACACTGGTTTCACCCGCCAAAACCCTGGATTATGAATCGCCACTGGCGACTCGGGTCTATACCCAGCCGCGCTTTGTCGACCACTCTCAAGAGCTGATCGACACCCTGAGCCAACTGTCGGTGCAGGATATCGCCGACCTGATGAAGCTCAGCGACAAGCTGGCCAGCCTCAACGTGGCCCGTTATGAAAGCTGGCAGGCCGAGCACACCCTGGACAACGCACGTCAGGCCATTCTGGCGTTCAAGGGGGATGTCTACACCGGGCTGGATGCGGAAACCTTAAGCGCCGACGACTTCGAGTTTGCTCAGCAGCATCTGCGCATCCTGTCCGGCCTGTATGGCGTGCTGCGTCCACTGGATCTGCTGGAACCCTACCGTCTGGAAATGGGCACCAAACTCGGCAACCCGCGCGGTGACAACCTGTACCAGTTCTGGGGCGACCTGATTACCGAAGCATTGAACACGGAACTGGCTGAGCAGGGCTCGGATGTGGTGGTCAATCTGGCGTCCAACGAGTATTTCAAGGCGGTCAAGCCCAAGGCCCTGAAGGCGCGGCTGATCACCCCGGTGTTCAAGGACTTCAAGAATGGCCAATACAAGATCATCAGCTTCTATGCCAAGAAGGCCCGCGGTCTGATGAGCCGTTACCTGATCCAGAACCGGATCGATACCCCTGAGCCCCTGCAGCAGTTCGATCTCGAGGGCTATTACTTCAGCGCCGAACAGAGCAAAGGGGATACCTGGGTATTCCTGCGTGACGAACCGCCTGCCAAGTAGGCCTGTCCGCCAGGCCCGGTCGCTTGATCGGGCCGGTTTTATTTTACTTCAGTACGCTCACCTCAAACGCCCCCACCAGCTGCTGCAGCTTGGCCGCAGTCCCTTTCACCTGATCGGAACTGAGCTGCAGTTCACCCACGGTCCGGCTCATCCGCGTCGTGGTTTCGGCCACCGAACGGGCATGACCGCCATGGGCCTGGCTGTGCTGATCAAGGTGTTTGATGATGTCGAACATTTCAGCCACGGAATCATGCAGTGCCGAGTTGTCCGAGGTGGATTGCTCGGCCAGGGTGAGGCTGCGATCCACATCCTCGACACCGGATTCCATGAAGCGCACCGCCTCTTCGCTTTCGGCCTGAATACGCCCGATACGCGCACTGATCTCATGAGCCGCCTGCTCGGTCCGGGCGGCAAGACCACGGACCTCGTCGGCCACCACCGAAAAACCCCGGCCATGTTCGCCCGCCCGCGCCGCTTCGATCGCTGCATTCAGCGCCAGCAGGTTGGTCTGCGAGGTGATATCCGTAATCAGGGTGACGATCTCGTCGATCTCATCGGTACGGGCATTCAGCGCCTGCACCCGCTGCGCCGAGGTCTGCACGATGTCGCGGATCGCCTGGGTGCCCGAGCGAACCGATTCATACTGCCCCCGCGCCTGCTCAACCACCTGCTCCATCGCCGACTTCATCACTTCGGCGGTAGAGGACGCCCGCTCGATGCCTTCCAGCTGGGCTTCTACCAGCGCCAACATCTGCTCGGCGGCAGTGTCGACCCGAGTCGCGGCCTCCAATGCCAGCTGGTTGCGCGCCTGCATCAACTGGCTGTTGTCGCCCACATCATCAGCCGCCCGAATCACCTGAGCCACGATTCTGTCCAGATTATCGACAAAGCTGTTGATCCAACGTGCCAGGTCACCGGTTTCATCGGCAACGATGCCCTCAGGGTCCAGTCGTCGGCTCAGGTTGCCCTCGCCTTCGGCCAGATTGCGAATCACCTCGGTCATGTCTCCCAGCCGGCGTGACAGCGGCCGTATGCCGATGCGCCAGAACAGCAACACCGAGCCCATGACAAACAGGAGGTTCAGCAACATGCCCGGCAGGGTATCCAGATCCAGCCCGTACTGCAGGCCGTAACTGGCACCCAGACCCAGTGAAAGCGAACCCAACAGGCTGGTAAACATGCGCACGCTGAGTGAGCGACGACGATAAACCTCTTCCAGATCCGACTCGCACATCATACCCCAGCAGTCCGGCGAGCCCGGCAGGGTAAAGGTCACCCCCTTGCCGATCACCGGGATGTGTCGATAGTCGGAATAGCCGGGGTAGGTAACGAACAGGTTTTCACCCTTGCGAATGGTTTCCCGAACACCCGGGTGCAGTTTGCCGGTGGCCGGATCGGTAAAGCGAATCTCGAATTCGGTATGCCGGTTGACACGGACCGTTCCCCAGCGGGTGTGGATGCCGCTCTTGAGGTTCTCCCCGTGAGAAAAGGTGTCATCCTCGAAACGGGAGCGGGACAGCGCCACCCCGGGCTGAATGGCGGGATCAAAGCGCGACTCCACCATGAACAGGTAATTGTCACCGGACTCGGGATAAATATGCCCGGCTTCACGCTGAATCAGATCACCCAGCACATCATTGGGCACCCGAGCGCAGAGCAGGCCGAGGGTCTCGCCATCACGCACCACCGGTTGGTAGAACATCAGCGTGACCGCATCATGGAAGCGTGACGAACTTGGCCCCAACTGAAGGGTGACCGGGTCCACATAGGGGCCGTGCAGGAAAGGCGCTCGACACCCCTCGCGAACCGCCGCGGGATTAAGATCATTGGCACCGATACGCGACGATACGGTCGAAAACAGCACCCGTCCGTCGGGGTCCAGACAGGCCAGCTCAGTCCAGTCCAGCGCCTGACGCCGCTTGCTGTCAAACAGGGTCGCCGATGCCTCGGGTGACTGCATATCCACCTGTTCGGCCAATGCGGACAACAGCTCCCACTGCGCCTGGGCCCAACGGGTCAGCAGACGTACTCGAATTTCGGCGATGCTTTCGAAGGTCTGCTCCACCAGCGGCAGCGTCCTGCGGTTCAGCCAGCAGGATTTGCGCATCGCCAGCTTACCGGTGGCACCCCACCAGGGCAGCCAGTGGCGTTCCGAACCGGACAGCTGCATCTGAGTACTTTTCAACACTGACATCACTCTCTCCCCTGTTGCGACAGCAGAGTGAAAGCAATAAGTGGGCCAAGGCAGCTAAAACAGGAAAAATGCCACTGGATAGCGACGTTTACAGGAAGGACGCACCCAAACAGTGCAATCAAACCGGTGCGAGCAGAGGGCTGCACCAGACAGGAGCAGGACGGTCACCCCGACCGGGGCGACCGCTGCGGCGATCAGCTGGTCTGTTCGATCCCGACGATTTTCCAGTCCGCTCCTTTGGACTGCATATCGCGGTTCAGGTGCCAGACTTCGCTGAATTCGCTGGTCGGCTGGCCGGATTCAGCGATCCAGCCATAGAAGTGAACACTGGCGACAACATGATCACCCTTATCGATGAAGTTGACCAGTTCTGCCATCACTGAATCGACTTCGGTATGCTGCTCGGCCGGCAGCTTGGCACGTTCCTGCTGCAGGGCGGCGAACATTTCATCGGACATGTAATCGCGGATATCGCTCCAGTCCTGGGTATCCCAGGCCTTCTGCAGATGGATGAAGTGCTGCTGGGCGCCATCAACAAAAGCCTTCTCGTTAAACCACTGCGGCAGGTCCAGTTTAGCTGCAGACAGACCGGCATTACCTGCACTGCCAAAGGCCGGAGCCTGAGGCGCAATAGGCTGTGCAGTCGTTGGTTGCGGTTGCTCGCGCATCATGCCGCCGTCCGGAGTGGCATAGGCCGGCTGCGACGCCTGCGCCTTGCGCCGGGCAAACAGCTTGAACAGCACAAAGCCGATCACCGCAATCAGCAGGATGTCCATGATCTGAATGCCGTCAAAGGCACCGCCCATGAACAGAGCCGCCAGCAAGCCACCCGCAAGCAGACCGCCGAGCATGCCACCAAAGCCCTTGGATTTGGTGCCGGCAGCCGCTGTTCCGGCCGTTCCGGTCGGATTGGTGGCCGCCTGCTCCTTGCTTGGCGCCGGCGCGACCCTTTTCGGGGTGGTGTAGCTCTTGCCAAAGCTGGAGCCACCGCCCAGACGTTTGGCTTCCGCCATGTCCGGCATCATGACCAGGCCCAGCAACAGGGCAAAACAGGTGGTAATCAACGTTCGCATGCTTTCTCCTCAAGTGGTTTTGCCTAACCGACGCAGGGATTGCGCCAGTATTGCGATATAGAGTCCGGCAAAGATCAACAGGATCCCTGCCAGATGATACAGGCCCAGGCTTTCGCCCAGAAAAACGGTGGCCAGCAACAGGCCGAACATCGGCATCAGGTGCAGGAACAGGCCGGCAGTGGCAGCACCCAGACGCTCAACCCCCAGGTTCCAGAACAGAAACGCCAGGATCGACGGGAAGATGGCCATATAGAGCACGGTCAACAGGAAGGGTTCCGTGGTCGGAATAACAAATTCGCCGCCCTGCTCCCAGAGCATCAGTGGGAAGAGTACCAGCACACCGACCAGTACGGAAAAGCCAAAGAAGGTCAGGCCATCCAGCTCTGTCGGACGCCAGCGCAGGGTAATGGTATAGAAGGACCAGCTCAGCATCGCCAGAAAGATCCACAGGTCACCCTGGTTAAAGGCGAATCCGGTGAGCACCTCGAACTGACCACGGCTGATCAACACCAATACACCGGTCATCGACAGTGCTACGCCCAACCACTGACGCTTGCCGGCACGTTCACCGAACAGCAGCGCACCCAGCAGCAGAATCATCAGCGGCGCGGCCGTCTGCATCAGCATGGCGTTGGTGGCCTGAGTGTGCTGCACGCCGAGATATACCAGGGTGTTGAAGCAGGCGACACCGAGAAAGCCCTGCAAAAACAGCATCGGCAGCCTGTCTTTCAATATCTGGCGCAGACGCCAGGCGCGGGGCAGCCACCAGGGCACAATGATCAACAGCGCCAGCGCCCAGCGCAGAAAGGCCAGGGTAAAGGGCTGCATGTCCAGATGGATGGCACGCGCCAGCACAAAGTTGCCGGCCCAGAACAGGGTGGTCAATATCAACAGCAGATAAGGCATCAAGCGGATTCCCGGTGGTGGCGCAGCAGTCTGGCCAGCAAAGTGTCAGGCGGATCTTCGCCGGTAAGCAGGTAATGCAGCACATTGTAGTTGTTGATGCTCCATTCCATCTGCCGCTTGGCCATGCTCAGGCCGCAGAACAGCAATTCATCACCGATCTGCAGCTCATGCAGCTCACCCGGCAGCAGATGTACCTCATTATTGGTGGTTTTCAGCAGCAGCGGAAAACAGGGCAGCATGCGGTCACGCTGGCGTGGATTCTTGTTCAGATAGCGCAGTGTCACCGATCGCTGGGCCAGCATGGTATTGACCGCCGGCGCGGTTGCCGGTGTCACCTGAATGGCCCAGCTGTCCAGCTCACTGTCCCCCACCACACTGCTCATGCGGTTCACCAGCGTATGCGCCCAGACATCATCCTGCTGCTGAAGCTGCTCAAGGAACAGAGCCAACAGCGGGGTTTTAAGCTGTGCCAGAATGCGGTTGGCGATGATCCGTCCCGGCTCCATGACAAAGTCACAGCGGCTGTGGCTGAAGATCAGTGCGTTCTGGTGCAGGTTCTGACGCACCACGGTAGTCAGTTTCGGATTGAGTTCGCGCGCGGTCATGATGATCGACAGGTTGTCGGCATCGTTATCGGTACCGGCAATGATGCCAACCGCCGATTCCACACCGGCATCACGCAGCGTATGTGCTTCGGTGCCAACACCCACCACAGCATTTCTCAGTGGCGCCAGGTTGCCCGGACTGGGGTCGATGATGGTCATCTCCATCCCCTCGGCGGCAAAGGCACTGGCCAGTGCGCGGCCAAAACGGCCATAGCCGCAGATGATCCAGCGCCCGGGAGCATGTTTGTAAACACTGGACAAAGCCCGGTGGCGCGGGTTCATCAGCCAGTCATACGCCAGCAGTTTGTGTGGCGAGCGCGCAGCCAGCGCCATGTAGTCGGCATAGGCACGGAAGGGGTCAACTATCATGTCGGTGCCGAAAGACGCCATGTTGGCGGTGGTAACTTCGGAATTGGTACGGGTGATGACTTGACGCTTGGGCGCCAGCAGCTTGCTGGCGATGGCGATCGACAGGTTGACGTTGTCATTGTTGGTCAGTGCCAGCACGCCAATGCACTGTTTGTGCTGCAGACCGGCATGGTCCAGGATGTCCGGCAGCGAAGCGTCGGC
>CAYMHL010000015.1:16579-25070 GCA_964390205.1 uncultured Marinobacterium sp.
ATCACCAGATTGTCCAGCTCCAGAGCGTCGATACGTTCCTGCTCGACATCCACCACCACCGCCCGAATACCACGGTCGATCAGCCGCCTGACCACGATACTGCCGGTGACGCCATAGCCACAGACCAGATAGAAAGGCTGGTGCAGGTTGCGCACATGGGCGGTAAACCCGCGCAACCGCATCAGGCGACCAAACATCGGCTCCTGCAATACCGCCAGGGTCTGGCCGATACCATACAGCCAGCTGATCACCGTGGCATAGATCGACACCGTCACCCACATGCGCTGGGCATCAGTGAACTCATAGGGCACTTCGCCGAAGCCGATGGTGGTACCCATGTAGGAGACGAAATAGAAGGCATGGAAGAAATCCATATACCATACGTTGCCGTCGGCATCCCGTCCGGGGATCAGCGTCATGCCGAACACCGAGATGGCATAGACCGTAATCAGCGTGATCAGCGGCGCCCGCAGTCGCCGCATGAACAGAAAGGCCAGGTTATTCATGCGTTCAGCGCCGTATCAGCGCCGTTTCCACCACCAGCAGAATGACGGAAATGCAGTTGGCGACCGCAGCTCCGGCGGCAAAGGACACCACACTGGCCATGATTCTTGGCGTCATGCCGGTGGCGGCGATCTGTTCGCCGAAGCCCCAGAAGCCGGCTGCGATGATCAGCTGCAGGTCCGCAACCAGACTGGTGGCCAGCATAAGTGCGCCCAGATGGGTACGATCACCGAACTTGAGCACGGTACAGATCAGGCTGACTACCAGAGCTGCAAACAACTCGAACACGTCATGATGATCGGCATTGTCCAGATCCCCCAGGACAAAGCCGAAGTTCAGCGTCAGTGCCAACACTATGAAAAACGCAAAGATCACCTTTTCACGGTTCATCCGTCAGTTTCCTGTCCTGTAAACTTTGCCCGATTGTATCGACTGTCTGCGTCCTCTGCACCTATGATGACCGTATCGACCTGCCGTCCCCAAAGCAGCACCAAGACAAGAGGATTGAACCGCCGGGTCACCAGGCTGTCTGACATTGTCTCAAGGTCACAGATCAAGAGCACGCCGTACCACAATCGCCGCACAACCATGAGTGAGGGAATATGCTCCGCCTACACCATCCACTGGCTTACATACTGCTGCTGTTGCTGTTCTTTACGGCGCAATCGGTCCGGGCAGACATCATCACCGGCCCCCTGGAGACGCGTGAATACCGCTACCTGCAGCTGAGCAACGGCCTGCGCGCAGTGGTTATTTCCGATCTCGCTGCCGACAAGGCAGCTGTATCGATGAATGTCGCTGTAGGTTCCAATGCCAACCCGGCAGAACGCCCGGGGCTGGCTCATTTTCTTGAGCACATGCTGTTCCTGGGTACCGAAAAATACCCGCAGGCCGACAGTTACCAGCAGTTCATCAGCTCTCACGGCGGCAGCCACAACGCATTCACCGCCTACGAAAACACCAACTATTTCTTTGACGTTAAAGCCGGCGCACTGCCGGAAGCGATCGACCGTTTTGCCCAGTTTTTCATCGCTCCGCTGTTTACCGCCGAATACGTGGATCGCGAACGCCATGCCGTGCATTCCGAATATCAGGCCAAGTTGAGAGACGATGGCCGGCGCAGTTTCGAGGCGCAGAAGCAGGTGTTCAACCCGGAACATCACTACAGCCGCTTTGCCGTCGGCAGCCTGCAGACGTTGTCCAACACCGATGACAGCCGCATCCGCGAAGAGTTGATACGCTTTTACCAGCGCTATTACTCGGCCAACCTGATGACCCTGGCCGTTATCGCACCGCAGCCGCTGGATCAGCTGGAAACACTGGTACGCCAGACGTTTGGCGCGGTAGAGAACCGCAATGCCCAACCCTATACAGACCAGGACCCGCTGTTTGAGCAAGATACCCTGCCCACTCAGCTTAATATCAAGACACTGCGTGAAACCCGGGTGTTGAGCCTGAGCTTTCCGCTGCCGCCGATTCGCCAGCACTGGCAACAGAAGCCGTTGTACTACCTGAGCAGCCTGGTCGGTTATGAAGGCCAGGGCAGCCTGCTGTCGCTGTTGAAACAGAAGGGCTGGGTACGCAGTCTGGCGGCTTCACCGGCGCTGGACCTGCCCGAGCAGGCCATGTTCCAGATTCAGATGGAACTGACCGAAGCGGGCTGGGAAGCGGTTGACCAGATCACCGCCGATACCTTTGCCTTCATCGAGACGCTGCGCCGCGAGGGCGTCAGCGACGAGCTGTTCGCCGAAGAGCGCCAACTGGCCGAAGTACAGTTCCGTTTCCGCATGCCCGGCGACCCCGTCCATGAAGTGATGCGCCTGTCTCAGGCACTGCAGCACTACCCGACAGCCTACCTGCTCAAGGGGGATTATCACTTCGGTCGCTTTGATGCCGAGCTGATCCACACCTACCTGGATGCCATGCGCCCGCACAACCTGCTGCTGACACTGGAAGGTCAGGACCTGGAAACTGATCAGATTGAACCCCGCTACCAGACTGGCTACTCGGTTCAGCCCATTGATGCATCGCGTCTGGCACAGTGGCAGACGCCGGTCATGGATGAGCGCCTGCATGTGCGCAAGCGCAACCCCTTCATCGCCGAAGATCTGGCGCTGATCAGCGCAGAGTCTCAGTCGCAGCCGCAGGCGATCTGGTCACGGCCCGGCTCGGTACTCTGGTATCTGCCGGATGACGAATTCCAGCGCCCCAAGGCCGATTTCCATTTCAGTCTGCTCACGCCGGTAGCCAGCCAGTCCGCGGACAACAGCCTGCTGGCCCAGCTGTACACCCGCATGGTGCTGGATCAGCTCAACGAAACCCTGTATGACGCGGCTCTGGCGGGCCTGAGTGTCAACCTCTATCCGCACCTGCAGGGCATCAGCCTCAAGCTCAGTGGTTTCAGTGACAAGCAGCCGCTGCTGCTCGACACGCTGATTGCGGCCATGCGCAACCCGGCACTGGACCCGGCACGTTTCAATCGTATCCGTGACCAACTGCGCGAAGAGCTGGAGAACAGCGCCCAGGAAAAACCCTACAATCAGGCCTTCAACCATCTCTACAATCACCTGTTGGGCAGCTGGACACGGGAACAGAAGCTGGCAGCGCTCGATGAACTCAGCCTGGAAGACCTGCAGGCCTTCTACCCCCGCCTGCTGGAACCGGCCGGTCTGCGCCTGCTGGCGCACGGCAATCTGAGCAGAGATACCGCCATCGACATGGCACGGCAGGTCAGCGATACCCTGCAGCCGATGCAGCTGGGCTGGCTGGCAGAACCGCCGCATGTGTTGTCATTGCCGGAAAACGAACCACTGATCGATACCTTCATGACCGAACACAGCGATGCCTCTGCCCTGCTCTATCTGCAGGGGCCGGATGAAGACCTGCGCACCCGCGCCGCCGTCGCGCTGATCAGTGAGATCGCATCCACGCCCTTCTACTCTCGCCTGCGCACGGAAAAACAGTACGGTTACATCGTTTTTGCCAACTTCATGCCGGTTCGTGAGCGTGCCGGTCTGGCACTGGTGGTGCAATCACCCGCCACCGATCCCTTTGTGCTCGCCGGGGAGTACAATCAATTCCTCAACGACATGTCGGCACGACTGGCCGGCATGGAAGATGAGGAGCTGGAGCGTTATCGACAGAGCCTGCTGTCACGCATCAATCAGCGCGACAATGACCTGAGCGAACGCACCCATCGTTTCTGGCGCGAGCTGGACCGAGACAACCTGAAATTCGATACCCGCGAGCAGCTCAGTGAACACACCCGCGAGCTTAAGGCCAGCGACCTGAGTGCCATGCTGGACAGCCTGAAAGCACGCCAGTTGCTGATTCGCAATTTCGGTAACACGGTAGACGCCGAGGTCAGGCAACAGGCCCTGCAGGATGATGACCCGCGCCTGAGCGCCCTGAAGCAGGAGCAACTGGGCGTACCGGCCGGCTGAACGCCGGCCTTAAGCGGAGGTTTCAGGGCGCGGCGGCGGGTTCTTCAACAAAGATCCGCCCCGGTGCCCGGCTACCCGGTTCCACCGGCCTGGCCTCTTGGCTATCAGGCAAAGCCTCTTCGCCATCAACAGCTTCACTGATGATCTCCAGGCCATCATCCGCACGGCCGGTCCAGTCATCATCGCCGGATTGTTCATCTCCCAGATAGACACCGGGAATGGCCTTGACCTCTTCGGTACAGATTTTCTGAAAGATACAGCGCTGGATATCCAGATCCAGACGGATCTGGTCAAACACCCGATCCTCACCGACCCGAGCCACCACCGGCTCCGGTTTCACCTCCACCTGTTGCACCGGCGGTGGTTCGGAAGGGTAGACGACCTGTACCGGCGGCTGTTGCCGGTCGTGGTCAGCAAAGCGCACCTCATGCATCGGCTCCCAATCCTGATCACCCCGTCCCTTGCCTTCATACACATCGCGACCATGCACACGGCCAGAGGAAAAGCGATCAACCGGGGTTACCTCGTAGGCAATGGGTTCGGCCGCCATCAGAAACGGTGTCTGAGTGAACCCCAGCAGACCGATGCAGGCGAGACACCCCAGCTTAGAAATACTCTCCCGGGTAAATAGACTCGGCATAAAGCGCCAGTTCCTCCAGTATGTGGCGGTCGCGATCCGGCAGCTGCGGATCCTGAGCAAGCGCGTTCAGATCCTTGAACAAGTCCGGCAGGCTGTAACAGCCCCCCTCTCCCTGCAGCAGCTTGCGGCTGCGGTACTCTTCCCAGCGCTGGGCTTCATCTTCGCTCAGCGTGTATTCAAAGTTGCGTGCCTTGTAACGCAGCAGCATCTCTTCCAGGCGCACGTCCTGGAACGGCAGATCCAGCTCAGCCAGCGCCATAGGTTCGGCAGTGCGGACCTGCTCCATCAAGGCGCGGTCATGATCGGAGAAAAAACCGCCGCTGTAGAGCATATGATCGGGGTCACCATCCGACCGGGGACCGCCGTCATTAAAGATATCGGCCACTTTTGCCGCCACTCCAGTTTCATTACGCAGCATCTGCAGATGGCGACGACAGGTATCGCCATCGATTGACAGACGATCGGCCTCCACCCTGGTCAGCATGCCCGCAGGGGCGATAATCGGACATTTGTTGGCCTGTACCTGCTTGAGCGCAATACGCGGCGCACCGGCCGGCAGCTCATCATGACGGGTGTAGATCAGGGTGCGCAGTTCATCCACGCTGAGCTCAAACAGCGGCGTCGGATCTTCGCGCAGATCCCACACCAGGGTGCTGTTGCGATTGCTCGGATGATTGGCAACAGGCGCCACAATGGCGGCATTGCCCCACTCGGCCGGGTATTTCGAGGATACATGCAGCACCGGTTTCATCCTGACCACGTCCAGCTGCGCCTGTACGGCGCGCTTGCCACGGTTGCGCAGCACAAAATCAAACAGCTTCGGCTGACGTTCCCTGATCAGTTTGGCCACGGCAATGGTAGCGTAGACATCAGAGAGGGCATCGTGGGCATGGCCATGATCAATGCCATTGGCACGGGTCAGATCTTCCAGCCGCAAACTGGGACGGCCATCTTCATATTCGGGCCAGACAATCCCTTCGGGGCGCAGCGCCCGGGTCAGGCGCAGCATGTCGATGATGTCCCAACGCGAGCAGCCGTTCTGCCACTCCCGCGCATAGGGATCGTAGAAGTTGCGGTACAGCGTATAACGGGTGATTTCGTCATCGAACCTGAGGCTATTGTAGCCCACGCCACAGGTGCCCGGCTGCGCCAGCTCGGCATGGATGCGGGCGATGAATTCCGCTTCGCTGACACCCTCCTTCAGCGCTGTCTGCGGTGTAATACCGGTCACCAGACACGCCTGTGGATGGGGCAACACATCTTCTGACGGACGGCAGTACAGCATCAGTGGCTCGCCGATTATGTTGAAATCGGCATCGGTGCGAATACCGGCAAACTGCAGCGGGCGATCTCGAGCCGGATCAATGCCGGTGGTTTCGTAATCATGCCAGTAAAAGGTTTCGTTCTGCTCGCCCGCCATCAGTTCTCAGTCTCGACTTTTCGTAAGGGGAATGGTTAGATCGTTGTTGATTGTCAGATTAACATTTCAACCTTTCTGGATCATCTTATGCTGACCGACGACAAGGATTTGGACACCCGCTGCCCCTGCGGCTCGGGCAAGCCATTCAGTTTTTGCTGCGAGCCGGCCATAACCGGGCGCAAGCCGGCAGCCACCGCCGAGGCACTGATGCGCTCGCGCTACACCGCCTTTGCCCTGGGCGCGGTCGACTATTTGATCAATACCACCGCTGCCCGCATGCGCACGCCTCAGGACGCCGAACTGCTGACTGAGCAGACTCAGATCACCACCTGGACTGGGCTGGACATTATCGATACCCAGGCCGGGCAAAAGGATGATCAGAGCGGAATAGTGGAATTCAAGGCGGCGTTCGAAAGCCCGGAAGGCAATGCAATTCTGCATGAACGCTCCCGTTTTGAGCGCGAATCCGGGCAATGGGTCTACCTCGATGGCGAGGTGGAGCTAATACCCGCCTGAGAACATCTGACTAAACTTTCACCGATATTGGCCGATACGGCTCCTGCCACTCGAGGAGTCACGATCATGCAGATTCAAAGTCACAGCCTCCAGCTTGCCAGCGAGCGCAACTATAACCGCAGTGAAGAGCAACAGGAGCAGTTGCGCATAGCCCGTGTCAGTCAGGACACCGTGAGCGGCATGCGGCAAGTGGATACACTGGTGGATGTCAGCCAGAGCGAGCGGCATGAATGGCTGACCTACTCCGCATCCATGGGCCAGAATGACCGCAGCGACAATGTGCCGGCAGAGACCCGGGCGCAGGCCCTGGCGCAAACGATTCCGGCCGAGGCCAGTGCCACAGCAACAGCCACAGCAACAGAAGCCCCTTTCGCGCTGCGCCTTGAAGCCGAAGATCAATTCAAACTGGATTTAATCAGCCGATTGCACAAGGCGATTACCGGCAAGGAAATTCGTCTACAGCTGGTGGATATGTCAATGCTGCGCTCAGCCGACGCCGGCGGTGTCGAAACGATGCAACAACCGTCATCGGCACCCCAGCCGGCGAGCGAACCTGAGCTGGGACTTGAATATCAGCGTCACCTGCGCATCAATGAACGGGAGGCCACACACTTTGAGGCCCGCGGTGAGGTGATCACCCGCGACGGCCGCCGCATCGATATCAGCCTGTCACTACAAATGGCTCGCTCGGTCACTCAGGAGGAACATGAAATCCTGCGCACAGGGGCCCGCCTTTCCGACCCGCTGGTCATCAACTTTGATGGCGATGCTGCCCAGCTCAGTCAGACACGCTTTGAATTCGATCTGGACCTGGATGGCCTGAAGGACCAGGTACCAATGCTTGCCGGCAACCGGGCTTTTCTCGCTCTGGACAGCAATAACGATGGGCATATCAACGACGGTTCGGAACTGTTCGGTGCACGCAGCGGCAACGGTTTTGCCGAACTGGCCGAATTTGATGCTGACGGCAACGGCTTTATCGATGCCGGCGACCCTGTGTTTGACCGTTTGCGCCTCTGGTCGCCGGGTGCAGAGGGCAAGGGCTCGCTAGTCACACTGGGCAGCGCGAATATCGGTGCCATCTGGCTCAATGCCACGGATACCGAGTTTTCACTGGGCGCAGGCATGACCGAAAACCGTCTTGGAGTGATCCGTTCCAGCAGTATTTTCCTATCTGAGGATAGCCGGGTTGGTACCGTCCAACATGTTGATTTGAGCATCTGAATCAGTATTGGCGCAGAACATTGTCCGTATTCAGCAGCTGTCAAGGCGTTTCCTTGCACGGCGCGGCCCGGTAGAATAGCGGCCCCTCGTTCATTGTCGATAGATGATGTCGGGACTCTCCTCTGGTAGTGGTGACTGATGTTTGCAAACCTGTTCAAGCCCAAGTGGCGTCATTCCAATCCGGACGTACGTGTGTCTGCCGTTGGCAAACTGCGTCCGGACCACCCGGAACAGGCCGGTATTCTGTGCCAGCTGGCCCTGAGCGACAGCAGCCGTCAGGTTCGCCTGCAAGCCGTTCGCCGCTTGGCCGACACCCATTCCCTGCTGACCGTGCTGCGCCAGTCTGATGATGCGGAGGTCCGTGAACAGGCTGGGATTCGTGTCAGTGAATGCCTCAACGGCAATGAGGATGCCCAGGGGCTGTGTCAGCTGCTGCAGCTGATCAACGACGATTCGGCACGCACGCAGATCATCCTCAATACCAACAATGCCCAGTTGGAAACCGATACTCTCGACGCCATCAGCGACGAATCCGTGCTGCTGCAGATTGCCCTGCATGCCCGGCTGGCCAACATCCGCAAGGAAGCCGCGCAGCGCATCGAAGATGCCGAGTTGCTGGAGCAGGTTCAGCGCGCCAGTCGCGGCCGTGACAAGGCAGTACACCGGATCAGTCGCGACAAGCTCAACAGTCTGCGCGATCAGGCCCGCCTTGAAGCCGAGGCCGAACTGCGTCGTCAGCAGCTG